>NZ_JBHVWS010000050.1:0-69514 GCF_042882185.1 Streptomyces sp. NPDC058239
GCGCACGCCGGCCCCCCCCCTGATTGGAAGTCTCGGGGGGGCGGAGGTGTGTACACGCCGGGGCCACCGCCTCCGCCGTCCGGTCGGGCATGGCCACCGCGCCCGCGCTGCCGTCGTCGGACTGGGCGCAGACCGTGGTCATGCAACCCGGGCAGTACGCGGTGGCGCAGAGGGTCAGTACCGCCGCCGGGGACGCCGCGCTCAACCAGCTGCTGACGGTCTCCGGGGTCTCCCTCGCCGTCTACTCGGCGCTCTCCGTCGCGCTCGCCTGGTGGATGGCGGGCCGGGTGCTGCGGCCGGTCGGCGTCATCACCGCCCGCGCCCGCCGGCTCTCCGGCAGCAACCTGCACGAACGCCTCGCGCTGAAGGCCCCGCCCGGCGAGCTCAAGGAACTGGCCGACACCTTCGACGGGATGCTCGACCGGATCGAGGAGCTGGTCGCCGCCCGGCAGCGGTTCGCCGCCAACGCCGCCCACGAGCTGCGCACCCCGCTCGCCGTGCAGCGGGCCGCAGCCGAGATCGGCCTCGCCGACGACCCGTCGCCCGAGAAGGTCGCCTGGATCCGGTACAAGCTCATCGACACCGCCGCCGACAGCGAGCAGCTCATCGAGGGGCTGCTGCTCCTCGCGGTCTCCGACGAGGGCCTGCGGCGGCGCGAACGGGTCGACCTGGACGCGACCGCGGCCACGGTGACCGAGGCACTGGCGGCGGAGGCGAAGGAACGGTCCATCACCGTCGAGGCGGAGGCCCGGCCGGTGTCGGTCGAGGGCGACCCGGTCCTGCTGGACCACCTCGTGCGCAACCTGTTCGCCAACGCGCTGCGCCACAACCACCCCGGCGGGACAGTAAGGGTCCGGGTGGGGCCGGACGGTCTGGAAGTCGCCAACACCGGGCCGGTGGTGGACCCGGCGACGGTGCCGCTGCTGTTCGAGCCGTTCCGCCGGGCGCAGGCCCGCCGTCACGCTCCCGGTGAGGGGGCCGGTCTGGGGCTCTCCATCGTGGCGTCGATCGCGAGGGCGCACGGCGGCGAGGCGAGTGCGACGGCGAACCCGGGCGGCGGACTGACGGTCCGGGTCGTGTTGCCGACGTGCCCGTAGCGGGGCGGCCGGCGGCCCGGCGCGATCAGTGGCGGTAGAAGATCCGGTCCCGGTACTCCGCCATGATGCGCCCGTTCCACTCGTGACCGCCGTCGACGTTTCCCGACCGCAGCATCGGCGGTTCGACCCCCCGCTCCACGAGCTGCTCCACCGCGGCCGCCATCATCGCCTGCATCACCGCACTGGTGACGACCGTCGACGCGGGTGCGAACGGCGCCTCGACCCCCTCGGCGGTCAGCTCCGCGTCGCCGATGGAGATCTTGCTGTCGAGCACGATGTCGCAGTGGTCCCGCAGGAAGCCGCCCGAGCTGTGCCGGGACCGGGTGCCGTCCGCGTACGCCACCGAAGTGACGCCGATGACCTTCAGGCCGAGCGCCCGCGCATTCATCGCCATCTCCACCGGAAGCGAGTTGCGCCCGGAGAGCGAGATGATCACGAGGACGTCGCCCGCCTTTGCGGGACTGGAGTCGAGCACCGCGCCCGCAAGCCCGTCGACCCGCTCCAGTGCCGAGCCGAGGGTCGCCGGCATGACGTCGACGCCGACGCTCCCGGGCACGGCCAGCAGGTTCATCAGGGCGAGCCCGCCCGCTCGGTAGACGACGTCCTGCGCGGCGAGCGAGGAGTGTCCGGCGCCGAAGGCGAAGAGCCTGCCGCCCGCGGCGACGGTGTCGGCGATCGCGGCACCGGCGGCCGCGATGTTGCCGGACTCCTCGTCGCGTACGCGCTCCAGCAGGCCGATCGCTGCATCGAAGAACTGACCGGCCAGCTTGCTGTCGCTCATCGAGGAGGCCCTTTCCAGCGGGGAGAATTGTCCGTGGGGTGTCCGTGCCGCGGATCACGTTGCGGTCTGGACCAGTGGCCTGTCAATACCGCCCACTCCGCTCCGCTGTACAGCGTTCGGTCGGCACGGCACGGTTGTCGGCGGTATGCGTCAGAATTGGGTCAGGGCCAGCGCACGACGTTTTTCATGTCACAGCATCGAGGGGCACGAATGTCCGGACTGATCGACACCACGGAGATGTATCTCCGCACCATCCTCGAACTCGAAGAGGAAGGCGTGGTCCCCATGCGCGCCCGGATCGCGGAACGGCTGGACCAGAGCGGTCCGACGGTCAGCCAGACGGTGGCGCGCATGGAGCGCGACGGCCTGGTGCAGGTCGCGGGCGACCGCCACCTGGAACTGACCGACGAGGGGCGCCGCCTCGCGACCCGCGTCATGCGCAAGCACCGGCTCGCCGAGTGCCTGCTCGTCGACGTGATCGGCCTGGAGTGGGAGCAGGTCCACGCCGAGGCATGCCGCTGGGAGCATGTGATGAGCGAGGCCGTGGAGCGGCGGGTGCTGGAACTGCTGCGCCACCCGACGGAGTCCCCGTACGGGAATCCGATCCCGGGCCTGGAGGAGCTGGGCGAGAAGGCCGAGGCCGACCCGTTCCTCGACGAGGGCATGGTGAGCCTGTCGGAGCTCGACCCGGGCGCCGAGGGCAAGACGGTGGTCGTGCGCCGGATCGGTGAGCCGATCCAGACGGACGCCCAGCTGATGTACACGCTGCGGCGGGCGGGTGTTCAGCCCGGTTCCGTGGTCAGCGTGACCCAGTCGCCCGGCGGGGTGCTGGTCGGCAGCAGTGGCGAGGCGGCGGAGCTGGACGCCGAGATCGCCTCGCATGTTTTCGTGGCCAAGCGCTGACGGGCGCCGCGACGGGCACCGCTGACGGGCGCCGCCGACAGGGCGCTGAAGCGTAACGTCCGCATTCCGTTTTTCCGCCCGGAATTGCAGCGCCCGGGCGGATCACGTGCCAGGCTGTGGCTGAGGCATACCTGAGAGTGTCGGCCACCTGGTCACGCGGTCGGGGAGGGAGCAGGCGCATGCGCCCGTCGTACTGGCATGTCCGGCATGTCTGGCACGCCCACCGGAAGGTCGCTGCCGCGGCCCCGGCCGCCCACGATCCGCGCCCGGCCGCCCGCGGTACCCGTGCCGCCGCCCGCGAAGGCGTTTCGGCGTCGGCCGCTCCCCGAACGACCGCTCCCCGAACGGCAGAGGGCCCCGGCGCCTTGCGGCGCCGGGGCCTGCCCTCCCCTGTTTCGACCTGGAGCCCCGAGCTCTCAAGGTCGATCCCCACGGGCCCTCATCCCCGAGTGGCCCGCCTCCTGGAGAAGATCTCCCCTCCGGGGCCGCCGTCAATCCTTGGAGCCGGTCACTCGAACGAGGGGTGTTGGATGCCGGAACCCGGTTTTCGAATAAAGGTTCGATAGTCTGGCGTGACGCGACCACACGGTGATCGAGCAGTGATCAAGCGGTGATCGAGGACCAGAAGGAGGTGCCAGAACATATGGTGCGGCGCATCGATGTGACCGGGACCGGCGGCGTACGCCTCGCAGCCTGGGAGTTCGCCGACCCGCCCAAAGGGCGCACGGAGGGCGAACGCGCCCCCGGGGTCTTATTGCTCCACGGGTTGATGGGCCGGGCCTCCCACTGGGCCTCCACCACCCGCTGGCTCGCCGAGCGGCACCGTGCCGTCGGCCTCGACCAGCGAGGGCACGGCCGCAGCGAGAAGCCGGCCGAAGGCCCGTACACCCGTGATGCGTATGTCGCCGACGCCGAGGCGGCGATCGAACAGCTCGGCCTCGCCCCCGTCACCCTTGTCGGGCATTCGATGGGAGCGCTCACCGCCTGGCAGCTCGCCGCGAAGCGCCCCGATCTCGTCCGGGCCCTGGTCATCTGCGACATGCGGGCCTCCGCGCTCGGGGCGGCCTCGCAGCGGGAGTGGGAGGACTGGTTCAAGTCCTGGCCGGTGCCGTTCGCGACGCTCTCCGACGTACGGAAGTGGTTCGGCGAGGACGACCCCTGGGTGGAGCGGCCCAACCCCGCCCGCGGCGAATTCTTCGCCGAGGTGATGGCCGAGCGGGCCGACGGCTGGCGCCCCGTCTTCTCACGTCGCCAGATGCTCCAGTCCCGCGCGACGTGGGTGTTCGACGCGCACTGGGAGGAGCTGGCACAGGTCCGGTGCCCGACCCTGGTGCTCCGCGGCCTCGACGGCGAGCTGGGCCGGGCGGAGGCCCAGGAGATGGTCCGCGTACTGCCACGCGGGCAGTACGCGGAGGTGGCCGACGCCGGCCATCTCGTCCACTACGACCAGCCGGAGGGCTGGCGAGCGGCGGTCGAACCCTTCCTGGAGCAGTTCGCCGAGGACCCCCAGGACGACCGCGAGCCCGTCTCCCCGTAGGAGAGACAGGCCCTGCGGAGGAAGCTCTCAGCCCTTGCTGACCGCCGCCAGGATCTCCGGGAGCCGGTTCGCCGTTCGGGGAGCGGCGAGCCGTAGCCCCGCCCAGGAGATCAGCGCCCCGTACACGGCCCCCGCGGGCAGCAGCAGCCACAGCCACTGCTCCATGTCGGCGACATGCAGCCAGATCGTCACCGCGATCACGGGTGCGCAGAGCAGCGCCGCCGAGATCATGCCGCCGAAGATCGAGATCCAGGCGAGCCCGGCCTGCCCCGGTGCCACGTTCTTGAACGCCCCGTCCTGCGGGATCGAGTACGGGAAGTTCGCCGACGCCACCGCACCCGTCGCCAGCATCGCGCCCAGCATGGCGAACGACAGCCCCATGACCCCCGGCAGAGCGTCCCAGTCGTCGAGCACCGCCGCCGTCACCACTGTCACCAGAATCGTGTACGGCAGTGTGATCAGCAGCAACGCCAGCGCCCGCGCCCGCAGTTCGAGGTACGCGTCCCGGGTGGAGGAGATGGTCAGCGCCACCATCCAGAACGCGGAGGTGTCCTGCCCGAACTGGTTGTACATCTGCATGCCGAGCATCCCGGCGGCGAAACAGGCGAAGTAGAGAGAGCCGGTGCCCTGCAACGCGTTGAGCATCGGCACGATCAGCCCGATCGCCAGCGCCGTGACCCAGGCGGCCTTGGTCTTCGGGTCGCGTGCGACGTACCGCAGACTGCGCTCCATCACCGGGCCCGTACGCCCCTGGGGCAGCAGTGCGGAGAGCCTGGAGCCGACCTTGCCGGCCTTCTCGCGGCTCGGCTCGGCGGCCGCCAGGGTCGAACCGTCCGGGGCCGTCATCAGCTTCACCAGGCTCCGCTGCCACAGCCACAACAGCGCGAACAGCGCCGCCACGGACAGCAGCAGTTGTACGGCGGCCTGCCCGTACGAGCCGTGCGACGCCGAGTCCACCGCCCCGATCGCCGAGGCGGGCGGCAGCCAGCGCACCACGTCCGCGGCCGGATCGAGGGCGGAAAGCCCGCCCGCCCGGCCGAGCCGTTGCGCACCGAAGTTGACGACCTGGAAGCCCACCGCGATCACGAGCCCGCTGAGCACCGCCAGATCGCGGCCCTTGCGTGATGTCAGCAGCCGGGTGTTGGCCGTGGCCACGGCTCGCGTCAGCGCGACGCACACCAGCAGTGTGAGCGGTGCGGCCACCACGGCGAACACCGCACCGGCCACCCCCTGCGCCACCGCGAACACCGAACCGGCCGCCAGACAGAGCGTGAACAGCGGACCGATGCCGACCAGTGACGCCATCAGCAGCGCGGCGATCAGCGGGCGCGGCCGCAACGGCAGCATCACCAGACGGCTCGGGTCGAGGGTTTCGTCACCGCTGGGGAAGAACAGCGGCATCACGGTCCAGCCGACCGCCAGCACCCCGGCCAGCAGGACGACGAGGGAGTCGGCATGGGCGTTTCCGCGCAGCGCGATCAGCGCGATCAGTTGGCCCGCGGCGATCAGCAGGGTGAGGACGACGGAGGTGATGTACGCGGCCCGTCGGCCGGCCGACTGCCGCAGCCCGTTGCGCAGCAGGGTCAGCTTGAGCCGTACGAAGACGGGGACGAGCCCCTCGCCGCCGCTCGTGCCGTCCCGGCCGGGGGCGGCTCCCACGGGGGCGTCGAGCACGCTCATCGGTCGCCGCCCAGCCAGTCCAGGGACTCGCCGGTGGTCCGGGAGCCCGCGCCGACGAGTTCCAGGAAGGCGTCCTGCAGCGAGGACGCCTCGCCGCGCACCTGGGCCAGGGTGCCCTGGGCCCGGATCGTGCCGGCGGCCATGACGGCCACCCAGTCGCAGAGGGACTCCACGAGCTCCATCACATGGCTGGAGAAGACGACGGTTGCCCCCGAGCGGGTGTACCGCTCCAGAACCTCGCGGATGGTCTGTGCCGACACCGGGTCGACGCCCTCGAACGGCTCGTCCAGGAAGAGCACTTCGGGGTTGTGCAGCAGCGCGGCGGCGAGCCCGATCTTCTTCCGCATGCCGGTCGAGTAGTCGACGACCAGCTTGTGCTGGGAGCCCGCCAGATCGAGTACATCGAGCAGCTGGGTGGCCCGTTTGTCGACCTCGGCGCCCGGCAGCCCGCGCAATCTTCCGGTGTACGCGAGGAGTTCGCGTCCCGAGAGGCGTTCGAAGAGCCGCAGCCCCTCCGGGAGCACACCGATCCTGGACTTCACCTCGACCGGGTCGCGCCACACGTCATGGCCGCCGACCTCGATCAGTCCCTGGTCGGGGCGGAGCAGTCCGGTGACCATCGACAGAGTGGTGGTCTTGCCCGCTCCGTTGGGCCCCACCAGACCGATGAACTTGCCTGCGGGCAGCTCCAGATCGATTCCGGCGACCGCGGTCTGCTCGCCGAACCGCTTCCACAGCCCCTGTACGCGAACGGCGGGCGGCGCCGTCGGCGCTCCGCCCGCCTCTCCCGCTTCCCCCGCCCGCACTGTTCTGTCGGTCTCTGTCCGGTCCTGCATGATGTAAGCCTTTCGCTGTCCCCGTGTATGGGGACAGCCTACGAAAGGGCGCCTCAGGAAAGGCGTGCTCGTGCGTCGGCTGCTTCCCTTGCGCAGGCGTAGGCGAGCGGGCTGATGAGCTCCTCCGCGTCCGGCAACCACCGGTTGACGGACGCGGGACGGCGGGCCCACTGCACCGCCCCGCGTCCGCCGACCCGGGTCGGCGGTGCCGTCACGTAGTGGCCGTCGCCGCGGCCGACGAGGTCGATCGCCGCTGCTCGCCAGTCCAACTTCCCTACCAGGGCGTCTACTCCGGTCGTCGTGCCCGGCAGGACGAAGAAGAGCATCCGCCGGTCGGGGGTGCGGGTGACGGGCCCGAGCGGCACGCCCATCCGCTCCATCCGGGCCAGGGCGAGGAAGCCGGCGGACTCCGGTACGTCGATCGCGTCGAAGGTGCGACCGGTGGGCAACAGGATCGACGCCCCGGGGTGCTTGGACCACATCCGGTGGGCCGCGGCACCGCTCCCGGTCGCCCGGCCCGCCCAGCCGGGTCCGGCGGGGTGCGCGCCGGGGGAGGCGCAGCCGGCGTCACCGCACGAGCACCGCTCGGCTCCTCCGGCCGCCTCCAGCCAGGTGCCGGGGCACACGGCCCAGTGCCGCTCCTCCGCGTACCGCACCGCGGCGTCGAGCAGTTGCTCGCCCCGCTGTCGGAGGATCTTCGTGACTTCCATGACTCCGATGGGCTCTTCGACTCCGATGGGCTCTTCCACGAACAGCACAACTACCGTCACCACATGGGGTTACGGGCGTGGCGGGCGTGGTCACGGCTCATCGATCCGGCACGCGGGGCGCATGGATGCATGGGTGGGGGCGCGCGTGAGGCGGTGCCCGATCGGGCGGGTAGCCGTTTAGGGGTAACTCCGGAACGGTCGGCCTCTGTCATATGCCGTCATGAATGGCAAGGAACACGACGTACGTGATGAACACGATGAATGTGCGCATTTTCCGTGTATTTGCCGGGCAGTGATCCGCTCATCGATCACTGCGGCCTCAGGGGGAAACATGGCAGCCAGGCCTCTCGTCGCCCGCCAGCCGAACGAACGGCTCCAGGCGCTCATTCAGGAAGCCGGATGCTCCAACGCCGGCCTCGCCCGCCGCGTCAACATGGTCGGCGCGGAACGCGGGCTCGATCTGCGTTACGACAAGACCTCCGTGGCCCGTTGGCTGCGTGGACAGCAACCACGCGGCAGGGCACCGGGAATCATCGCCGAGGCGCTCGGCCGCAAGCTCGGCCGTACGGTCACGATCGACGAGATCGGCATGGCCAACGGCAAGAATCTGGCGTCCGGCGTCGGCCTGCAGTTCGCCCCGACCGTGATCGGGGCGATCGAGCAGGTCTGTGAGCTGTGGCGCAGCGATGTCGGCCGCCGCGACTTCCTGTCCGGTTCGACGATCGCGTCGTCGGCGCTGGTCGAGCCCAGCCGCGACTGGCTGATCACCGGCGCCGACCCGCAGGTGGCCCGGGCCGCCGGGGCCCGCGTCGGGATGTCGGACGTGGAGGCGGTACGGGCGATGACGGCCGCGCTCGTCGACCTCGACCACCGGTTCGGCAGCGGACATGTGCGGCCGGTCCTGGTGCACTACCTGAACAGCGTGGTCTCCGGGCTGCTCTCGGGGGCGTACCGCGAATCGGTCGGGCGGCAGCTCTTCGCGGCGGTCTCGCGGCTCACCGAACTCGCCGGGTACATGGCGGTCGACACGGGCCAGCCGGGGCTCGCCCAGCGCTACTACATCCAGGCGCTGCGCCTGGCTCAGGCGGCGGGCGACCGGGCGTACGGGGGTTACGTACTGGCCGCGTCGATGAGCCATCTCGCCGCGCAGCTCGGCAATCCGCGGGAGATCGCCCAGCTGGCTCGGGCGGCACAGGAGGGCGCGCGCGGGCGTGTCACACCGAGGGCGGAGGCGATGTTCTACGCGGCGGAGGCGCGCGGACACGCCCTGCTCGGCGACGCCCGCACCTGCCAGGCGGTGACGGGCCGGGCGCTGACGGCCATGGAGAATGCCGAAGCGGGCACCGGGGACGACCCCGACTGGATCGCCCACTTCGACCACGCCTATCTCGCCGACGAGCTGGCGCACTGCCACCGCGACCTCGGGCAGGCGGAGGCGGCCGCGCTCCGGGCGAAGGAATCCCTGGACGGCCACCCGGAGTCCCGGACCCGCCGCCGCGGCATCGGCCTGGTGCTCCTCGCCACGGCCCAGGTCCAGCTGCGCGAGGTGGAGCAGGCCTGCCACACGGGCACCCGGGCGATGGAGCTGCTGGGGTCGGTCCGCTCCAGCCGGGGAGCGGAGTATCTGGACGATCTGCAGCAGCGACTGATGCCCTATGGGGACGAGCCGGCGGTACGGGAGTTCGGGGCGCGGCTGGAGCTCCAGGCGGCGTGAGCAGGGCTCGACCGGCGGAGTGTGACCGGCCGCCCCTTAACTGCGTCTTAAGGGCGCTGGGTGTTACAGCGCCTGTGAAGGGGTGGTGAGTGACATCACGCGCTTGGCGAAGGGCGGCAACCACCCGATAGCGTGAGCCGACGATTCCGTAGGTTGACACGTAGGAGTCCCGGTGACGCAGAGCGGACAGGGTGACGAGCAGCAGCTCCCTGCTGTACGGCCCGCGCACGAAGGTGTCGTGCTGCCCGCGGGTGGCGGCGAGCCCTGGATACCGGGGGGGCCCGCGGATCAGGGCACCCCGGCGGGCGGCCAGCCGTGGGGGCAGCCCTGGGGGCCGCAGGCGGCGCACCAGGACGCCTCGTCGCAGCCACAGGCAGATGCTCAGGGGCACGGGGCGTACGGGCAGGGACAGTACGGGCAGGCACAGTACGGTCAGGGGCAGCCGGCGCAGGCGTACGGACAGCCGCAGCCGCAGCCGCAGGCCCAGCCGCTGCCTCCCGTGCAGCCCCAGCAGCCGTACGCGCAGCCGTTGCCGCCCGAGGCCGTGCCCGGCATGGGCATGAACGGGGACGCGGCTGCCACGCAGTACATCGCGCCGGTGTCCGCCGGACCCGCGCCGGGCGGGCTGCCGCCGGAGAGCCCGGCGGAGGCCACCCAGTTCCTCGGCCACGGAGCGCCGCAGCCGCAGGCGTACCAGCAGCCCCAGGCGCCTGCGCACGGCGGTGACGCCGAAGCGACCCAGTTCATCCCGCCGGTTCCCGGTGGCGCCCCGTACGGCATCAGGCCCGGGACCCCCGGCGACCGGCAGCCTCCCGCCGAGTTCGACAACCTGTTCCGCAACGACGGTCCCGCGGGCGCGACCCAGCAGATGCCCCGGTTCGACCCCGCGCAGCAGCACCAGGGCGCCCATCAGCCCCCGCAGGCCCCGCAGCCCCAGTACCAGCCCGTGGACGAGGATCCGCAGGGGCGGACCGGGCAGCCCAAGAAGCGGGCGCACGTCACACTCATCGCTGCGGTCGTCGTCGGCTGCGCCGTCATCGGCCTCGGCGCGGGCGCGTTGATGAGCGGCGGCGACGACAAGGGCGCGGACAACAAGCAGCCGGTGGCCGCCGCCGGTTCATCCGCCGGCGAGCCGTCCACACAGGCCGCGGCCGACCCGGCGAAGCCGCAGGCCGAGGCGCTGGACAAGTTGCTGGCGGACAGCAACAACAGCCGTGCCGCGGTCGTCGGGGCCGTCGAGAAGACCAAGAGCTGCACCGACCTGGACCAGGCCGTGACCGATCTGAAGGGCGCTGCCCAGCAGCGCCGTGACCTGGTGACCCGGCTCCAGGGGCTGACCGTCGACAAGCTGCCGGGCCACGAGCGGCTGACCACCTCCCTCACCAAGGCCTGGCAGGCGTCCGCCGCCGCCGACGAGCACTACGCCGCGTGGGCGGGCCAGGCCAAGGACGGCAAGAAGGTCTGCAAGCACGGCAAGGCCCGTACGACCTCCGCGACGCAGCAGGCCACCGCGAAGAGCGTCGAGGCGAGCAAGGCGAAGCAGGAGGCGTCGGGGCTGTGGAACTCGATCGCGTCGAAGTACGGGCTGACCCGGCGGGCGGCGACCGAGCTCTGACCCGGGGCTCGGTATCAGGCCCCTCCGGTGATTGAGGAGCGGGGGTCCGGGGGCCCGGCCCCCGGTACCTCACCCCTTCGCGCTCGCATCCGACAGAGTCTTCGTCACGTCCACGAACCCCTTCTTGTCCGCGACGAGCCGCCCGTCACGCACCACCTGAAACGTCACCCTGGTGTTTACGACGCGCGGATACGCGGACGAGCCGAGCATGTCCTTGAAGCGCCAGCGCAGCACCGGCGTGAGGCCGCCGGTGTCGACGGGGGTGCCGCGGTTGAGGGCGGAGGTGAGCTTCCAGGCGGTGATCTGCGGGGCGTCGATCGCCTTCACGAGTTCGTTCAGCGCGGTGTACGCGATCCAGGTGGTCTGGACGCCCGTGTCGTCCGGGTCGATCCGGTTGTCGCCGAAGGCGTGCTTACGGATCACCTCCCGCATCCGGTCCCAGCGGGCGTCGCCCGACTCCGGGTACCAGCCGGTGATGTACGCCCCCTCGAACGGGCTGTTCCGGCCGCCGGTGCTGTTGATCAGCGGCTGCCCGACACTGCCGAGGACGGACGAGATCCCCACGCTCCCGTCCGACGGTTCGAGCCGGCGGAAGGAGTCGAAGAACGTCTCCGTACCCTCCCCGAGCACGCTCGTCACACAGCCGCCGCTCGTCCCCGCAGCCTGGAGCGCCCGCCCGGCGGCCTCGTCGTACGAAGTGGCCGACTCCGCCGCCCGGATGTCGGCGGGCTCGGGCCGACGGGCCTCGGTGAGTCCGGTCCTGAGGAGCCAGGCCTGGCCGTCGCCGGCCAGGGTGTCGGGCCGTACCACGGACACCCGCTCGCAACTGCGGGCGAGCTGCTGGGCGTTGCCCGCGAGCAGCGCCGGCTGGCCGCCGTTGACGGGGTAGGAGACGTAACTGCTGAACTCCTCGTCGGAGGCCCCGTACCCGCCGATGTAGGGGATTTGGGCGGTCTCCAGCGGCGCCATGAACGAGGACCCGTGCCGGCTGTACGAGCCGACGACCGCCACCGCCTTCTCCTTGACGGCCAGCCGGGCGCAGTTTGCCGCGCCGATCGAGGTGTCCTGCTCGTCGCAGGTGACGACGCGCAGCTTGTGTCCGTCGAGCCCGCCGCTGTTGTTGACCCAGCGGGCGTACGTGCGCGCCATGGCGGTCATGCCCGCCATGTTCACCGTGTCCGGTTCCGTGGCGCCGCCCGGGGCCCACGTCACGACGGTGAGGGGCTCCCTGGAGTCCCCCGAGGCCCCAGGGAGCACACCGCAACCGGTGACCAGCAACGCCCCGACCGCCGCCGTACTTGTGAGGAGCTTGTAGGGGCGGGGGGAGGAGAGGCGTCGCCGTCCGGTCATGGGCCTGAACATTTCCGGCTGTGGGGTAACGCCGCTGTGTGCTCCGCACAACGCTCGGTGACATCCAGGTGAATTCCGGGGGCCTGTGCGGGGAGCTGGGAAGGGAACGTACGATCGACAACCGTGCAGCAAGGTTCGGAGAACACTTCCCGTCGCGGCCGTCGCTCCTCCACCATGGGCGGCATGCCGCTGAATGACATGCCTTGGTGGCGCTGGCGCAGCAACGTGCGCTCGGCGCTGCACATGCTCTCCGACCCCGTCTTCCACCACGAGTGCTGGCTGGCCGGCCAGGAAGGGTACGGCGACGTCACCGACGCCGTGTACCGCCTGGTCGAGGACACCTGGCTGGACAACTGGTCCGCCGAGAAATACGTCGGGACGATCTTCCGCGACTCCGGCGAGTCCGCCCTCGTCGACGTCGCCGTGCTCCGGGTGCTGCGCATCATGCACCAGGTCGGCGCGGACGCCCCCGTGTCGGCGTATCTGGAGCACCACGGCTGGCCGGAGGCCGTACGGGCCGCCCGCGAGGCCCATGTGCTGCTCGCCACCAACGACGGCGACGACCCGGACGCTCCGCCGCGCTCCCTGGATGTGCTCCGCATCATGACCAGGACGGCCTGACAGCGGTCCGGTATGGCACGCTACGGGCATGACCGCGCCGCAGCCTGCTGAGACCACCCCGGACCAGTACGTCCTCACACTCTCCTGCCCGGACAAACAGGGCATCGTGCACGCCGTGTCGAGCTATCTCTTCATGACCGGCTGCAATATCGAGGACAGTCAGCAGTTCGGCGACCACGACACGGGTCTGTTCTTCATGCGCGTCCACTTCTCGGCGCACAGCCCGGTGACCGTGGAGAAGCTGCGGGCCAGCTTCGCCGCGATCGGCGACTCCTTCCGGATGGACTGGCAGATCCACCGCTCCTCGGAGCGGATGCGGGTCGTGCTGATGGTCAGCAAGTTCGGGCACTGCCTCAACGACCTGCTGTTCCGCTCCCGGATCGGGGCGCTGCCGATCGAGATCGCCGCCGTCGTCTCCAATCACACGGACTTCGCCGAGCTCGTCGCCTCGTACGACGTTCCCTTCCGGCACATCCCGGTGACCAAGGAGAACAAGGCCGCCGCGGAGACGGAGCTGCTGGATCTGGTCCGCGAGGAGAACGTCGAACTGGTCGTCCTCGCCCGCTACATGCAGGTCCTCTCGGACGATCTGTGCAAGCAGCTGAGCGGCCGGATCATCAACATCCACCACTCATTCCTGCCGAGCTTCAAGGGCGCGAAGCCGTACCACCAGGCGCACGCCCGCGGTGTGAAGCTGATCGGTGCGACGGCGCACTATGTGACGGCCGACCTCGACGAGGGGCCGATCATCGAGCAGGAGGTCGAGCGGGTGGGCCACGGCGTGACGCCGGACCAGCTGGTCGCCATCGGCCGCGATGTGGAGTGCCAGGCGCTGGCGCGGGCGGTGAAGTGGCACGCGGAGCGCCGCATTCTGCTCAACGGCCGCCGCACGGTGGTCTTCTCGTAGGACGCGGGCCGGGCGGGACTTTGCGGGCCCCGCCTAGAGCCGGCTCAGCGACGCGGCCGCGAACAGCACGTCGCGGATCGCCTCGCGGTCGCCCTCCTGACCGGCCGCAGCCTCCACCGGCGGCACATGCCCGGCCACCAGCCGGCAGAACTCGACGCCGTCCAGCGCGACCTGCGCCACCGCGTGCGCGGGCGAGCCGACCGCGGCCGGGGAGTCCAGCGGGATGTACCAGTCACCTCCGCCCGAGCCCTCGACCTCCAGATGCAGCGAACGGCCCGGTGAACCGGCCGTCACCAGATGGCGGGCCGGGCCGGCCAGCCCCGACCTGCGGCGCTCGGCAAGAGCGGCCGGAAGGAGCCGGGCCGCCAGGTCGATCATCCGGTTGAGATGGGCGGCCGACGGCGCCTCGTACGGATAGTCCACCGCAGCCGCGATGTCGCCGCCGTGCACCCAGCACTCGAAGGCCCGGTCCAGCAGCGAGTCGTGCATCGGAAGGGCGAAGTCCCCGTACGAGACGGAGAGTTCGGCAACTTTGCGACCGGCGAAGGACACCGTACGGATGAGGGTGTGGCTCTGCTCGCGCCATGGCTCGCGGATCGCACGGGTGAGTGGCCGCCGGGCTCCCGACCAGTACTTCTCCGTGCGTGCGCCGGGCGAGAGCGGCCAGTCGACGCCCCGGCCCATGGCGCCGTCGCCGAGCGGTACGTCGATGCCGAGGGCGGTGCCGACCAGCCCGTCGACGGTCATGAGGTGGCCGATGACGCCCGCGACCGTCGTCTTGCGATTGACCGCCTGCTCGCCCTCGAACCACTTCAGCCGCACCGGGGCGTGCCACTCCGAGCCGCCGATGTCACGCAGCAGCGCGTCGAGCCGCGCGGTCTCCGCGTCGTACGGGGCGGCCCAGTCCGGCACCGGGATGTCGGCCGGACGGCGGCTCAGACAGGTGTCGATCACCCGGGAACGCAGCGCCGGATCGAGATCCAGGCTGCGGTCGGTCTGCAACAGGCCGACCGCGTCGCGCAGCCGCAGGGCCTCGTCCGCACACGCGGCGCACACGGTCAGATGCGCCTCGACGGCCTCGGTCTCCTCCGCCGAGCAGGCGGCCAGGGCCCAGGCGCCGAGGAGGGCCTTGAGGACGCGATGGGGCAGCACCAGCGCCGGTGCGGCGGGCGGGTCCGAAGGTCCCGGTGGTGCCACGGCAGATTCCGGTTCCGGTGTCGTCGGCCGCGGCTCCTCGGGCTCGGTCGCGGGCACGGGCGGCGGCAGGGGGAAAGCGCCGAGGTCGAAGTCGTCCGCGGCGGCCCGGGGTCCCGGTATGCGCGGCGCGCCCCGCAACTCGTCGTCGCGTCCGTCCCCCTCGTGTCCGTTCGAGTCGTCGTCACCGGTCACAGCGGCCGTCCGTATCCGGGCGGCGACGACCCCTCCAGAGGGCGGGTGTGCGCGGTGGAGAGCAGTTGCAGCCCGAGCCGCAGCCGGCGGCGGGCCTCGTCCTCGGTGACCCCGAGGTCGGCCGCCGTCTGCCGGTAGTCCCGGCGCTGGATGTACGCGAGCTCCAGTGCGGCCCGTAGCGGGGCGGGCATGGACGCCACGATGTAATCGGCGCGGGCGGCGGCCGTGGCCCGGCGCACCCGCTCCTCCAGACCGGCCCGGGCCGCGGCCCCGGTCTCCTCGTCCGTACCGCCCGGGAGGCCGTCCTCCTCGCGCAGCCGCCGCACGGACTGGCGGTGCGTGAGCCGGGCCACCCAGGACCGCATCGAGCCCTGCTTCGGGTCGTACGCGTCCGGGTTCTCCCACACGTAGCCGAAGACCTCGCGGGTCACGAGATCGGCGGCGGTCTCGTCGTCGAGCATCCGGTGGGCCTGGCTGTGCACGAGCGAGGCGAACCGGTCGTAGAGCTCGCCGAGAGCAGCCGCCTCACCGCGCGCCAGCCGCTGCTGCATCTTGCGGTCCCAGCGGGGTGGTGCGTTCTTCGGCATACGACCCCCAGCCCTGTTCCCCCCGTCACATCGAATGTAGTCGGCGGCACCGACGATGCACGCCCTTTACGGCAAGTACGCCCCTGATGAGGCCCGGGATGATAGGGAATGCGCCATCCACCGACGACGGTTCCGATTGTGTCCCGCCGGGCGGCTCGGTGTTTCATGGGGCTGCGGTGGGGGCAGCCGCGATGAGGAACGGAAACTTCCGGAACGTCGGAATCCCCGCAACGAGAGGCCCAGTCGCGTGAGGAATCCTTGCCTCAGTGGAAACCACCCACCAGCTGCAGCCACCCACGCCCCCCGGCTCACCCAGGATCGTTCCCGGACGCCACTGAAAGTGGCCGAGACCGCGCAGGGCGACTGGACCGTGCTGCGCATACGGGGCGAACTGGATCTGGTGACGTCGCCCCTCGTGCGCCAGTCCGTCCATGACGCGGTCGCCGTCGGCCGCCACGATGTGGTGCTCGACCTCTCCGAGGTCCTGTTCTGCGATTCCAGCGGCGTCGGCGTACTGATCGCGGCCCGCCGTCTGATGCGCTCCTGCGGGGGCCGGCTGCGGCTGATCCTGCCGGCCCGCGGTGCGGAAGAGGGTTCTCACGTCAACCGGGTGCTCGCCGCCCTCGGTGTACGCCGTCTCTTCGACGTCTACCCCGACCGGTACGCGGCCGTCGACGACGAGGCCCGGCCGCTCTCGGCGTGAAGCCGGTCCATGACCAGGTTGTAACACCGGTGGCGCGCGTAAGTGACACGTGACGCCTGTCGGCGCCGTAGGCTCCCCGCATGGACAGCGCAGAGTATGAGCGCAAGATCGCCTTCCGCTTCGCCGCCTTCGACCAGGACGGCAACGGATACATCGATCGCGCGGATTTCAGTGCCGCCGCGGCCCGTCTGCTCACCGAGTTCGGTACGACGGCCCGCTGCGACAAGGGGCAGGCCCTCTACACCGGGGCCGAGGCCTTCTGGCAGGGCATGGCGGGCATCGCCGACGTCGACGGGGACCAGCGCGTCACCCGTGAGGAGTTCGTGGGCGGGGCCGTGAAGCGGCTGCGCGACAACCCGGAGCGCTTCGCGGAGATCGCCCGCCCCTTCCTGCACGCCGCGATCGCCGTGGCGGACCAGGACAACGAGGGCGCGGCCTCCGTACCCGCTGTGGAGCGAGCACTCAAGGTGCTGGGCGCGAGCGCGGAGACGGCGGCTTTCGCGGCGCGGAGCCTGGACGCGGACCAGGACGGCAAGGTCGGCGAGAACGAGGCGGTGGCGGCGTTCGCCGCCTATTTCACGGTGATCGCGCCGGACATGTAGCCAGGGGCACGGGTGGCTGGAACGGGGCCGGGTTCGCCCGGCCGCCGTTGTGTTCTCAGTCGCCGGACGGGCTCGTGAGACGCCCTCGAACGGCGGGCGGGACGGGGGCGGAGAACCGCTCCCGCAGCCGGTACTTCAGTACCTTCCGCAACGCCTCGTTGCGCGGCAGTGCCGCCACCACCTCCAGCTGTTCCGGCAGCTTGTGCACGGAGAGGCCCTCCGCCCGCAGGTAGCCGGTGATTTCCGGCAGGGTCAGGAGGTCGGCGCCCGCCGGCTGTTCCACGACCGCGCAGACGCGTTCGCCGCGCTCCGGGTCCAGAAGCCCGATCACCGCCACGTCCCCGACGCCCGGGTGCCGGTGCAGCAGGTCCTCTATCTCCTTGGCGGAGATGTTCTCGCCCTTGCGGATGATGACGTCCTTCAGCCGCCCGGTGAGCACCAGATGTCCGCTCGCCTCGACATGGCCGATGTCGCCGGTGACCAGGAACCCGTCCGCGTCGAAGGCCGCCGCCGACGCCTCGGGGTTCAGATATCCCTTGCAGACGGCCTCGCCGCGCAGCCGTACCTCGCCGTCCGTGCCGTACGGCAGTGGCTTGCCGTCCTCGTCGGTGATCCGTATCTCCATGCCCTCGGGCGGGCGCCCCTCCGTCTCGGCGAGGTGTTCCGTCGTGTCGTCGGGGGCGCCCATCGTGATCATGGGGACCTCGGTCATGCCGTACCCGTGGGTGAGCTGGATGCCCATCTCCCGTACCACCGCGTGGTAGATCTCCGGCGGTTTCGGCGCCCCGCCGCCCGCCAGCAGCCGCAGGGTGGGGATCAGCTTCAGGTCCGGGGCCTTGCGCTGTTCGGTCAGGAACATCGAGTAGAACGCCGTGGAGCCGCCCGCTACCGTCACCCCGTGGTGCCGGTAGCCCTCCAGCGCGTCCGGCATCGCGAAGTGCTCGAACAGGACTGCCGGGAAGCCGTACAGCAGCAGCATCACCGCATAGTCCGGCCCGCCGACATGGGCGAACGGGAAGGCCACCGAACCGACGTCGTCCGCCGACAGGCGCAGCGCGTGGGCCAGGCAGGAGCCGCCCGCGATCAGGCTGCGGTCGGTGTGGAGGACCCCCTTGGGGTCGGAGGTGGTGCCCGAGGTCCAGTAGATCCAGCGCACCGCCGTCCCGTCGGCGGGCGGCGGCGGCAGTACGGACGGGTCGCCGTCCGGCAGTGACCCGTACGCCTCGAAGACCAGCGGCGGGTGCTCGGCCTCCGCGGCCAGCCGGTGCGCCATCGCCGTGTGGTCGAAGCCGCGCCAGGCGCCCGGCACGGCGAAGAAGCCGGCCTTCGACTCGCGCAGGGCGAATCCCGCCTCGCGGTCCCGGTAGAACGGGATGACGGGCGACTGCACGGCCCCGATCCGGGTCAGCGCGAACGACAGCAGCACCGTCTCCAGCCGGGTCGGCAGCTGCCAGGCGACCACGCTGCCGGGGCGCACGCCCATCCCCCACAGCCCGGCCGCGACCCGCTCGCAGCGGTTGCGCAGCTCGCCGAAGGTGAGGGTGCGGTCGTCCTGGATCAGGACGGGGCGGTCCGGGGTCAGTGCGGCCCGGCGTTCGATGAGTTCCCAGAAGGTGGCCGATGCGCCCAGGGCGTGCGCGGTCTCGTTCACTGCGTTCCCCGCTCCCTCGTAACTGACGGTCAGTCAGATCGTGCCGAGAGCGTAGAGCGCCGCGCCTTGTCGGTCCAGGGGTGCGGGGCTAGCCTGAGTGCTGAAACCGAATCTGACGAACCATCAGATGCGTGCAGTGTGCGCCGAAGGGGACACCATGACGGAACTGCCTCGGATCGTCAGCGTGGACGACCATGTGATCGAGCCGCCGCACCTCTTCTCGACCTGGCTGCCCGCCAAATACCGCGAGCGCGGCCCGCAGCCGCTCACCGCGGGCATCGGCGAGCTGGCGTACACAGGGGGCAAGTACGTCATCACGATGGACCCGGACGGGCCGCCGACCGACTGGTGGATCTACGAGGACCTCAAGTTCCCGTACAAGCGGAACATCGCCGCCGTCGGCTTCGACCGCGACGACATGACACTGGAGGGGATCACCCGGGCCGAGATGCGGCCCGGCTGCTGGGATCCGGCCGAGCGCCTGAAGGACATGGACCTCAACCATGTCGAGGCGAGCCTCTGCTTCCCCACCTTCCCGCGCTTCTGCGGCCAGACCTTCGCAGAGGCGCACGACAAGGAAGTCGCGCTCGCCTGCGTCCGCGCCTACAACGACTGGATGGTGGAGGAGTGGTGCGGCGACAGCGGCGGCCGGCTCATCCCGCTCTGCATCATCCCGCTCTGGGACATCGACCTGGCGGTGGCGGAGATCAAGCGGAACGCGGCGCGCGGGGTGCGGGCGGTGACCTTCTCCGAGATCCCCACCCACCTCGGGCTGCCGTCGATCCACACCGGCTACTGGGACCCGTTCTTCGCGGTCTGCCAGGAGACCGGCACGGTCGTCAACATGCACATCGGGTCCAGTTCGCAGATGCCCGCCGCCTCTCCCGATGCCCCGCCCGCCGTGCAGGCCAGCCTCTCCTTCAACAACGCCATGGCCTCGATGATGGACTTCCTGTTCAGCGGGGTGCTGGTGAAGTTCCCACGGCTGAAGCTCGCCTACAGCGAGGGCCAGATGGGCTGGATCCCGTACGCCCTGGAGCGCGCCGACGACGTCTGGGAGGAGCACCGGGCCTGGGGCGGGGTGCGCGATCTGATTCCCGAGCCGCCGTCCACGTACTACTACCGGCAGATGTTCTGCTGCTTCTTCCGTGACAAGCACGGCGTCGCCTCGCTCGATGTGGTCGGACGGGACAACGCCACCTTCGAGACCGACTACCCGCACGTCGACTCGACCTTCCCGCACACCAGGGAGGTCGCCCTCGACCACGTCAAGGGACTGGACGACGAGACCGTCTACAAACTGATGCGCGGAAACGCGATCCGGATGCTCGGTCTGGACCTGGACAAGTAGGCGCGTGGTGGATCTCGCGTACACGGAGGCCGAGGAGGAGTTCCGGGCGCGGCTGCGCGAGTGGCTGGCCGCCGTGCTGCCCTCACTGCCCGCGAAGCCCGGCCCCGACGACTGGCCCGGGCGCCGCGCATACGACACCGCCTGGCAGCGGATGCTGTACGACGCGGGCTACGCGGGCCTGCACTGGCCCGTCGACGCCGGCGGGCAGGGCGCCACCCCGACCCAGCATCTGATCTTCCTGGAGGAGACCGAGAAGGCCGGCGCCCCGTACGTCGGCGCGAACTTCGTCGGGCTGCTGCACGCCGGGCCCACGATCGCGGCCGAGGGTACGGCCGGACAGCGGGCACGCTGGCTGCCTCCGGTGCTGCGCGGCGACGAGATCTGGTGCCAGGGGTTCAGCGAGCCCGACGCAGGCTCGGACCTCGCCTCGCTGCGGACCCGGGCGGTGCGCGACGGCGACCACTATGTGGTGAGCGGGCAGAAGATCTGGACCTCGCACGCGGAGGTCGCCGACTGGTGCGAGCTGCTGGTGCGTACGGACCCGGCGGCGCCCAGGCACCGTGGGATCAGCTGGCTCGCGATGAGGATGGACGCTCCCGGTGTCACCGTCCGCCCGCTGCGCACGCTCGCCGGGTCCACCGAATTCGCCGAGATGTTCCTCGACGAGGTGCGGGTGCCGGTCTCCCACCGCATCGGCGCGGAGAACGACGGCTGGCGGGTCACCATGGTCACCCTCTCCTTCGAACGCGGTACGGCATTCGTCGGCGAGGTCGTCGCCTGCCGCCGCACCCTGGCCGCCCTGGCAGCCGAGGCGCGGGCGAACGGCCGCTGGGACGACCCGGTCCTGCGCCGCAGGCTGGGCAGGCTGAACGCCGAATTCCGGGCGTTGTGGCGGCTCACCCAGTGGAACGTCAGCGAGGCGCAGAACAGCGGGGGCGTCCCGGGCACCGGCGGCTCGGTCTTCAAGCTGCGCTACTCGCACGCCCGCCAGGAGCTGTACGAGGCGGCAGCCGAGGTGCTCGGCGCGGACGCGGCCGATCTGGACCGGGAGTGGGCCTTGGACCGGCTCTCCTCGCTCTCGTACACCATCGCCGCGGGCACCTCGCAGATTCAGCGGAACATCGTCGCCGAGCGGATTCTCGGCCTGCCGAAGGGGCGGTGAGCGGACTGTGGACTTCCAGCTCTCGGACGACCAGCGGGCCCTGCGGGCGGGGGTACGGGAACTCCTCGCCGGGCGCTTCGGCAGGGACCGGATGCGGGCGGCTCTCGATGGCGGCACGGGCATCGACCGGGCCCTGTGGCGGGAGCTCGGCGAGGCCGGGTTCTTCGCGCTGCGGCTGCCGGAGACGGAGGGTGGTGTGGGGCTCGGGCTGCCCGAATCGGTCCTCCTCTTCGAGGAGGCGGGGCGGTCGCTGTTGCCCGGACCGCTGATCGCCACCCATCTCGCCGCCGGTGCGGTGAAGGGGGCGGCGGAGGGCGAGACGGTGGTCGCGGTGCTGGACGCGGGGCAGCCGGTGGGGCACCTGGGGGATGCGGACGGCCTGCTCGTACTCGGACCGGGGGAGGCGCGGGCCCCGGGGTCGGAGCCGGGGCCGGGGGAGGTGCGGGCCGTGACCGGCGGGGCGCTGCGGGATGTCGTACGGGAAGCCGCCAGGCCCGTACGGTCGCTCGACCCGTTCACACCCCTGTGGCGGGTCACGGGCCCCGTCGGGCCCGGCGAGCTCCTGTCCGGCGGGGCGCGGCTGCGCGACGAGGGCGCCCTGCTCGCCGCCGCCGAACAGCTCGGCAGCGCCGCCCGTACGACAGAGATGGCCGTCCAACACGCCGGTGAACGCGAACAGTTCGGTTCGCCGATCGGGTCCTTCCAGGCGGTCAAACACCTGTGCGCCGGGATGCTGGTCCGCGCCGAGCTGGCCCGCAGCGCCGTCTACGCGGCGGCCGTGACCGGAGACGGGGCCGAGATCGCGGGCGCCAAACTGCTCGCCGACGACGCGGCGGTCCGCAATGCGCGCGACTGCCTTCAGGTGCACGGCGGAATGGGCTTCACCTGGGAGGCAGACGTCCATCTGCACCTCAAGCGGGCATGGCTGCGGTCCGGGCAGTGGCTGACGACGGCGGCGGCCGAGGAGGCGCTTGCAGCCGACCTGTGCTGATTGCGCATGGGTTCCGTGGAGGCTTCGGGCGCGCGGCAGGCGAGTGGATGCGGGACGCACGCATGTGACAGGCAGGCCGCTGAGCCTCACGCTGCGGAGTTACGCAGCGGAGTCGGCAGGTTCCGATGCCGGCTTGTGTCCTTTGCGTAATTCGTCACGGGGTGGAGTCGGCGCCGGGCTCAGGTACGCTCCGTTGGATGCGAGAGGTTCTGGAACCGGATGATCCGGATGTTGCCCGTGCGGCGACTCCGGTCCGGAAGAGGTGCCCTGGTCGCATTCCACGCAGAAGCGCCGGGCCTGCCCGGGAGACGACTCCCGCGGTCTCGATGCGCCTCTGTTCGACTCCCCGCAGCGCGCGTCGCACAGTATGCACCACGCGTACTCCTTCGCGCTGGAATATGCCCGAAGCGCTTGTTGCGGTGACTGTACGTCAACCATGCTGTCTCGTAAGGGAATCACGTTCCGTGACCCTGAGGAGGCGCGAGGCGATGTGTCCGCCGGTTCGGATGGTGTGAGCGGTGCAGGTGCTTCAGGTTCAGCTGGAGGTCGGGCCGGATCCCGCGGAGGTCGGGAGGGCCCGTAGATGGGCGCGATCGAGACTGGTCGGGTCCGGGATAAGAGACGACGAGCCGCTGGCCGAGACGCTCATCCTGCTGATCTCGGAGCTGGTCACCAATGCGGTGGTCCACACCGGATGTCCGGCCGTGCTGCGCATGCTGTTCGGCGCGGCGGAAACGGCGGGGGTGACCGGGACCGTGCGGGTCGAGGTGGCCGACACCAGCTGCCGCCCGCCGCAGCAGCGCCACGCGGCGGGCGAGGACACCGGCGGCCGGGGCCTGGAGCTCGTCGACGGCCTCGCGGACCGCTGGGGCTGGCAGCCGGAGGGTGCCGGGAAGCGCATCTGGTGCGAGGTCGACCGGGGCGCCCCGGTGATTCAGGTGGTGCCGGTGCACCCGGGCGTGCAGAGTGCACAAGGTGTTCATGGCGCACCGGGCGCGGTGGATGCGGACCGCGAGGCGTACGAGCCGTCACGAGTCGTTACGAATCACGCATAAAGGCTGAAGCGGACGGTCCGGGTTGCGGTACGGCGCCGGCCTGAGCCCCTTCAGAGGACGGCGACCGGGGCGACCGGGGTGCCGGTCGCGCCGACGAACGGTTCCGCCATCGCGGAGAGCAGGAAGCTGTACCGCTTCTCTTCCGCACAGGCTGTGGACAACTTTTCCAGATTCCAGTTCTGGCCCTGCAGCATGCCCATCTCGACCAGGTCCAGCGCATGCACTCCCAGCCACAGATCCTCGATCTCGGGCGGGAAGATCTCGAAGGTCAGGGTGTCATTGGCGACCGCCGCGACATCGCGCGCACGGAACCACTCGGGCGTCCTGATCGAGAGACCGGGCGACGGATAGGCGTACGCATGCTTGTCGCCCGCCAGATGGACCTGCATCTGCCCCGTCCGTACGAGCACGATGTCACCGGCCCCGACCCTGACCCCCGCCAGCTCCTCGGCCGCGTCCAGGTCCTCGGGGGTGACGGCATGGTCGCCGGGCAGCCTGTCCGTGCCGTGTGCGCGTGCCACATCGAGCAGTACCCCGCGCGAGACGATGTGCGGTGCCTTGTCGATCCCGCTGAACTGCGCGCCGCCGTGCGCGGTGATCGTGGCAGCCGGGCGGCCGTTGTAGATCATTCCCGAGTGCGAGGCGTGGGTGAGGGCGTCCCAGTGGGTGGCCGTCTGCAGGCTCAGGACGGCTGTGTCGTCGCTGGTGGCGACGGTGCCGGGGCCGAAGAGTTCCTGGTTGATCTGGACCATGGTGTGCAGCGGATTGATCCGCCCCGGGATCAGCCCGCTCTGGACGCCGTCCTGCTGGAGGGGGAGCGCGAGCGGGATGCGCAGCCCGGTGCGGACGGCGGCTGCCGCCTCGCGTACGACCGCGTCGGTGATCAGGTTGAGCGTGCCGATCTCGTCGTCGGCGCCCCAGCGGCCCCAGTTGTTGACCCGCTTGGCGATGTCGTGGAACTCGGCCGGCAGTGACATGGAGCCTCCCGGGGCTTGTGTTCGTGGACCTGATGGCCCATAAAATCTAACGGTCCGTCAGAAACCGCGGGAAGGGGCCGGACATGGGGAACTTCTTGGCAGGCAAAGTGGTCGCCGTGACGGGTGCCGGGCGCGGCATCGGGAGGGCGGTCGCACTCGCGGCGGCGGCCGAGGGGGCGAGAGTCGTCGTCAACGACTACGGCGTCTCCATCGAGGGCGGCGAGCCGAGCAGCCGGATAGCGGAGTCCGTCGTCAAGGAGATCGAGGCGGCGGGCGGCGAGGCGGTGGCCGTCGCCGACGACATCTCCACGATGGCGGGCGGGCAGCGGATCGTGGACACGGCGCTCGCACAGTACGGGCGGATCGACGGGGTCGTGTGTGTGGCCGGGATCCTGCGGGAACGGATGCTGTTCAACATGTCCGAGGAGGAGTGGGACCCGGTGGTCGCCACCCACCTCAAGGGCACCTTCACCGTCTTCCGGGCCGCGTCGGCGGTGATGCGGAAGCAGGAGGACGGCGGCACGCTGATCGGCTTCACCAGCGGCAACCATCAGGGCAGTGTCGCCCAGGCCAACTACAGCGCCGCCAAGGGCGGGATCATCTCGCTGGTACGGAGCGCGGCGCTCGGCCTGCACAAGTACGGCGTCACGGCGAATGCTGTCGCCCCGGTCGCCCGCACCCGGATGTCCGCCAATGTGCCCATGGAACTCAAGGAGATCGGCGAGCCGGAGGATGTGGCGGCGCTCGTCGTCTACCTGCTCAGCGAACGGGCCCGCAAGGAGAGGATCACCGGCCAGGTGTACACGATCGCAGGGCCGAAGATCGCGGTCTGGGCCCAGCCGAGGGAGCTGCGGGCGGGGTACGCGGAGGGGACCTGGACCCCGGAACGGATCGCGGACTTCCTGCCGGGGACGGTGGGCACGGACCCGATGCCGATGCTGGCGCAGTTGGAGGAGATGGCGGCTGCTGCGGCGGCGAGGGCGCGGCCGAACGCGTGACCTCCCGCCGGGGCTCCGCCCCGGAACCCGCTCCTCAATTGCCGAAGGGGCTGGATCTTCCGCCCGATCCCAAGGAGTTGACGTGGACTTCGCATTCGACGCGGCGGACGACGGCTTCCGCCAGGAGGCCCGGTCCTGGCTGGAGGCCCACCTCACGCAGCCCTGCGCCACCGAGGGCGGCCGTGCCTGGGAGCAGGAGTTGGGTCGTGCCGGCTGGATCGGCCTCGGCTGGGACAACCACGGCGCCGGCCACGGCAACCGGCACGCAAGCCTCACCCAGCAGGTCGTCTGGGCCGAGGAGTACGCCCGCGTCAACGCCCCCGCCCGGGTCGGCCACATCGGCGAGAACCTCCTCGCCCCGACCCTGATCGCCCACGGCTCCCAAGCGCAGAAGCAGCGCTTCCTGCCCGCCGTGGCGCGCGGCGACGAGCTGTGGTGCCAGGGATACAGCGAGCCGGGCGCCGGATCGGACCTCGCCGGGGTGCGGACGGCCGCCGTACCCGACAGGAGCCGCGGCGGCCACCGCGTCACCGGGCAGAAGATCTGGACGTCGCTCGCGAGGGACGCCGACTGGTGCTTCGTCCTGGCACGTACGGAGCCCGGCTCCGGCCGCCACCACGGCCTGTCGTTCCTGCTGGTGCCGATGGACCAGCCGGGCAGGATCGAGGTGCGGCCGATCCGTCAGATGTCGGGTGCCAGCGAGTTCAACGAGGTCTTCTTCGACGGGGCGCACGCACAGGAATGTGTCGGCGGCGAGGGCAACGGCTGGGCGGTTGCCATGGGACTGCTGGCCCTGGAACGCGGCGTCTCCACACTCGTCCAGCAGATCGGGTTCGCCGCCGAACTCGACCAGGTGGTCCGCGCCGCCGTCGACGGCGGCGCCGTCACCGACCCGGTACTGCGCGAGCGCCTCGTGAGGCAGTGGGCGGAGCTGCAGACCATGCGCTGGAACGCCCTGCGCACCCTGGGCACCGCGGGCGACCCCGGCGCACCGAGCGTGGCGAAACTGCTCTGGGGCGGCTGGCACAAGCGCCTCGGCGAGCTGGCCGTGGAGATCAGGGGCGCGGCGGGTGCCGTCGGTCCGGGCGACTGGTCGGCGCAGACACCGTACGAACTCGACGAGGCGCAGCGCCTGTTCCTGTTCACCCGGTCCGACACCATCTACGGCGGCTCGGACGAGATCCAGCGGAACATCATCGCCGAGCGGGTGCTCGGCCTACCGAGGGAGCCGAGATGAGAGGCGTCGTCTTCGACGGCAAGCGGACCGAGGTCGTCGACGATCTGGAGATACGCGATCCGGGCCCCGGTGAGGTGCTGGTGGCGGTGGCCGCGGCCGGGCTGTGCCACAGCGATCTGTCGGTGATCGACGGGACGATTCCGTTCCCGGCGCCGGTGGTGCTCGGGCACGAGGGTGCGGGCGTGGTGGAGGCCGTCGGTGCGGGCGTCGGCCATGTCGCGCCCGGCGACCATGTGTCGCTGTCCACGCTGGCCAGCTGCGGGGCGTGCGCCCAGTGCGACCGGGGCCGGCCGACGATGTGCCGCAAGGCGATCGGGATGCCGGGACAGCCGTTCAGGCGGCGCGGGACACCGCTCTACCAGTTCGCGTCGAACTCGGCCTTCGCCGAACGGACCCTGGTCAAGGCCGTGCAGGCGGTGAAGATCCCCGCCGATCTGCCACTCACCTCGGCGGCCCTGATCGGCTGCGGGGTACTGACGGGAGTCGGAGCCGTACTCAACCGGGCGAAGGTCGACCGGGGCGACACGGTTGTGGTGATCGGCACGGGCGGCATCGGACTCAATGTGATCCAGGGCGCCCGGATCGCGGGCGCCCTGACGATCGTCGCTGTCGACGCCAACCCGGCGAAGGAGGCGGTGGCGCGGCAGTTCGGCGCGACGCACTTCCTGACATCGGCAGAGGGCGTACGGGAGATCCTGCCCAGCGGCGCGGACCACGCCTTCGAGTGCGTGGGTCGGACAGAACTGATCCGTACCGCGATCGATCTGCTGGACCGGCACGGCCAGGCGATCCTGCTGGGCGTCCCCGCGGCGACGGCGGAGGCGTCGTTCCTCGTCTCGTCGATGTACCTGGACAAGTCGATCCTGGGCTGCCGGTACGGCTCCTCACGCCCGCAGCGGGACATCGCGCTCTACGCGGACCTGTACCGGGAGGGCAGGCTGCTCCTGGACGAACTCGTCACCGAGACCTACGCGGTGGAGGACTTCGCCGAGGCGGCGGACGACGCGCACCACGGCCGGGTGGCACGGGGGGTGCTGGTGTTCTAGGCCCTGCGAAGGTCTTTGGGGGCCGGCGTCTTCCCGGACCGGTGAATCCCTGGCCCTCTGCCTGGCCCTTTTCTCCGGATCGCGCCCGGCCGCGTTGCCGTCGGTCAGTCGCCGAAGGCGCTGCTGTCGCGCCGGGTGACGCCGGGCCGCGTGTTCACGGACCACATGTGGGTGCACTGCGGACACTGGAGGTGGACGACCGGTCCGTTGTTGGATATCAGATAGCGCCAATGCTCACGGCAGGTACGGAGGTCGGCGCAGTGCTCGCAGTGACGGGCGTCGTCGCAGACGGGGCAGGGCATCCAGGCGCGGCGGGCCACGTCCGCCTGCGGATCAATGGGCAGTCGCACGGCCCGGCCCCCTTCCCGGCAGGACGCCGGTCGCCACCAGCAGGTCGTAGGTGCGCTGCTGTTCGGCGTCCAGGCCCGAGTAGAGGAGCGCGTACGCCTCGTCCTCGCCCTGGAGGGCGGCGATCGGGTCCCAGTCGGGTCCGAGTGCGGCCACGACCTCGGCCCGGCGCCGAGCTTCCTCGAACGTCAGATCGATCGTGAAGGGCATGAGACTGTCTGGATTTTCCTTTTTCATGGTGAAACTTCCGAAGTGCCGGTGGAACTCCACATGCCTATCAGGCGGGAGCGGCGACAGGGAAGGGTGACCTAAGTCGCTCCGGGGCGAAGCGCCCCCGGCCTCCGGGGGAGGAACCCTCGGATCGGTCGGCAGGGGTGGGGCGTTGCCGGCGCGGGGGCCCGACGGCGGACGCGGTCCACGGGCGGCACTGTGACGTACTTCATGCGGTCGTCCCAGGGCGTCGGGCGGGGTGAGCCGGGTGATGCGGAGGGGGAGCGGCCGGAGCGCCCGGTCAGGCCCTCCCGGCGCGGAATGTGCGCCGGTACACCGTGGGGGACACCCCCAGCGCCGCCTGCAGATGCTGCCGCAGTGATGTGGGCGTCCCGAAGCCCGCGTCCCTCGCCACCTGGTCGATCGACAGGTCCGTCGACTCGAGCAGTTGCCGGGCCCGTTCGACCCGCTGCCGGGTCAGCCACTGCACGGGGCTGACCCCGACCTCCTCCCGGAACCGACGGGTGAACGTCCGTACGCTCATCGACTCCTGCTGCGCCATGTCGCGCAGCAGGATCGGGCGCTCCAGCCGGCCGAGCGCCCAGGTGCGCGCGGAGGTGGTGGTCGCGAACTGGGTCTCGGGCACGGGGCGCTGGATGTACTGCGCCTGCCCGCCGTCCCGGTGCGGGGGCACCACCGTGCGGCGGGCGACGTCATTGGCGACGGCGGTGCCGTGGTCGCGGCGCACGATGTGCAGGCAGAGGTCGATTCCGGCGGCGACCCCGGCGGAGGTCAGGACGTCCCCGTCGTCGATGAACAGGACGTCCGGGTCGACCTGGACCTTGGGGAAGAGCTGCTGGAAGTGGTCGGCGGACGACCAGTGGGTGGTGGCGGGGCGCCCGTCGAGATATCCGGCGGCGGCCAGCACATAACTGCCCGTGCAGATGGAGACCATCCGGGTGCCGGGCCTGATGTGCGCGAACGCGGCGGCGAGCTCGTCGGTGAGCCTGCCCTCCGTGTAGACGGGGCCGAGTTCGTAACTGGCGGGGATCACGACGGTGTCGGCGGTGGCCAGGGTCTCCGGGCCGCGTTCGACGGTGATCGTGAAGTCCGCGTCGGTGCGGACCGGGCCCGGCGGCCGTACGGAGCAGGTCACGACTTCATAGAGTTTGCGGCCCTTGTTGCGCGGCTCGGAACCCAGTGAAAGGCCGAAGATCCTTTGGGGGATGCCCAGTTCGAAGGGGAGCAGCCCGTCGAGGGCCAGGACGGCGATTCGGTGCGGCATTGGCGGACTCCCTTCACCCCTAGCTGGTATAGACCTTAAGCTGATACATGTCACTGCTGTGAAGGAAAAGTCAGCAGAGCACGTGCGCATTCCCGCCGCGGACCGCGAGGGTGCACCGCCCCTTTTGCCTCGTTCGTCGAGTATGGGGCCGATGGGTGACGGCCTGGGCGGCGGCCGGTCGGCCGAGCTCTGGAACCGTAACTTCCGGCTCTTCTTCGTCGCCCGTACCGCCGCGCTCTTCGGCGACGGAATGATCCCGGTGGCGCTCACCGCGGGCCTGCTGGGGGCGGGCCGGCCGCACTCGTCGGTGGGGTTCGCGCTGGCGGCCTGGATGGGCCCGCTGGCGCTCTTCGTGCTCTTCGGCGGCGTGCTGGCGGACCGGTTCACCCCGCGCCGGATGATGATCATCGCGGATGCGCTGCGGCTGGTCGGGGCCTCGGTGCTGGCGGTCTCCTTCGCCATGGGGAACCCGCCGCTGTGGGCGGTGTACGCGCTCAGCTCGGTGGCCGGTGTGGGCGCCGCGCTCTTCCAGCCGGGCGTCGCGTCGACCGTGCCCCGGGTGTCCTCGGACGTGCAGCGCGCCAATGCGGTGCTCCGGGTCTCCGAGGCGCTGATGACCATGGCGGGCCCGGCCTTCGCGGGCATGCTCGTCGGACTGGCCAGCGCCGGGGCGGTCTACGCGGCGAACGCGTCGACGTTCCTGGTCTCCGGCCTCTGTCTCTTTCTGCTGCGGCTCGCCCCGGCCCCGTCGGACGCCGTGCAGCGCGGCACCTTCGTCGCCGAACTGGTCGACGGATGGCGGGAGTTCCGGGCCCGCAGCTGGCTGTGGGGGGTGATCGCGATCTGGACGGTGTACGGCTTCACGGTGCTGGGCCCGATGCTGCCGCTCACCGCGGTCGAGGTCACCGAGGCGCACGGCTCGGGGACGTACGGCGTGATGATGGCGGTGAACGGCGCGGGCAGCGTCGTCGGCGGGCTGCTCGCCCTGCGCCTGAGACCGCGCCGCCCGCTCGCGGCGGGGGCCGTCGCGCTGACCGCGGTCTGCGTGAACCTGGTGGTTCTGGGCCTCGGGCTGCCGGTGGCCGCGCTCGGGGCGGGGCAGTTCGTGGCGGGTGCGGCGTTCGCGTTCTGGCTGGTGATGTGGTCGACGACGGTCCAGACGCATGTCCCGCCTCAGGCGCTGAACCGCCTGCACGCGTACGACGTGGCGGGCTCGCTGCTGATGCTGGCGGCGGGCCGGGCACTGGCGGGCCCGGTCGCGGACCGGCTGGGCGCATCGGAGGTGCTGCTGGCCGGAGCGGTGATCAACCTGATGGTGGTGGCGGCACTGCTGGCGGCCCGGCCGATCCGGCGGCTGGAGCGGATCGGGTGAGAGCGGACCGGGTGGCGGTGGTCCCGGCTACTTTTCCCGCTTCGCCCGGTCGCGCTCCTCGGACTTCTGCATCTCGATGACCTGCAAGACATGGGCGCTGGTCTGCCTGCGCACACTGCCGCCGACGAGCAGCGCCGCACCGAGGACGGACAAGGGGGCGGAGATCCCCAGCATGGCCAGCTGCTTCGGCCACTCGGTGACCACCTCGCACTCCATGGTGACGCGGTAGCAGTACGCGTCCTGCTGGTCCACCAGCAGGAAGCCCAGCCGGATCCACAGGGCGCAGGCGACGAGCAGCAGCACGGCGCCCCAGGTCTGCATCAGCACGGAACGGTGGTGGAACTGCTGGCGTGTTGCCCACTGCATGAGATCCCCCGGTTCGGCACGCGACGAAGTCGAAGGGGCGGACGCACCGCCCGCCGACCGACAGGTGATCGTACGCGCATACGAACTCGTCCGGGCCGGAAGGCGTCGGTCGCCGTGGCCCGATTCCTGCGAAGCGTGTCCCTCCGGCCACTCGTGAGGGTGCACGCCAGGACCCGATGCTGAGTGACGTGACCCAGACAACCGAAAGCGCCGCCCGGGACGACGACCGGCAGGCCACCTCCGCAGCTCCCGACGGGCGCGCCCGCCGGCGCATTCACCGCGCCTGGATCGTCGCCGTCGTCACCTTCGTGACGATCATCGGCGGCGCCGCCTTCAACTCCCTGCCCGGCCTCCTCATCGACCCGCTCCACACGGAGTTCGGCTGGTCGCGCGGCGAGATCGGACTCGCCGTCTCCATCGACATGGCGCTGTACGGGCTCACCGCACCGTTCGCCGCCGCGCTGATGGACCGATTCGGCATCCGCCGGGTCGTCGTCGTGGCCCTTTCCACGGTCGCGGCGGGCGCCCTGGCCAGTGTCTGGATGACGGCCTCCTGGCAGCTGATGATCTATTGGGGGCTGCTCGTCGGTCTCGGCACCGGCTCGATGGCGTTGGCCTTCTCGGCGACGGTCACCAACCGCTGGTTCGTCGCCAGGCGCGGCCTGGTCACCGGCATCCTCACCGCGGCGGGCGCCTCCGGCCAGTTGGTCTTTCTGCCGCTGTGCGCCTGGATCGTCGAGGAACACGGCTGGCGCCCGGCCTCGGTGACCGTGGCCCTCGCCGCCCTGGTCGTCGTCCCGTTCGTCTGGCTCCTGATGCGCGACCACCCGGCGGATGTGGGCCTCGCCCCGTACGGCGGCACCTACGTGGAGAAGCCCGCACCCGCACACGGGGCGGCGAGGCGCACCGTACGCGTCCTGTTCGATGCCGCCCGCACCGGGCCGTTCTGGCTGCTCGCGGGCACGTTCGCGATCTGCGGGGCCTCGACCAACGGCCTGATCCGTACGCACTTCGTGCCGTCGGCCCACGACCACCACATGCCCATCACCGCCGCGGCCTCGCTGCTCGCCGTCATCGGGGTCTTCGACATCATCGGCACGGTCTTCTCCGGCTGGCTCACCGACCGCTTCGACGCCCGCCGGCTCCTCGCCGTCTACTACGCGTTGCGCGGCGTCTCGCTGCTCTTCCTGCCGATACTGATGGCGCCGACGGTGCATCCGCCGATGGTGTTCTTCATCGTCTTCTACGGTCTGGACTGGGTCGCCACCGTCCCGCCGACGCTGGCCCTGTGCCGCGAGCAGTACGGCGAGGACAGTGCCATCGTCTTCGGCTGGGTCCTCGCCTCCCACCAGGTGGGTGCGGCGCTGGTGGCGTTCCTGGGCGGTGTGGCGCGCGATGCGTTCGGCTCGTACGACATGGTCTGGTACGCGGCGGGGGCGCTGTGCGCGATGGCGGCCCTGATGGCGCTGGCGATCCGGCGGGTCCGGGAGCCGTCGGGCGTCGCCGCCGGGCTCGGCTGACGGTTCCGGCCGGTCAGGCGGAGAGGTTCTCGGCGACCGTCAGGAAGACGGAGAAGTTCGCGATGTCGCTGACCGCGACGCTGCACCAGCGGCCGGATCCACCGGTCCTCATGATGTGCACCCTGCCTGCCCCGACCTGGATCTCCTGGACGTCGGACCAGGGAAGGCGGCCGTTCCTGGTGGTGGCCATGCCGGTGCGGGAGAGCGAGAAGTCGCCGAAGTTGACCGTCTGGCCTGCCAGGATCGATTCCAGGACCGTCGGTCCCTGGGCACGGAGGATGGCCCCCTGCATATGAGGACCCCAGGTTCCGGGGCCTTCGTAGAAATCCGTGATCGTCGCGTTGACGCGGCCCGGGGCGACCGCGGAGTAGACGTATTCGACGGGGCCGGGGACACCGTTGATGATCTTCTGGCTGATGTTCTGGTAGAGCCGCACGGAGTCCCAGCGGATGGCGATCACGCCATCGCCGGACTGCGGGTGCACGATCATTCCGTTCTCGAACAGGTGGAGGCGCTTGGCGGCCTGCTTTCTGCTGAAGTTCGGATACCGGCGCAGCCACCAGAAGAACAGCAGGCCGGGTATCACGAAGATCGCCAGGAGGTGGACGATCGTGAAGATGTAGAGGGCGAACATCGGTTTGCTCAGGCGCTTGGGAGTGAACGTGCCTTCCAGCGCGCCGAGTTGATGACGGGCGGCCAGTTCGGCGGCCTCGGGTGACACATGGGGCGGCGCCGGTCTGGTCATCGCCGGGTCCTCTCGATCAGTTGGGCGAGCAGGCGGGTGTGGGGGATCGGTCGTCCGACCGCGAGGTGCGCGGTCACCGGCGCCGCCGTGGATCGACCCCTCGTCGGTAAAGACACGTTTCCCCCACGGAGTTGATGCCGGAGAAGTCGCGGGGCGGCGGTGCCGTCCGGCCCTGTCCCGAAAGCGCGACCACGTGATCGACGCTAGGGCGGGACAAGGCATTCCACCAGCGACTAGATTGCATGCGAGCCATGCTTGGGGGGAATGTGTTCGAGATCGACGCACTGCGTCTGCTGGTGACGGTGGCCGAGACGGGATCGTTCACGAAGGCCGCGGTCCGGCTCGACTACACGCAGTCCGCGGTGTCCCGGCGCATCGCCTCGCTGGAGAAACAGGCGGGCGGGCCGTTGTTCGAACGGCTCGCCCGGGGCGTACGACTGAACCCCGCCGGGCATGCGCTGCACCGTCACGCCGTGGAGGTGCTGGACCGTCTGTCGAGGGCGGAGCACGAGCTGACCGTGATCCATGCGGGGCACGGCGGGACCCTGCGCGTAGGGGCGTTCGCCACCGCCAACATCTCGTTGGTGCCCGCCGCTCTGCGGGCGTTTGCGCAGTCCAGACCGGATGTGGAGGTCATCGCGGCCGAGGGCCGGAGCGGTACGTTGATGCAGCGTCTCGCGCAGGGAGCGCTCGACCTCGCCGTGGTCAGCGACTACCCGTCCGGACTGCCGTCGGCCGACGGCGTCACCACGGAGGCTCTGCTGGCGGACGAGCTGCTCGTCGTTCTCCCCCGCAGCCATCGTCTGGCCGGATCCGGGACGATCGATCTGCGTGAACTGCGCGACGAGGCCTGGCTCCAGGACGCGCCCGCGGACCGGCCCATGCTGCTCGCCGAGATCTGCGCACGGGCCGGATTCAGGCCCAGGAAGACCGTCCGAATCGCGGAGTGGACCGGGAAGTTCGGCTATGTGGCCGCTGGGCTGGGGGTCGCACTCGTCCCCTCGCTGGCCGCCTGGGCGGTTCCCTCCGAACTCTCCCTCTGCCGCCTCGGCGACCTGGCCCCGCGCCGGACCATACATGTCGCGCTGCCCGCCGCCCCGCTTCCGGCGGCACTGAGGCTGCGGGATCTGCTGCGCGACGCTGTCGGCTGAACCGCCATCCGCCGGGCACGATCGGGGCCGTGGTGCGCGTTCACCCGCCGGTCCGGGCCGGGGCCACGGTCAACGATCACCCACCGAGCGGACCGAACCGCCCGAACACCCCCCGGTGGAACAGCAGCGGACCGTCCCCGTCCGCCGCCCCCAGCGCCTCCACCCTGCCCACCACGATCAGATGGTCGCCCCCGGTGTGGACGGCCTGGATGCGGCAGTCGATCCAGGCCGGTACGGAGTCCAGCAGTGGCGACCCGGTCGCGGGAGCCGCCTCGTACGCCACCCCCGCGAACTTGTCGGCCCCGCTCACCGCGAAGCTCCGGCACAGTGCGCCCTGGTCCGCGCCCAGGATGTTGACGCAGAATGCCCCGGCGCGGGCGATGCGCGGCCAGGTCGTCGACGTACGGGCGACCATGAAGGTGACCAGCGGCGGGTCGAGCGAGAGCGATGCGAACGACTGGCAGGCGAAGCCCGCCGGACCCTCGGCGTCGTCCGGGCCGTGTGCGGTGACGATGGTGACGCCGCTCGCGAAGTGCCCCAGTACGCGGCGGAATTCGGCCGGGTCGACCGGCAGCCGCTCGTCGTCGGCGACGGCCCGAAGATCCGGGCGCGGCAGTGGGTCGACCGGCGCCGGCCCTGCGGTGGTGGCGGCGCCGACGGACCTGAGGTACCGGACGGCGGTGGCGGCCATGCCTGCGTGTCCCATCACGCCTTCCATTGAAACTGACGAAACGTCAGATTGGAAGGGTGGGGCAAGGGTTCCGCGTGCGAAGGGGGCCCGCCCCCGGGCCGGGGCGGGCCTTCCCGGTGCGCGAGGATACGCACGAGGAAGGGGGGCGCCACATGCCTGTATCAGCTGCGGGAGACGAGGGGACGACGACCAGGGGCGCGCTGCACAGGGCGGGGGACGTGGTCCTACGAGCCCGGTGATTCCACCACGTGGGAGCAGAGCGTGCGGCTCGACATCGAGGGCTGCTCCTTCGGCGGCGACTTGGACGGCTGGCTGATCAGCGGCACGCAGGACCGGCCCGAACTCAACCGGGAGTACGGCGATCCCGACTCACCGGACTGGTACACACTCAGCCGGTGAGGGCCCGAACTGCCCGGGGGGCGGAGGGTGCTCGACGGTCAGCTTGCGGCGGCGTACGTCACGAAGTCGGTCCAGGTGTCGGGGGTGACGGTGAGCCGGGGGCCCTGGGGAGCCTTGGAGTCGCGGACGTGGACTGTTTTGGAAGTGGCCGCTACCTCGACGCATTCGCTGCTGTTGCTGCTGTCGCTGTAGCTGCTCTTGAACCACTCCAGAGTGGAGGCTTCCCCGGCAGAGGCCTTGCGGATCATGTTTCTCCCAGCACTTGCTCGATGAAGGCCATCGACTCCCGTGGCGTGAGAGCCTGGGCCCGGATCATGCCATATCGCAGCTCAAGGATTCGAAGCTGTTTGGGATCGGAGACTGCGCGGCCTGCGAACGCCCCTTCAGAGCGTCCCACTGCCGTTCCGTCCCCGAACTTCAGCACCTGAGTCTCCCCCTGCATTCCGGCGTGGTCTTCGAGGGAGGTCGGCATAACCTGGATTGCGACGTTCCTCAACTGCCCTACCTCCAGCAGGCATTCGAGTTGTCGACGTAGCGCCATTCTGCCTCCGAGCGGGCGGCGCAGCGTCACTTCTTCCTGCACAAAGCTGAGCGCGGGAGCGGGCGACCGTTCGAAAATGGACCGCCTGGCTACGCGAGCAGCCACGGCCCGTTCGATCTCATCCCGTGCATACGCGGGTTGCCGCATCTCGAAGAGTGCCCGCGCGTACTCCTCTGTCTGCAACAGTCCATGCAGGTTGTGGTCGCCGTACGCCAGCAGCTCGACCGCCTTCGCCTCCATCCGCGCCAGATCCCGAATCTTCTTCGGGTACCGGACCTCCGCCACGTCCTTCTTCATCGCGGCGATCAGCCCACCCGCCCCCAGCACCTCGTCCGCTCTGTCCAGATACTCCGGACGCGGAATCCGTTTCCCGGCCTCGACCTTGTAGACCTGGTCCTCCCCGTACCCGATCGCCACACCGAACTCGGCGGCCCGCATCCCGGCCGTCTCCCGACGCAGCCTCAACTGCCGCCCCACCGTGGCGACGACCGCCGCACCCGACTCGTCATCGGGGTCGACCTCCCAACCGGGCTCGTCCGTTTCGCCGCCCGACCGCTCCGCGCCGTCCGGGTCCACCTGCATCCGCGCCACCTCCGACGTGCCGTCACATCTCGGCACACCCTCTACCCGCACGCCCCCTCCGGACGGCCCGGACAGCTCCGGACAACCACCGGACAGTCACCGTACGCAGCCGACTGATCACTGGTCAGCGTAGGCGTGCTCGGCCACTCTGAGTGACGTGAAACAAGAAATCACCCTCCCCCAACCCCCCGCCCCCAGCAGCACGTTCACCGTGTTGCTCTCGCCCACCCGACGGGGAGCCAGGCTGGCCCGGCTGCTCACCGCCGCGCATCTGGGCGAGTGGGGGATCCCGTCTGAATCGGCCGTGCAGATCGTCGCCGAACTGGCCGCCAATGCCATGGTGCACGGCCGCGTACCGGGCAGGGACTTCCGGCTCGACCTCACGATCCACAACGGCGGCGCGCTGCTGCGGATCGAGGTGAGCGACGCCCGTGGCGAGCGCCTTCCGCCGGTCCGGGCGGCACGGTCGTCCCGGATGACGACTGCGAGTCCGGGCGCGGCCTGTTGATCGTCGAGGCGCTCGCCGACCGTTGGGGCGTCAGCCCCGGTCCCGTCCCCCGCAAGACCGTCTGGGCCGAGCTCGACCTCGTACCGTGACCGCCGCCACCGGGTCGCGGATGTTCACGATCCGGTGGGCTCCGGGGGCGCCGCTCGGCCGGAGCGCGAGGCCGCCCCGGCCGTCGTACGACACGCCCTGACCAGCGAACTTCCACCCGAAGGGCTGCGTCGGCAGGCCGGTTGAACAGGAAGGAGAAATTCCGGTGAGGTGGCTTGAGTGCGGCGCCGCGCCCGGTTGCCCCGGGCCGCACGTGCCGGGGCAACTGCTCTGCAGGGGCAACGGTGTCTGGTCAGTGGTGTTTCGCGCCGCGTCAGGGCAGGCGGGACCATCCCGCGGGCTCGGCAGTGGAGCGGACCGCGGGATGGTGGTCGAGGCAGGTCAGAGTGGTCGGGTCGTGGCGACCATGCGTCCCGCCTGGTCCATCACGGAGATGGACCGGATGTCGGGAAGGTGCAGGGCACTCGCCCCCGTCACGGCGGCGCTGCCGTTGGGAGTGATCGCCCAGGTGGCCGCCTGCTCCTTGCGGCCGTCCACCGAGGAGACCTGGAGGATGAAGGGTCCTGGTCCTCCTGCGGGCAGGTCGGCCAGGGTGACGCTCACCGCAGTGCCCCAGGGCTTGGCCGTGAGCGTGGCACGGCCGGACACGGAGTACCCGGCGGCCGAGGTGAAGGCCGTGGACGGGCCGGTCGACTGCCGGAACGGCAGCATCAACCCCAGTCCGAGCCCGGCAACCACGATCAGGGCCGCAGCCAATGCCAGCCACTGCCGACGAGCCCGGCGCCTGCGTGCGACATCGGCGGCGCGGACCTGCTCCAGCAGGCGTTCGAGCCCGGTCGGCGAAGCCGGGGGCGCCGCATCGGTGTCGGTCTCGCGCGTGGCCTGGGGGCGGGGCGCGGACATGCCCGGGGCGCGGCGGAGCAGTCCAGCCAGCGGGGCCGAGCGCGCGAGCTCGTCACGGCATTCCTGGCACGTGGGCAGGTGGGACTCCAGGACGCGGCGGTCGGTCTCGCTGAGACCGCCCAGCACATACGCGCCGATCAGCATGCGCACGTCATCGTGGTCGGTGCTCACCGTAGAACTCCCATTTCTTCAAAGGCTGCGCGCAGGTTGCGTACGGCGTAGTAGGCGCGGGACTTGACCGTTCCCTCCGGGATCGTGAGCCGTGACGCGGACTCGGCGGTGGTCAGCCCCTCGAAGTACAGCGCCTGGATCACGTCACGGTGCTCGCTGGACAAGCGTTCCAGCGCTGCGGCGATCACGTGCCCCTCCAGCGCCGCCTCCACATCATCGGCAGAAGGTACAGCCGCGAGTGCCTCGTCGTCGTAGAGCGGTTCCGGACGCCGCTGCTCAGCGCGCCAGCTGTCGGTGAGCACGTTGCGGGCGATCGTGAAGAGATAGGAGCGGATGGTGGCGTGGCGAGGCTCGATCCTGGTGATGCTGCGCCACGCCCGCAGCAGCGTCTCCTGCACGACGTCCTCCGCCTGCTCAGGACTGCGCACGTACCTGCGCACGAAGGAGAGAAGCACATCGTGGTGCTCGGTGTACAACGCAGTCATCAGCTGTTCGTCCGGCGTCACGCTCGATGTCCTCGTCTCGCAGGCTGGGGTCGCTCGGAGCATCGCCGGGCCCGAACTGCAGGCGGCGGACAGTCCGCGCCCTGGGGAGGCGCGGAACCAGATCCGATCCATCCGACTCACTTCCAGACATGACCGCATCGGCTGCGCCGTCTTCGAGGACGGCTGCGACATGCGGCTTCTTGTGTCCTGAGGCACTGATCGTGTGCCCTTGCCGCTGCGTATACGACGAGCCGGGGGTTCGAGTTCACCCACAGGCAGCGGACGAACTCGGGTTCTCGCCGTCCGTCGGAACGAAGGCCTGCCGACGCTCTTTGTAGCAGGGGTGTGCACGGGAGCGCGGACACGGGTCGGGAGTCGGGACCACGGGCACGCCGGACGGCATCCTCGTCCCCGCAGCCTTGACGGACGCCGGACGATCCGACCTCGTGCGACTTGGCCGACCTGCGGGCTGAACCGAGTGCCGCAGGTGGTCGTACACATGACCGCAAGCCTCCCAACACTCAGGAGACAAGTCATGAGGAAGAAGAAGCTCGGCTGGACCCTCGGCGCGGGTACGGCCGTGATCCTCGGCCTGGGCGTCGCGGCCTCCGGGCTGTCCAGCGCGAACGCCTCGAGCCTGGACAAGTCCGCCTCCACCGCAAGGCACCCGGTCAAGGTGGAGGTCCTCTCACCCGGGCGCGGGGACAACGCGGGTGTGGAGGGCAAGGGCTGGATCGTGGACCTGAAGCTCTCCTTCCGGGGCAAGAGCCTGGCTGGGACCGGCTACAACGGGCTCCAGCTCACCGGCCCGGCCGCGCACAACAACATCGCCCCCTTCCCCGGCACGTTCTCCACCGGCCAGGACGACAAGATCCCTGGACTGGTCGTGCTGGACTCCACCACCAACAGCACCCTCCCCGGCTTCTCCGGGCCCGGCACCAACCTGGCCAACCTGTTCAACCTCTCCGGCGTCACCGACCGCACCCCGCACAAGACCGAACTGTGGGACACCTGGATCGTCGGCGCCCCCATCGTGGGGCAGAACGTCGACACCACCCTGACCGTGGCCGTCGTCGACGACCTCAACCACGACGGCGTCTACAACGACGCACCCGGCGTCGTGAAGGACCTCAACGGCGATGGGAAGATCGGCGCCAAGGACCTGGATCTGATGGGCGTCGCCTCCAACGTCGTCACCGTTCCCTTCCACATCAACGCCGACCCCGCCTGAGAGTCCGTCGGGTGACCTTCGTCCGGAGAGCGGACGCGGCATGGTGCGTGTGATTCCAAGGCGCCGGGCGGGCCTCGGACGGGGGCTCCCCAGCTCGAACGAAGTGGAGAGCTCGGGGAAGGAGCTACTGGGGCATTTCGGCAATGCCGGAGGGTGCCCCTGGCCCTCAAGGCCTTGGGGGAGTGCATGCCAGGGCGCGGCCGCCCGATCAGAGGTCACCCGACAGGCTCTGAACCCCGCCGGGTCAGGAGGGCGCCGCTGCCGGGCCTGTGAACACCTGCACGTGTGCCGCAGTGCGCGCCGGCGCTGATGAGACGCAGCGGCGACGATGTCGTCTCGCCCGTCTTCGTCCGCTGCTCCGTACGCGGTCCCCTGCGGACACCCGTTGTCCGGCTGCGGACATGTCCGGGCACTTCCCGGGCTCGCCGGCTCCCGGGACACATCATTGCCGGCGCCCGTCCGGCCACGCCGAAGGCCGCCCCTGCCCGCAGCGGCGTCCCCGCACGGCACCGTGCTCCGCAGGTTCCCGGGCCAAGGCCCCACGGCTTCGTCCGGGAACCTGCTGCGGCCCGTGCAAGGTCCTCGATTCTCTGCGTCCCGTCGCACATGACTGCCAGACGGACGGGCCGACACCCGGCCCCCCACCCCACCATGAGGAGCTACCTCCATGAACTCCCCGAAGACCCGTGCGGCCCTGGCGGCCTCCACGGCACTGCTGGTCGCCTCCGGCGCGGCGCCGAGCGTCGCCGCCGCCCCTGCGCCTGCGCCTGGGCACGGTCGCACCTCCGTGGCGCTCGCCTGGTACGACACCACGGCCGACACGGTCGCGGCGGCCGGATCGTCTCTCCCTCCGGTTACCAACAGCCGCACCTGGGCAGTCAGTTGGATCGCGGCGGCACGGGCCTTGCGCCATGTGCCGTCCGGGGTCGACCGCAGGGACTACCAGGACGTGGCCCTGGCTGCCGCGGTGCACCGCGCCCTGGTCGAGCTGGTGCCCGCCCGTGCCCCGGAGCTGGATGCCGCCCTGCAGCAGACCCTGGATCTGACCCCCGACGGCCCAGCCGAGACCTTGGGCGCCGCAGCCGGCGAACGCCAGGCGCTGGAGGTCCTGCACGACCGTGAGGGAGACGGCCTCGACGCGGCCTCGGTGAACGCCCCGTTCAACGTGCCGCCGGCCGCGCCCGGCGTCTGGCAACCCACCCCGCCCGCGTTCGCCCCCGCCATTCAGAACGGCACCCGGTTCGCCCGGCCCTTCCTGCTGAAGAGCGCCGGCCAGTTCCGGCTGCCCGCGCCTCCCGCTCCGACGTCCAAGCGGTACCGGACCGACCTGAAGGAGGTTCGAGACTTCGGCGAGCTGAACAGCACCGTGCGCACCGCGCGGCAGACCGACACGGCCAACTTCTGGTTCGACTCCTCGCTGACCCTGTGGACCAAGCCGATTCGCGTCGCGCTCGCCGCCACCTCCCACCAGCCGCTGCGCAAGCAGGCCGAACTCGTCGCCCTGGCCAACGCCACGCTGGTGGACACCCAGATCGCCACCTCCGACAGCAAGTACACCTACCCGCTGTGGCGCCCCGTCACCGCGATCCGAACAGGCGTCGGCGAGGTCCCTGCCGACCCGTCATGGAACCCGCTGCACACCACCCCGGCGCACCCGGACTACCCCAGCGGCCACAACACCTACGCAGGCGCGGCGGAAACCGTTCTCACCGCCCTCGCAGGACCGTGCACGGCCCCGTTCACCCTGACCAGCGGCACCGCACCAGGCGTCGTCCGTACCTACACCGCATGGCACCAGCTCACGCTGGAGAACATGGACGCGCGGGTCTGGCTGGGCATCCACACCCGACTCGCGGACGAGGCCGGGGTCACACTGGGCACCGATGTCGCCAAGTACGGCCTGAACCACGCACAGGCGCTGTTCCAGGAGCACTGAATCGGCCGGGCGAACACCGCCTCGACCAAACGCAGTCCGCGGTGTCCCGGCGTATCGCATCGCGCTCGCTACGCCCCGCCGGGCCGCCGATTCGTGCCCGCTCACCCGCCGAGCAGCCCGAAAGCGTCCGAACGCCCTGGTGGAACAGCAGTGGGGACCTCACGGTCCACGACGGAGGCGCGCTCCTGCGGATCTAGGTGAGCGATGCCCGTGGTGAGTGCCTTCCGCCCGATTCGGCGGGCGCGGCGGTCCCGGACGGCGTCTCCGAATCCGGCGCGGTCTGCTGATCGTCGAGGCGCTCGCGGACCGTCGGGGCGCCAGCCCCGGACCCTCTCCCATAAGGCCGTCTAGGCCGAACTCGATCTCGTACCGTGACCGCCGCCACCGGGTCGCGAATTTCCGCGATCCGGTGGTCCGCGACGCGGCTCCGCGCGACATCAAAAGCCTTGAAGAACTCGGGAAATGAACCTTCCCAACCCCACCCTGCCGCCCGTCACCCACATGGGTGAAAATGGCCAACTTAGCTGGATATCGGGCTGATTGGCTGGCATATGCTCGCCGCGACGAACATCCCCCAGGCATGCGACGGCCCCCGGCCGGGACTGGCATCCCGATCGAGGGCCTGACCAACGAGGAAGAGTGACCTTCCCGATGGATACCCAGCAGATTAGCGCGCCCGCGCGCGCCTCGTCCGGTGTCGTGCACGACAACTCCCGGCACTCCACCCGTTTCACGGTCGTGGGCAATCACCTCACCCAGCACCGCGATCTCTCCCTCACCGCGATCGGGCTCGCGGCGCACATCCAGTCGCTGCCCGCCGGGGCGAAGATCGGCATCAAGGACCTCGCCGACCGCTTCCCGGAGGGCGAGGCCCGGATCGCCGCAGCGTTACGCGAACTCGAAGCCCATGGCTATCTGCGACGCACCCGGACGCGTCTGGCCAACGGCCGGATCGTCACCCGTACGGTCTCCTGCAACCAGCCTTCGGACCAGCGGCGCACGGACGCCCTGCCGGGCCGCGACTGCCCGCAGCGTACGGTCCGTCCGCCCGCGCCCGCCCGGCCCTGTAGCGAGCCCGAGGCCGACAACGCGCATCCGGCCAGGCCCAGGCCCCGGACCCATGCCAAGCCCGCGCCCCGCAGTGAGCCCGCGCCTCTGCTCGTACCGAAGCCGGCCTTCCCCGTCCCGTCCCTCCTGCGGACCGCCACCGACCTGCTCGCCGGGCTGCACCACCAGGACCCGCGCCTGCTGCTCTCCGCACAGGACGTGGATGTCCTGGCCCCGGGGGTCGCCGCATGGCTGGAGCGCGAGGTCGGCCCCACCGCCGTACAGCACGCCCTGACCAGTGACCTCCCGCCCGAAGGGATGCGCCGCCCTGCCGGTCTCCTCGCTCATCGGCTCACCGCCCGGCTTCCGCCACCGCCGCCGTTCCGGGCCCCGGCCGCTTCCTCGTCCCGGCCGCTCCCGCTGCAGAACTGCGAGGGCTGCGACCGGGCATTCCGCGCGGCGGAGCCAGGAGAGTGCCCCGACTGCCGGACCAACTCCCATCCGACCGTTCAAGAGCTCTAGGGAAACCACACATGGTCGGCTCGTCCCACGAGGCGATGCACCGCATCTTCCAGGAGTACCCGGGCCTTTTCTCCCGCGTCTCCGAGGTGCTGGGAGTCTCGATCGGACCACCCGCCTCAGCGACCGTCATGCCCACCGACCTCACGGAGAACCGGCCTCTCGAACGCCGTGTCGACACGCTGCTGCGTATCGACATGGAGGACGACCGGTCCTATCTCCTGGCGATCGAGGCCCAGGGCAAGAAGGACCCGGACAAGCCGGCGAGCTGGATGTACTACCTGTCGTACCTCCAGGCGAAGTACAAGCTGCCGCCCATGCTGCTGGTCGTCTGCCAGGACCGAGCCACCGCCGAATGGGCCGCGCGCCCGTTCCCCGTCGGCCACCCGCAATCGCCCGTGCTCACCCTGCAAGCACTCGTTGCGGGCCCGCACAACATGCCGGTGATCACAGATGTGGCCGAGGCCCGCAAGGACCTGGCATTAGCCACGCTGGCCGCGATCACACACGCAGGCGATCCGGACATCGGTGTCATACTGAAAACGCTGTCGACCGCTCTGCGGGACGTACCGGAAACCATTGCCGACCCCATCGTCGAACTCACCGCACAGGGCCTGGGCAACCCCGGCCGCACAACAGTGGAGGAACCTGGTGGCCGTGGACCTTTCTTTCTACAAGTCAACGCTCTCGGAAGAGATCCGGGACGAAGGACGCGCAGAAGGTCTCGCGAGGAGCATCCTGCTCCTCCTCGCCCAGGCCGGTGTCGACGTACCCGACGAGGCGCGCGAACGCATCATGGGCTGCACGGACCTTGACGCTCTGAGCCGCTGGCTCCTGCGTGCTCCCGCTGCCACATCGGTCGAGGACGTCTTCACCGAGAAGTAGGCGGACTGCGGCCGGGACCCGCCGATGGTTCGTACGAACCGATGGGTCCCGGCCGCACAGCGTTGAAGGAGCCTCTCCGTGGCAGTGGAGGGCGACGTGAGCGCCCCCGGAGTCCTCACAGCCCCCGGTACTTCGGTGTACGCCGCTCGACGAAGCTCGCCACGCCCTCGTTGGCGTCCTGCGTCGTCATGTTGATCTCCTGGGCCATCGCCTCGGCCGCGTACGCCGTCGCCCGGTCGGAGTCCAGAGAGGCGTTCACCAACTGCTTGGTGAGGGCGATCGCGCGGGTCGGGCCGTCGGCCAGGCGCTGGGCCCACGCGCGGGCCGTCGCCGTCAGTTCCTCGTCCGGGAGCACCCGGTTGACCAGACCCAGACGCTCCGCCTCCCTCGCCGGGAGCGAGTCGCCGAAGAACATCAGCTCCTTGGCGCGCTGCGGGCCGATCAGGCGCGGCAGCAGATACGCGCCGCCGCCGTCCGGTACGAGGCCGCGGCGTACGAACACCTCGATGAACTTCGCCGAGTCGGCGGCCAGCACAAGATCGCAGGCGAACGCGAGGTGGGCGCCGATACCGGCCGCCGTGCCGTTGACGGCCGCGATCACCGGCTTCTCGCAGTCCAGGACCGCGGCGATCAGGCGCTGAGCGCCGAGCCGGATCGTACGGGCGACATCGCCCGGCACCCGGTCGCCCGTCGCTGGGGCCCCGCGCAGGTCGGCGCCCGCGCAGAAGCCGCGGCCGGTGGCGGTGAGGACGACGGCCCGGACAGCCGGGTCGGCGGAGGCCTCGGTGAGCAGGGCGATGACGCGTTCCCGCTGGTCCCAGGTGACGGCGTTCATCGCCTCGGGGCGGTTGAGCGTGATCCAGGAGACGCCGTTGTCAGTGGCGTGGAGTACCAATGAATCAAGTGGGTCGGCCGACGCGGCGGGCTCGGTGTGCTCGTCGGTGTCTTCGGGGGAGGACGGCATGAGGCAGCTCCTGGGTAAGTGGTGTGGCCGGTGGCGCGGCCATCGAGGCGGCAGGCGTGGTGACCGGTCAGCGGCAGACGGCGAGCGCGTCCAGCGCGACCGCGCCCTGCCCCCGCCCGAGCACCATCAGCGGGTTGATGTCCAGCTCGGCGAGGTCGTCGCCCAGTTCCAGCGCCATTCGCTGCACCCGCAGCACGACCTCGACGAGCGCGTCCACATCCACCGGCGGGCCGCCGCGTACGCCCTCCAGCAGGGCCCGGCCGCGCAGTTCGCCCAGCATCGACCGCGCCTGGTCCTCGCCGAACGGCGGTACCCGTACCGCCGCATCGTGCAGCACCTCGACCAGTACACCCCCGAGCCCGACCGTCACCGTCGGCCCGAACAACGCGTCCTGCGTGACACCGACCATCATCTCGACGCCCCGCTCGACCATCTGGCAGACCAGGATTCCGTCCAGCTCGACGTCCTCGTACCGTGCGATGTCGGTCAGTTCGCGGTACGCGTCACGCACCTGGCTCGCGGAGGTGAGGCCGACCTTGACCAGACCCAGCTCGGTCTTGTGCGCGATCCGGGCGCCCGACGCCTTCATGACGACGGGGTAGCCGACCAGCCCCGCGGCCCGGACGGACGCCGCGGCGCTGGTCACCAACTGCTCGCGCGGGACACGGATTCCGTATGCCCGCAGCAGCTGCTTCGCCGCGTGCTCGCTCAGCTGCCGGCCCGGGCGCATCAGTGCCTGCGCCTTGCGGAACGAGGGCGACGGCGTGCGCGGCGCCTCGTCGAAGGGGGAGCGGTAGGAGGCTGCGAACCGGTGGTGGTCCAGATAGGCCTTCACAGCGGTGATGCAGTTGCCGAAGGTACGGAAGGTGGCGACGCGGGACGAGCCGAGCAGCGTCGTACGGTACGCGTCCTCCGTGCCGACGGGCGAGCCCCACACCACGCACACCAGCTTGTCCGTGGCCTCCGCCGCGTCCACCAGGTCCTGCGCGAGCCTGTCGCTCATCGGGGGGAAGGGGCCGGTGATCGGACAGATCAGCACCCCGACGGCGGGGTCGGCGAGGATCGCGTCGATGATTTTCCGGCCGCGCCAGTCGCCGACCGGATGGCCGCCGTTGTCGACCGGGTTCGCCACGTTCAGATAACCGGGGATCCACTCGTGCAGCTCGCGCTGCTTCTCCTCGGACAGGGTGGGGATCTTCAGCCCCGCGCCGGTCGCCAGGTCCGAGAAGTGTGCGCCCGTGCCGCCCGAGATCGAATACACGACGACCCCGTCGGCCTGCGGCTTTCGCGCCCGGGCCAGCAGGGCCGCAGTGTCCTGGAGTTCGTCGAGCCCGTCCACCCGGATCACGCCGAACTGCCGCATCGCCGCGTCCACCACCTGGTCGGCGCCGGTCAGCTTGCCGGTGTGTGAGGCGGCCATCCGGGCCCCCGTCTCCGTGCGTCCCACCTTGACCGCCACCACGGGAACGCCGGCCCGTGCCGCCCGGTCCGCGGCCAGCAGAAAGGAGCGCCCGTCCTTCAGCCCCTCCACGTAACAGGCGATGGCCCCGACCTCTGGGCGCTGCGAGAAGTACGAGACGAAGTCGGCGGTCTCCAGATCCGCCTCGTTGCCCGTGGGCGCCCAGTGCGAGAGCCGCACGCCCAGCTCCTGAAGGGTGTAGACGGGGCGGCCCTGGTGACCGGACTGAGTGATCAGTGCGATGGCAGGCCCGTCCAGATCGTCCCGGAACTCCTCGAAGGCGTTGAGGTTGGTGTTCGGCCCGAGCAGCCGCAGCCCGGACCGCTCCACCGCCGCGGCCAGCCGCGCCTGGGCGGCGGCGCCCTCCTCGCCGGTCTCGGCGAACCCGGAGGCGAAGGCCACGGCGAACTTCACCTTGGACTGCGCGAGTTCCTCGATCACCGGGAGCGGATCGCCGACCAGCAGCACAGCCAGATCGACCTGCTCCGGCAGGTCCGCGACGGAAGGAGAACAGGCCCGCCCGAACACGGACTCCCGGCTGGGATGCACGGGATACAGCCGCGCCCCGACCCGCTCGGCCCAGCCGATCAGCTGTCGGGTGATCCCGGTATTGGGCCGCCCTTCGGTGTCGGACGCGCCGATGACGGCGACGGACTCGGGCCGGAAGAACCGGTCCAGATCCGGCACGGGCGCGTGCAGCGGGCGGCCGCTGACATCGAGATCGCCCTCCGCGGCGGCGGCCGCCATGCTGTGGACGATGGCATGCGGCTCTTCGCCGCAGGCCACCACCCTGGCGCGGAAGTCGGTGGTGAGGGTGCCGTGAGTCGATCCAAGCATCGTTCCGCCCACTCCTGCTCGAAGTCCGTCGGGTGCGTGCCCGGCCAGCCCGAAGCTGACGCCCTGTCAGGTTACTGAACTGACGGCCCGTCAGGAATGGGTGTGCAGGCAAAGGCTGATCCGGACACACGGAAGAGGAGTGGGCGGGACCGCAGGAACTGTGCCGCCGCACGGTTCCCAGGAGGCGCGGTTCAGCGGCACAGGGCCGTGTCCACGACACGGTCGACACGCGCCCTGGCTGCCTCGTCGGTCAGCTGCATGGTCACCGCGACGTTGGCGGCGCGGCCGTCGTCGGTGGCCCCGCCCCGGGTCTCGTATCCCGGGAAGCTGCCGCCGTGACCCCAGTAGACGCCGCCGCACGGCAGGGGCTTGCTCACGAGCCCCAGTCCGTAGCGGGCGCCGGGGCCGAAGGTGGTTTCAGCGGGGAGGGTGGCGCTGCGCATCTGGGCGAGCTGGGCCGCCGGGAGGAGGCGGCCGGACAGGAGCGCGGTGAAGAACCGGTTGAGGTCGGAGTTGGTGGAGATCATCTGACCTGCCGCCCAGCCCCAGGAGGGGTCGATTTCCGTCACGTCGAGCAGGGGCGCGCCGGCCGAATCCCTGTAGTAGCCCTTGGGATGGGGTCCTCGGATGGTCGCGTCACCGGGGGCGGGGAAGTAGGTGTGGCGCAGCCCGATGCGCTTGATGACGCGCCGGTCCATCTCCTTGGCGAGGGGGCGGCCGGTGACCTTCTCGACGATCAGGCCTGCCAGCACGTAGTTCGTGTTGCTGTACTCCCATTTCTTCCCGGGGGCGAAGTCGGCCTTGTGCTGGAGAGCGATGTCGAGGAGCTCGCGGGGTTCGAAGTACCGGACTTCGTCCCCGAGGTAGTTGGTGTAGTTGGGGAGTCCGCTGGTTTGCTGCAGGAGCTGACGGACGGTGATGCGGCGTCCGTCGATCCTCTTCCCGCGTACGAGGCCCGGCAGATAGGTGTCGACCTTGGCGTCGAGGGCGATCTTCCCTTCACCGACCAGTTGCAGCACGACCACCGCGGTGAACACCTTGGTGTTGCTGCCGACCCGCACCCGACCGTCCTTGGGCACCTTCGAGCCGGTGGCCAGGTCGCCCACCCCCGCGGTGTAGGTACGGGTGCGGCCATCGCGGTCCTTGGTGCTCGCCAGCGCAGCGGGCAGGCCATCGGAGTGCACCAGCGCGCTCAGGCCCTGCTGGACGGTGTCGGGCCTGGCGGCAGCGGACGCCGCGGGCGGCGCCAGGACGCCCAACGTCATGACGCCCACGGCCACCGCGGCCGCGGCCGGTACGGCTCTGCGTCGACCGCCCCGCTGCCGCCTGGAAGAACGGAACCTTTGCCATGCCTGCTCACGCACGAGCCAACTCCTACGGGACCCTTGGGAAACCAGCGATATGTGCCGGGCCCAGCATGTCCGGATGCGACCGCTCGGGACGATCCTGCTACCCGCCCGGCTCCAGGTAGGGCTAACCCCCCGGTACGAGCGGCCGGACGCACGGACATCCATGCCGGATTGCGGGACATGGCCGGTGGGCGGGGCGCCGGGACAGGCTTCTCGTATGACACAGGAAGCACAGAACGTTCGTACAGACCGGCCCGTACTCGTCATCGGAGGTACCGGCAAGACCGGGCGCAGGGTCGTGGAACAGCTGCGGGAGCAAGGGGTGGAGACGCGGGTGGCGTCGCGGTCCGGGGAGACACGGTTCGACTGGGACGACCGGGGGACCTGGGGCGCGGCGTTGGAGGGGGTCGCGGCGTTGTACATCGTTCCGCTGGACCTCGCTCCCTCCCGGACCCCCGCCCTGGTGGAGCAGGCCGTGGCGGGCGGGGTCGGGCGGCTGGTGCTGCTGTCCGCCCGGGGCGCCGACGTGCCGGGGTACTTCGGGGATTCCTACGACGGAACCGGGCCGCACCTGGAGGGGGAGCTGGCAGTGCGGGCCTCGGGGGTGCCGTGGACGATCCTGCGGCCCGGCTGGTTCGCGCAGAACTTCAGTGAGGGGGTTTTCCGCGACGGGGTGATGGGCGGTGAGCTGGCGCTGCCCGCCGGGGACGGGGCCGCCGCGTTCGTCGACGCGGACGACATCGCGGACGTCGCCGTCGCCGCGCTCACCCGGCCCGGCCACGAGGGCCAGGTGTACGAGCTGTCCGGGCCGCGGGCGCTCACCGTCGACGACGCGCTGGCCGAGATCGCGAAGGCCACCGGGCAGCGGGCCGGGTATGTCCCGGTCCCCGAGCAGGAGTTCGTGGCGGGACTGGTCGCCCAGGGGATGTCTCCCGAGGAGGCGGCGCTGTGGACGGATGCGATGAAGCCGATCCGTACGAGCCGGGAGGCTCCGGTCGCCGACGGTGTGCAGCGTGCGCTGGGGCGCGCGCCGCGGGACTTCGGTGCGTTCGTACGCAAGGCGGCCGACGCGGGCGCCTGGACCGGCTGAGCCCGGGGGAGGGGCGTCAGCCTGCCGGGGCCTCCCGGTGCAGCTCGCCTTGTGCCGCGGGCTCCCGGCGGTATGTGCTCGGGCTGACGCCCCGGACCCGTTTGAACGCCGCGCTGAAGCCGAACGCATCGGCGTACCCCACCCGGCGGGCCACCGCCGCCACCGTCAGGTCCTGGCGGCTCAGCAGATCGGCGGCGAGCGTCATGCGCCATTCGGTCAGATACGCCACCGGGCCCTCCCCGACCAGTTCGGTGAACCGTTTGGCGAACGTGGTGCGTGAGACCCCGGCCCGTGCGGCCAGCTCCGCCGTCGTCCACGGATGCGCCGGCTCCTCGTGCATGGCACGCAGCGCCGGGCCCGCCACATCGTCGCCGAGCGCGCGGTACCACAGGGGCGGGGCGGCCTCCGGGCGGTCGAGCCAGTCGCGCAGCGTGCACACCAGCAGCCAGTCCAGCAGCCGGTCCAGCACGATCTGCCGGCCCGGCCGCGCCCCGCCGATCTGCGTCTGCAGATAGTCGCGCAGCGGCGAGCAGTCCTCTTCGTCCGGTACGACGAGCACCGGAGGAAGGACCCGGAGCAGCCGTCGCGGAACCTCGGCGTGCACGTCGTAGGCGGCGGCCAACAGTACGGTGGGGCCGCTGAGTTCGTCCGGCGGTGCCGGGTCGGCTCCGGGCCCGGTGTCCCAGCGCACCTCGCGTACGGACGCACCCGTGCCCGTACTCGTGTCCGTGGCCGGGTCGTCGGTGAAGACGAACGGGGCCGGCCCCCGTACGATCGCCGCCTCACCGACCCGCACCCGGCGCGCCGTACCGCCGCCGCCCCGGCCCCCGTCCCCGCTCCCGCCCTCCGGGACGATCCAGCCCTCGCCGCGCAGCGGCACGCACAGGGTCAGATACGCGCCGTCCGTGAAGCTCAGCGACCACGGCGGCCACAGCACCGAGCGGCCGAAGACCGCCCCCTTCCCCCGCACACCACGCAACAACTCGTCGAACAGGTCCATGCGTCAACGGTACGCACACGGGGCGGCGGACCAGCCGGACAGCATCGCCGTACAACCTCCTGGTGATCTTGAATGTCCAACCGGCAGGCCGGAGTTCCGGCCGCCGCTCACCATCGTCGGTTCATCCCTGGGGGAATTCATGAGACCTGTATCCGCCCGGCGCACCGCGCGCCTCGGTGCCTGCGTCGCCGCGGCCGCCGGACTGCTGACCGCCGGACTCGCGGCTCCCGCGTCCGCCGAGGAGCAGTCCGACCAGCTGTGGATCCAGGCGCCCTCCGAGCAGAGCCTGCTGCTCGGCAGCGGCGGCGGTGCACCGCAGAGCCGGTCGCTGGACGTCGGGCTCTACCACGACAACGACAACTTCACCGTCACGGACGGCCGTCTCTCGGTCGACATCTCCGGTGTAGCCGGAGTGGCCGACGTGACCTGGCCCGACAACTGCACACCGAGTGGAACGACTGCCGTGTGCAGCGTCCCCGAGGTGCCCACCATCGGCGGCGACTACACCCCGCAGGTCAACCTCACGATCCGTGCCGCGGACGGTGCGACGGCCGGGACCCAGGGGCGCATCACCTACGCCGCCGTGGCCACCGGCGGCCCTTCGGGCACCCTGGAGGCCCCGCTCGACTCGTTCGACACCGCGGTCACGGTCGCCTCGGGGCCCGACCTGTCCCTCGCGGAGATCGCCCCGGTGAAGGGCGCCCAGCCGGGCAGCGTGCACACCGTTCCGTTCGCGGTGACGAACAAGGGCGGTGAGCGGTCCGAGGGCTTCACGGCCACGCTCACCGCGTCGTACGGGCTCGACTTCATCAACAAGTACCCCGAGTGCACGTACGAGACGACGGGTGGCGACGACTACGCCCCGATGACCCACGCCACCTGCACCTTCGACCAGGTGCTCGAACCGGGTGACACCTACACGCTGCCCGAGCCGATGCAGCTGGCCCTCGCCCCGCACGCGTTCGCCGAGCGCCTCGACATCAGCGTCGAGCCCGGCGACGGCGCCACCGACCCGGCGGACGAGGACAACTACACCATCGCCGCCTTCACCGCGGTGAACACGGCGGACTTCGCGGCGGCGGGCGCCGGTGTCACCGGTGGTGCCGGTGAGACCGTCACCGCCGAACTCGGCTTCCGCAACAACGGACCGGCCTGGCTCGGCAACCTCGGCTCCGGCGACCCCGTCGCGGACGTCGACTTCACCGTCCCCGAGGGCGTCACCGTCACCTCCGCCCCTGCCGACTGCGAGCCGCGGACCCTGAGTGGCGGCTACCACCCGCAGCGGACGGGCGCCCCGCGGTACGTCTGCTCCCTGCCGTACTGGGCGCTGCCGGACACGGCACGTTCCTTCCCGTTCCAGCTGCGCGTCGACCGGGTCGTCGCCGACGCCACCGGCCGGGTCGTACTCACCTCCGGCGGCCCCGGGGGCACTTCCTTCCCGTTCGACCCCAAGCCCGAGAACAACACGGCGAAGGTCGTGGTGAACGCCACGCCCGAGGCGTAAGAGACGCTTCACGGAGCAGGGCGGGGCGCGGCCGGTTTCTCCCGGCCGCGCCCCGCGCGTGTGTGTGGCGCGGCCGGGGTCTTGGACAGGCCGAAGGTTTGTTCCTCGGAGTGCCGCGGGCGGGACGCAGTAACAGGTGCGTGGGATCAGTCGGTGCCGAGGCCGTCGATCAGGCGGTTGAGGAACCGGGTGAAAGTGGCTTCGGGGGTGAGGGTGCGTCCGGGGGCGGAAAGGGCTTCGGCGAGTTCCGGGTGGCAGCCGTCGGCCGCGACAGCGGCGAGATAGCGGGCCTCGGCTGCGGCCCGGTCCGGGGATTGTGAGGCTGCGGCCTGCGCGATCTCGTGGGCGACGTGTCCGGCCACGAATGCGGTGAGCTGGGCGAAGGCCTCCAGCTTCGCCGCACCGTCCAGTCCGGTGGGCCGCAGGACTGCGAGCGCGTGTTCCAGGAAGGCCAGCGTGTTGGGGCCCGGAACGCGACGGGTGGACAAGGCGGCGGGCAACCAGGGGTGGCGCAGCATGTGTGCGCGCTGCAGGTGGGCGATGGTCTTCAGATCGGCACGCCAGTCGCCGCTGGGTGGGTCCGTGACCGTCAGTTCGCCGCTGACGTGGTCGACCATCAGTTCCAGCAGTGTCTCTTTGTCGGGGGCGTAGCTGTAGAGCGACATGGCACCGGATCCGACCTGGGCGGCCACCCGCCGCATGGTGACCGCTTCGAGCCCTTCGGCGTCCGCCAGGGTGACGGCTGCCACGACGATCTCCTCCCGGCTGAAGGAGGGCCTGCGGCCCCTGCGGGGCTCGGTGGGACGCAGCCAGAGGTGTTCGGGGTCGACGCCTGCGGCGCCGGGCCCCCCGTCACGGGACACGGTCTCGCGCTCCTTCCCCTGGTTGTTGAGGTGGCTCTTGCCGAGGTCATCCAAGCATCCTCTATTCTCGTACACTGTACGGAATAGAGGAGGGGAACGATGTCACCACGCACGCCCGACGCCGTGGCCGGACCGGCCTGGGTGCCACCTGCCGGAAAACCGCCGCTGTCCTCACGGATGATGAGAGCGACCTGGCGGGGCCTGCCGGCGAAACGGCATGAGGTCGGATGGGAACCGGGGCTGGTGGTGCCGGCCGCCGACAGCAGCCCGTTGATCACTGATCACTACTTCCCGCGTGCGGAGGGCGACTTCCCGACCCTCCTGGTCCGCTCCCCTTATGGCCGCGGCCTGCCGTGGTCTCCCCAGTACGGCCTGCTCTTCGCCGAACAGGGCTTTCACGTGGTCCTGCAGAGCTGCCGCGGCACCGGCGGTTCGGGCGGTGCGTTCGACCTGTGGCGCAACGAGGCCGCCGACGGGCAGGCCACGGTGTCGTGGCTGCGCGAGCAGCCCTGGTTCAACGGAACCCTGGGTACCGTCGGCCCCAGTTACCTGGGCTACGTGCAATGGGCCCTTGCCCTGGACCCGCCGCCAGAACTGAAGGCAATGGTGGTGCAGGTGGGCCTGCACGATCCCTACGCCCTGTTCCACGCGGACGGTGCGCTGCGCCTGGAGAACGCCCTCGCCGTCGGTGTGGGCATGACCTACCAGCACCAGGGCATGGGACCGTTCCTGAGGGCGACGCTGCGCCTTCAGCGCCGCCTGCGTGACGTCACCACCGCGCAGCCCTTGCGCGGGGCGTACGCGTCCGCCCTCGGGGGCGAGGTGCCCTGGTTGGACGACGTCATGACGCACCCGGACCCCAAGGACGCGTACTGGCACGGCGCGTCGCTGGCGGAGCCGGCGGAGCGGCTCGGCGTGCCCACGAGTCTGATCACCGGATGGCATGACGCGCTGGTCGACCAGACCTTCGAGCAGCATGACAGGCTGCGTCGGGCCGGATGTGAGACCGCTCTGCTCGTCGGCCCCTGGACCCACACCTCCGCCCTGCAGCAGGGATGGCCCGAGGTGTTCGCCGAGAGCCTCGCGTGGCTGCGCGCCCACCTGTGCGCCGACCCCTCCGGCCTGCGCCCGACTGCGGTGCGCATGCACATCGGCGGCGAGAACGCCTGGCGGGACCTCGACGAGTGGCCGCCGGCCGCGGCTGCCACCTCGTGGTACCCCATCTCCGGCGGGCATCTCACCCAGCAGGTCCCCACGGACTCCGCACCCCTGACGTCATTGCGCTACGACCCGGCCGACCCCACCCCGTCCCTCGGCGGCCCACTGCTCTCCCGCACCGCCGGCCCACGCGACAACAGCACCCTGGAAGCTCGGGACGACGTCCTGACATTCACCAGCCCCCCACTGACCGAGCCCCTGGACATTCTGGGCCCGGTCTCCGCCCGGCTGAGCATCTCCACGGACACCGGCCACGCCGACGTCTTCACCCGCCTGTGCGACGTGGACCCGCAGGGCCGCTCCGTCAACATCTGTGACGGACTGGGTCGGCTTCGGACGACTGAACACGTGCCGTCGCAGGTCACCGTGCCGATGAGCTCCACCGCCCATCGCTTCGCCGTCGGTCACCGCATACGCTGGCAGATCAGCGGAGGTGCCCATCCGCGCTACGCCCGGAGTCCCGGCACCGGGGAGCCGCCGGTGGACGCCACCACCTTCGCACCGGTGCGCATCGCACTCCACACGGACTCGGCATTGATGCTTCCCCGCAGCTCCGGGCTCACGTGATTCTCCGGCCCTGCGGGAAGCGGCTGACGGGCCGGGCCGCCAGGCCCGGCCGGTTCAGGGCGGGCGCCCACCCCGGTATGAACGGGGCCTTCACCTTGCTCCGATTCGACGATGCGCACCCCATCGCCTCGACCGACGCGCTCCCGCGTCACGCCTGACGCCCGTGCCGAGGCACCCGGCCCGGCCCTGAACAGTCAGCCCGTGCGCGCCAGCTTCTTGGCGATCTTCCGTGCGTCCAGGGCCATTTCGCGGAACATGCCGCTGATCGGGTTGGTGAACCCGGTGAAGTACAGGCCGGGCGCCTGCTTGGGCGTGCGGCCGCCGTGCACCAGCGGCCGGCCCCGTGCGTCCAGTACGCCGAGGTGGCCGACCAGCCCCTCCAGGGCCCGCCGGTAGCCGGTTGCCGCGATCACCGCGTCCGGGGTGATCCGGTCCCCGTCGGCCAGCACCACCACGTCCTTGTCGAACGAATCGACGGCGGCCACCGGCACCACCCGGCCGCTCTTCACCGCGTCGATCAGCCCCACGTCCTGCACCGGGATGGCCCCGTCCTTGACCCGTGAGTACAGGCCGGTGTCCGGGCGCGGGAGGCCCTGTGCGGCGAGGTCCGGCACGGCGATCCTGGCCATCAGGCGCCCGGCCCGGTCGACCAGCCGGACCGGCAGCCTGCGGACCAGGATGCCGGTCGCCTGCGCGGGCCAGCCCGCCGTGGAGCGGCGCACGATGTGCGGCACGGTGCGCACGGCGATCCGGACCGGGGACGCCCCGCCCTCCACCAGGTCGGCGGCGATCTCGGCGCCCGTGTTGCCGATGCCGACGACAAGGACGTCCCTGCCCGCGTACGGGGCGGGATCGCGGTAGTCGGAGGCGTGCACCAGGTCGCCGGTGAAGGTGTCGCGGCCGGACCAGTCGGGGATGCGCGGGGTGTGGTTGTAGCCGGTGGCGACGACAACGGCCCGGCCGGTCAGTATCCGGCCGCCGGTCGCGGTCAGCTGCCAGCCGGTTCCGTCGGGGGCCCGGTCGATCCGGGACACCTCGACGCCTGTCACCACTTCCAGCTCGTGGTGCTCGACGTACTTCTCCAGATAGCGCACCACATCGTCCCTGGCCACCCAGCGTCCGAACCGGCGCGGCATCGCGAGTCCCGGCAGCGCGGACCAGCGCCGGGTCGTGTGGAGGTGCAGCCGGTCGTAGTGGCGGCGCCAGGACGCGCCCACGTTCTCGGACTTCTCCAGCACCACCGCCCGTACCCCCTGCTCGCGCAGGGCCGCCGCGGCGGCGAGACCGCCCGGGCCACCACCGATGACGTACACGGGCCGGTCCTCGGTGAGGTCGATGCGGGCCGGGGCGGGGCTACCGGGGGCAGGTGCTCTGTCGGGCATGGTTCGGAGCGTAATCGCGCAGTTACTTGATGGGTCTCGGTCAAGACCGGAATCGGTTGCGAATTGATCACGGGTGCGTGGCCCTTGCGCGCCTCTTGCGTGCCTCCTGCACGCCTCTTGCGGAAGCCGCCGCCATCAGGTGAACTGACGTACCGTCAGATTCAGTGAGCGGGAGGCCCCATGCAGACGATCTGGCTCGGCGGCGCCGAGTGGCTCGCCGTCCTCCGGATAGGCCTCGGCCTGTGGTGGCTGGAGAGCTGGCGGCACAAGGACAAGAAGGGCTGGTTCGAGCGCGGTACGGGCATCGCCTGGGCCGCGGACGTGGCGGGCAAGCACCGGTGGACGGCCGTGCGTACCGGTTTCCAGCGGATCGTCGCCCCGCGCCCCAAGGCCATGGCCTACCTCGTCGTGTACGCCGAACTCGCCCTGGGTCTCGGCCTGATCGCCGGATTCCTCACCCCTGTCGCGCTCGCCGCCGGACTCCTCCTCAACCTCCTCTACCTCGTGCTGATGATCCACGACTGGGCCGAGCAGGGGCAGAACGCGATGATGGCGCTCATCTCGCTCGTCGCGCTGTTCGCGATGTCCTGGCAGACCTGGTCCCTCGACGACACGATCGGACTCTTCCTGTGACCACGGCCGGCGTACGTTTCGACCTCCCCGAGCCCGACGCCTTCACCCGCCCCTACTGGGACGCCGCCGCCCAGGGGCAGTTGCTGCTGCGCCGCTGCCGCGCCTGCGGGCGCGCCCACCACTACCCCCGCGAGTTCTGCCCGCACTGCTGGAGCGAGGACGTCACCTGGGAACGGGCCAGCGGACACGCAACGCTCTACACCTGGTCCGTCGTCCACCGCAACGACCTGCCGCCGTTCGGTGCCCGCGTCCCGTACACCGCTGCCGTCGTCGACCTGGCCGAGGGGCCGCGGATGATGACGGAGATCGTGGGATGTGAGGAATCCGGCCTCGCCATCGGCATGGCGCTGCGGGTGGCCTTCCGGCGGGAGGAGGGGGAAGAGGCCGTTCCGGTCTTCCACCCCGGAGACTGCTGAGGTTCCTGAGGCTGCTGAGTGCGTTTTGCACGTGCTGGTCGCAGCCACTCGTCGATGACTGCGACCAGCACATCGAGATCCACTTCTGGAACGCGCGAACGAGCCCTAGTCCTGCCCTAGTCCCGCTGTGCCGGCCCGAGGGTGGGTGGCCTCTGTTGGTCCCCGGCGGGGCCGGCGTCGTCGTTCTCCCATCCGGGGTCGTAGGCGCAGGGCACGGTGGCGCCGCCGGTGAAGTACTCCCGGTCCGGGTACCAGGTGAAGGACATCCGCTCGGCCCCGTCGTCCCGCTGGACGAACAGGTCCCAGTCCTTGCCCTTGGCGCCCTCACGGTAGGACGTGACCTCCCAGCCGTTGTCCTTGAGGTGCTGGTGCAGTCGGCGGAGGCCGGAGACGGCCCGGCTCGCGGGCACGCGGTTCAGCGCCCAGCGGTGGCTCATCCGGTAGGCGCCGTCGACGGTCTTGTCCTCCAGCCCCAGCAGGCCACCGTCGTAGCAGAAGTCGGAGCCGAACGTGTTCTCCGTGCTGACACCGATGTCCTCGACTCCTGGTTCCACGGCGCGCTTGAACCCCATGACGTCGTACGCCTCCTGGGAACGCTGGAAGGCGCGGCCGCCCATGTCCTCGGGCGTGACGCGGGGAAAGTCCGTCGACCCCCATGAGCCCCCTGCGAGCGGGACGACCAGAACGAGAACGAGTACGGCGACGAGCGCGGCGCAGCCGCACCCGAGGGCCCCGACGACGGAAGAGGGGGACCTGGACCCGGTCGGGGCGGGGGTGGTGTCGGCGGGTGCGGTCTCCTCGGGCATACGGGGACGGTATGCCGACGGCGGAGTGCGGTGGATGGGTGCGATCACCCGGCAAGGAGTAGGTACGCGTACTCAGTTGATCCGCGTTCGTATGCTCGAAGGGCGACGGCTTGCGAAGCGGGGCCCGGCGCGAGTCGGTGCGGCTCAGGACTCGATGCTGCGCAGCTTGCGGCGTTCGCGGAAGTTCGGGTGGCGGACGACCACACCGCCCATGCCGCAGGACCCCGTCAGCCGCAGGAGCGGGGCGCCGGGCGTCCTCTCGTCCGTGGTCCTGTCCTTCAGGCCGCCGAGGCCGTGATCCAGGTTGTCGGTGTGCACGGTCCAGCCCTTTGGGATCACGATCTTCACCCCGGCCATCTCTCCGCGCACTTCCAGCGCGATCTCGCGCAGTCGGCACTCGGCGCGGGTGAAGTCGATCCGGACGCCGCCGATGCCGCCCTGGGCGCGTATCACCGGGGGGACCTTCCAGACGCCCGAGCGCGTCACGCCGTGCATGCCGCCCTTGAGGACCAACGGCTCGCCCGTCGCCACCGCGATGGGGACCAGATCCTCGGTGAGGGGCGCCAGTTCGGCGTAGGTCTTGGCGGACAGCGCCTGCCCGAGCCGTGTGTCCAGCTCGTCCATGGTGATGCGGCCCTCGGCCGCCGCCTCCCGCAACTGCTCGACCACCGCCTCGCGATCGGCATCCGAAGCGCGCATACGGTCGGCGGACCGGGAGGGCTCAGCAGTCATGGAGGCGATGATACGGGCGGGTGCGACGCCGGGCCCCTGTCATCGGCCCTCCCGCGTCACAGCCCCGGCGCCCCCCACACCGGGAACCACCGGGCCAGGTCCTTCTCCATCCGGAGGTCGTCCCCGAGCACCGCCCGGACCTGCAACTCCAGCTGGTTGTCCCGCTTCTCGGCGCCGCCAGGCACCGGCGCGAACGGATAGAACGTGCCGCGCTTGTAGAGATAGACCAGGGCCAGCGGACGGTCCCGCGCATCCCGGAAGCCGATCAGGGAGCAGAGCAGCTGCGGCCCGAAGCCGCCGTCCTGGAGCAGGGTGTTCACCGCGTGCAGGTCGTTGACCAGGGCGGCCGTGTCCTCGGCCGGCTGGCGGGCGAGCAGCCAGGTGTAGCCGTACGTGTCCTGGCTGAACTCCACCGGAATGCCGCCCCGGTCGGTGTCGGCGTCGAGCAGTTCGCGTACGTCCTGCTGGATGCGGGCGAAGGTGCCGCCCTCGACGCCCGCGAAGCAGACCGAGCCGAGGCCGGTGGGGGCGAACCCCGCGCCGGCCTGGAGGGTGAGGGCGGCGGAGGGCACGGCGAAGAGCTGGTCGAGGTCGGGGCGGACCGGTTTGGTGCGGCCCAGGATGGTGTCGAGAAGACCCATGAACGTTCCTTACGGGCGGGCGAGGTCGGCGGAGATACGGGCCAGCTGGTCCAGGCGCTGCTCAAGGGTCGGGTGGGAGGAGAGCAGCCGGCTCAGGCTCTCCTTGGAGGAGAACGCGGGAACGAAGTAGAAGGCGTTGTACGGCTCCGCCTTCCGCAGGTCCTCGGTCGGGATGCGGGCCATCTGGCCGCTCACCTTCGTGAGGGCGGAGGCGAGCGCCGAGGGGCGGCCGGTGAGCAGGGCGGCGGTGCGGTCGGCGGAGAGCTCGCGGTAGCGCGAGAGCAGCCGGGTGAGCAGGAAGCTCAGGGCGTACACGACGGCGCTGACCAGCGGGATCAGCATGACCGCGATGCCGACGGGGTCATTGGCCCTGCTGTTGCGGGAGAGGCCGCCCCACAGGGCGACGCGGGTGATGATGCCGGCGAGCACACCGAGGAACGAGGCGATCGTCATGACGGCGACATCGCGGTGCGCGACGTGCGACATCTCGTGCGCGAGTACGCCCTCCAGCTCCTCCGGCTCCAGTCTGCGCAGCAGTCCGGTGGTGGCGCACACGAGGGCGGTCTTCTCGCTCCGGCCGGTGGCGAAGGCGTTCGGCACATCGCTCTGGGCGATCGCCACCCGGGGCTTGGGCATGTCGGCCAGGGCGCAGATCCGGTCGATGGTGCCGTGCAGCTCCGGCGCCTGCTCGGGGGTGACCTCCCGGGCGCCCATGCTGAAGGCCGCGATGCGGTCGCTGAACCAGAACTGGGCGATGAAGAGGCCGCCGGTGAAGATCAGAATGATCGGCCAGGCGCCGCGCAGCACCGCGAGCAGCACGCCGACCAGCACCACGTACAGCAGGCCGATCAGGAACATGGTGGTCACCATGCGCGTGGTCAGCCCACGGTCGGGGGCGTAACGGGAACGGGTTCGGCTCATCGGTGCCTCCAGTCCTCATCTGTCTCCCATAGTGCCCCTTTGCGGTTGAATTCGAATAAATCTGCGGCCCTTGCCTGTCCGGTCTCCAGGGCCGGGCGGCCCGCGGGCACTGTTCCTACGGCCAGAGCAGTTCCCGCGTCCAGTGCGCACCGTCCCGGCGGTAGCGCAGTCGTACGTGTCGGCGCCCCGCGTCGCCCTGGAAGAACTCGACCTCCCGGGGCTCGACCACGTACCGGGTCCAGCCGGCTGCCTCCGCGTCCGGCTCGGCCGACGCCCGCTCCCAGGCGGCGTCGGCGGTCCGGGCCAGTTCCTCCTGCGAGTCCAGCACCTCGCTCTGCGACCCGGTCAGCGCCGCTGCGAGCGCCCCGGTCGAGCGGGCGTGCAGATCGGCCAGGCTCTCCGCCCGGCTCGTCTCGGTGACCGGTCCCCGCACCCGTACCTGTCGCCCCTGCACCGGCCAGTAGAAGCCGAGCGCGGCGTGCGGGTGGGCGGCGAGCTGGCGGCCCTTCGCGCTGGTGCGGTGCGTGGCGAAGTGCCAGCCGCGCTCGTCCACGTCGTGCAGCATCAGCGTCCGCACATCGGGCCGGCCCTCGGTGTCGACGGTGGCCAGCGACATCGTGTGCGGCTCGGCCTGCCCGGCGGCCACGGCCTCGGCGAACCAGGCGTGGAAGAGGGGGAGCGGGGCGGCGGGCGCGGCGTCCGGGTCGAAGGCGGGAAGCTCCACGTCCCACACGCGCTGGGCGTGGAGCAGGTCCAGGAAACTCTGCTGTGCGTCGGTCTTCTGTACGTCGCTCATGGCCCCATTGCAGCGCATGGCGCCGGCGCACAGGGCATCGGGCAGATCGTCGTAGCGCATGGAGACACAGCGAGCCTGCCGCTCTTCACCCGCAACACGGAAGTCTTCAAGGGGCTTGAGGGGGCGCTCACGGTCATCGCGGTGTGACCGGCTGCCCCGCCCCGGCCCTCACCCCCGCCCCAGCACCACCGTCCCCGACGAGCAGAACCAGCCGCCCGTCCCCGAGGCCACCGCCAGCTCCGGCAGCCGGCCCCCCGCCTTGCGCACCTGGCGCCCACTCGCCTCGCCGCGCAGCTGCCGTACCGCCTCCACCAGCAGGAACAGTCCGCGCATCCCGGGGTGGCAGGCGGACAGGCCGCCGCCGTCCGTGTTGACCGGCAACTCGCCCGTCAGACCGGTCCGGCCCTTCTCCACGAACGCGCCGCCCTCCCCCTTCGCGCAGAACCCCAGGTCCTCCAGCGTCACCAGCGTCATATAGGTGAACGCGTCGTAGATCTCGGCGAGATCGATGTCCGCGGGCCGTACCCCCGCCCGTTCGAACGCCAGGCGGCCCGAGACGGCCGCGGGGGAGACCGTGAAGTCGTCCCACTCGGACATGGTGGAGTGCGAGACGTGCTCACCCGTACCGAGGATCCACACCGGTTCCTTCGCCGTGTCCGGTACGTACTCCTCGGCGGCCAGCAGCACCGCGCAGCCGCCGTCGCTGCGGATGCAGCAGTGCAGCTTGGTGAACGGGTCCGCGATCACCGGCCCCGACATCACGTCGTCCACCGTTATCGGCTCACGGAACATCGCGTCCGGGTTGGCCGCAGCGTTCGCCCGTGCCTGGACCGCCACCTCGGCGAGCTGCTCCGGGGTCGTCCCGTACTCGTGCATGTGGCGGCGGGCCGCCATCGCGTACTTGGCGATCAGCGAGTGCCCGTACGGCACCTCGAACTGGAGCGGGCCGCGCGCCCCGAAGGAGAGATTGGACGTCCGGCGGCCCGCCTTGATGTCCGCGCGTGCCGTCGACCCGTAAACGAGCAGAACGGCATTGGCGTGACCCGCCGCGATGGCGTCCGCCGCATGGGCCGCCATCACCTCCCAGGTCGAGCCGCCGACCGCGGTGGAGTCCACCCAGGTGGGTTTCAGACCCAGATACTCGGCGACCTCGACCGGGGCGAGCGTGCCGAGTCCGGCGGAGGCGAAACCGTCGACGACGGACCGGTCCAGACCCGAATCGGCCAGTGCCCGGCGGGCGGCCTGGGCGTGCAGTGCGTACGGCGTGGCCTCGTCGATGCGTCCGCAGTCGGCGAGGGATATGCCGACGACAGCGACCTTGCGGTGGGAAGAAGGCATGAATCTGACGGTACATCAGATGACGGGCGTGCGGACCGTTCGGTGGGCCGGGATCTTCCCGGCCCCTCCCGGTGCGCGCCTCTGGGAATCTCGTGGATTCAGTCCTAGCATGACGGGCCGTCAGATCAGAGGTCGAGGCCTCTGAGGGGAAGGAGCCCGACGATGGATGCCGCCTTCACCGCGGAACAGGACGAGATCCGCCGCACCCTGCGCGAACTGCTGGCCAAACGCAGTGGACCCGACGACGTCAGGAGTGCCGTACGGACCGCCGACGGGTACGACGAGACCCTGTGGCGACAGCTCGCCCAGGACCTCGGGCTGCCCGGGCTCGCCCTCCCTCAGGAGTACGGAGGCATCGGCTGCGGTCTGGCCGAGCTCGCCGTCGCCTGTGAGGAGACCGGTCGCGCCCTGCTGCCGTCGCCCCTGATCGCCACCGCCGCACTCGCCGCGCCCCTGATCGCCGCCCTCGGCACCGAGGCCCAGCGCACCGCCCTGCTGCCGCGCATCGCCGCCGGCGGACTTACCGCGACCCTGGCCGTCCCCGGCGGCTCGCTCGCCGCCGCACTCGGCCTCACCGGTGACCCCACCGGCGGCGCCTGGGCGGGTGGCGGCCGGGCGGGCGGAATACAGGCCAGGCCGGTCGGCGGCGCGGAGGGCTGGCGGCTGTACGGGGAGGCCGCCCAGGTCCTCGACGGGCACAGCGCGGGACTCCTCCTGGTCGCCGCCCACGCCGGCGGCTTCCCGCGCAGCCGTACGCTCCTCTTCCTGGTCCGCCCGGACACGGCGGCCAAAATCGTCCGCACCCGCCGGACCTCGCTGGACGAGACCCGCCCGCTGGCCCGCATCGAACTCCGTGACACCGAGGCCGAACTCCTCGGCGCGGACGACACCGTGGATGTCACCGACGCGCTCGCCCCGGCAGGACGCGGCGTCGCCGTACTGCTCGCCGCTCAGGCGGTGGGGGCGGCGGCGAGCGCGCTGGAGCGGACCGTCGAGTACGTGAAGACGCGCGAACAGTTCGGCCGGGCGATCGGCTCCTTCCAGGCCGTGAAGCACCGCCTCGCGGATCTGTACGTACGGGTGCAGGCGGCCCGTTCCGCCGCGTACTACGCGGCCTGGGACCCGGCGTCCGGGGGCCTCGCGCTCGCCCAGGCCCTGGAGGCGCTGCGGATCACCACCGCCGAGGCCGTCCAGTTGCACGGCGGGATCGGCTTCACCTGGGAACACGAGGCGCATCTGTACTTCAAGCGGGCCGCTGCCGACGAACTGCTCTTCGGCCCCGTCCACCGGCTCCGCGACCATGCGGCGCAGCAGGCCGGACTGTTCGCACCGCCGAATGGGCGGCCGTCCGCGTCCTCGGCATCCGTCACCCCGGGATCGGCCGAGCAGGTGGCGGTCTGATGGCGCCCGGCGTCCGGCTGATCCAGAAGGTGTCCTCGACCCGCACGTTCGCGAGGATCGCCCCGCACGTCATCCCCGCCATGGACCGTACGGTGCACCGGCTCACGCGCGGCAAGGTGCTGCTCAGCGCCCGGATGCTGCCGGGGCTGATCCTGACGGTGCCGGGCGCGAGAAGCGGGCAGCTCAGGACCACTCCGCTGGCCTGCATGCCGGAGAACGGGACGGAGCAGAGCTGGATCCTGGTCGGCAGCAATTTCGGCCGTACGGGGCATCCGGCGTGGACCGCGAATCTGCTGGCCGGTCCCGGCAGGGCCGTCGTCAACTGGAGGGGCCGGGACATTCCGGTGCGCGCCACACTGCTGCAGGGCGCGGAACGGGATGCGGTGTGGAAGACGGCGCTGAAGTTCTGGCCGCCCTATGCGACGTATCAGGCGCGGGTCGAGCGGGAGATCCGGCTCTTCAGGCTGGAGCGGCGGAGTGACGCCGCGACCTGACGGGGCCGTACGCGGAAGCGGTGCATGGAGACCGTGGGTGTCGGGCATGCACGAAAACCTTGCGCGGGAACGGCCGTTGGAGCGATCCGCGGAACGGTCCGGGTGCACCGACGGCGGACCACATGCGTGGTCCGCCGTCGGCGAGACAGGACCTGGGGCGCCCGGAATTGCCGCGCGGTACCCAGTGGGGAAGGGGCCCGGTGCGGCGCTACTTGGTCGGCTTCTTGCCGGTGATGCCCAGATGCACCAACAGTGCGAGATTCGGCTTGAGTTCGGCCTGCTTCACGCCCCAGGTCGTGAAGCCCTTCTGGTGCGAGGCGACCGCGGCCAGCATCGCGACGAGCGAGCCCGCCATCGCGGCGGCGCTGACGTCCTTGTCGACCTTGCCCTTGGCCTGGAGTTCCTTCACCGAATCCGTAAGGGAGTTGGTGACCGAGTTCAGGATCTTCATACGGATCTTGTAGAACCGCTTGTCGCCCTCGGCCGCTCCGAGGTCGACCACACGCAGGATCGCGTCATGATGTCGCCAGAAGTCGAGGAATCCCTCGACGAGTTCTTCGGCGGTCTGCCAGCCGGCCTTGCCGACCCAGGAGCGGCCTGCGACCAGTTCGGTCAAACCGGCGCCCTCCTTGGCCATTTCTTCGGCGATTTCGAGGACGGCGCCCTCGACGTCGGGGAAGTATTGGTAGAAGGTCGCGGGTGAAGTCCCCGCCTTCCGGGCGACGTCGATGACTTTGACGTCCCGGTACGGCGAGGAACTGAGCATCTCGCTGAGGCAGTCGAGCAGCTTCTGCCGCGTCGCCTGTCCGCGTCGACCGGCCACGCGGCCGTCGACGGTGCGCACTTGTCCTGTCATGCCGTCAGCTTACCGAGGGGGGATCGGAGCGCGATTCGGCCGACTGCAAATGGGGAGCACCGCAGGCGGGGTGGGGGGAGTGGCCGGATATCGACGGATGCGCCCCGCGGGAAGATAAGTCTTATCAACAGCCTGTGGATAACTTCCGTGGATAACTTTCCGTGACGCCACGGGCGGGGAAGCGTCTATATCGAAAATTAGTTCGATGGGACGGGTCGGGGCGCGCCACATGCCACCCGCGGTTACGTTTGGTGTGACGAGCGTCACTGCCGTGAGCTGCGAACGACCGCGAGCGACCGCGGACAACTGCGAACAAACCGCGAACGACCGCGGCCGACCGCGACGGAAGGACCCGGGCCCATGGCCGCATTCGCGCAATCCGCGCCGTGCTGGGTGGATGTGCAGCTTCCCGACCTCGAAGCGGGCAAGCGCTTCTACGGTGAGCTGTTCGGCTGGACCTTCCGGGCCGGCGACGGCCCGTACGCGGACGCACTCAGCGACGGGAAGCTCGTCGCCGCACTCGCCGCCAAGCAGGACGGCCGGATGCCGACCGCCTGGGGCATCTACTTCGCCACCGACGACATCGTCGCGACCGTCGCCCGCATCAGGGAGGCGGGCGGTCAGGTGATCACCGACCCCGTGCGGGCGGGCCGGGCCGGCGTGCTCGCCCAGGCGGCCGACCCCGGCGGAGCGGTCTTCGGGCTCTGGCAGGCCGGTGACCGCGAAGGTTTCCAGAAGCAGAACGAACCGGACTCCTTCTGCTGGACCGAGGTCCACACCCGGCAGAAGGACCGTGTCGACGCCTTCTACGAGGAGGTCTTCGGCTTCCAGGGCACTGATCTCGACGCCTCCGGTGCGGGCGCCTCCGGCGCGGGCGATTCCGGTACGGCCGAGTCCGGTGCGGGTGAATCCGGTACGGCCGAGTCCGGCGTCGACTTCCGCATGTGGTCCCCGGCCGGCACGGAACCCGGACCGGACACCGCGGTCGGCGGGCGCAGCGTCATCACCGATGCCTTCCCGGCCGAGATGCCCAGCTACTTCCTCAGCTACTTCGCCGTCGAGGACTGCAATGCCGCCGCCGGACACGCCGTACGCCTCGGCGGACGCATCTCCGCGCCGCCCTTCGACATCCCGTACGGGAGGATGGCGGTCCTCCAGGACGATCAGGGTGCCGTGTTCGCCGTACTTCAACCCCTTGTGTCCGGGAAGGGGGCAGAGTGAGCTGTGACACCCCGGTCCGCCCCCGGGTTCGCAACCAGAGCCTCAGCCAGGAACAATCGGGGTGCGCACCGCCGGGTGGTGCCCAGTGGTGAGACGCCGTACAGGGCGGGTTTTCGCGGGCTTCTGTTCCTGAGGCCCGTACGGGGAGGTGGCAGGGCAAGTGGTGGAGCAGCTGACGCAGCACGACCCGAGGCGGATCGGCCCGTTCGAGGTGCTGGGACGGCTCGGGGCCGGTGGCATGGGGCTGGTCTATCTCGCCCGCTCGGCTTCGGGCCGGCGGGTGGCGATCAAGACGGTACGTACAGAGCTCGCCGAGGACCAGCTGTTCCGGGTCCGCTTCACGCGCGAGGTGGAGGCGGCCAGGGCGGTCAGCGGCTTCTACACGGCCGCGGTGGTGGACGCCGACCCGCGGGCCGCCGTGCCGTGGCTGGCCACCGCTTATGTGCCCGCCCCCTCGCTCGAAGAGATAGTGAACGAGTGCGGGCCCATGCCGGTCCAGGCGGTGCGCTGGCTGGCCGCCGGTATCGCCGAGGCGCTCCAGTCGATCCACGGTGCGGGGCTCGTCCACCGCGACATGAAGCCGTCGAACGTGCTCGTCGTCGAGGACGGCCCTCGGGTGATCGACTTCGGGATCGCGTCCGGGGTCTCCAACACCCGGCTGACCATGACGAACGTCGCCGTCGGTACGCCCGCTTACATGTCGCCCGAGCAGGCACGGGACTCGCGCAGCGTCACGGGCGCCAGCGATGTCTTCTCGCTCGGCTCGACGCTCGTCTTCGCCGCCACCGGCCATGCGCCGTTCCACGGCGCCAACCCCGTCGAGACGGTCTTCATGCTGCTGCGCGAGGGCCCCGATCTGGAGGGCCTGCCCGATGAACTGCGGCCGCTGATCGATTCCTGCATGCAGATGGACGCCGGGCTGCGGCCCACCCCCGCCGATCTGCAGGCCCAGCTCGCTCCGCACCTCTTCGCCTCCTCCGGCGACGACGACAGCGGTACGGCTTCGGCATGGCTGCCGACCTCCGCCACCGCGATGATCGAGCAGCGCCGCGGCGGAGGCCGCAGGACCGCGGCTCCCGCGCCCGCTCCGGCCCCCGTGCCGCCGCCGCCCCAGCAGCAGCCCGGCGCCGACCGGGGTACCGCCTGGCGCAGCGGCGCCGACCTGCGCTCCCCGGCCGCCGTGTCCGCGCAGCTGCCCGACGGGGGCGGTCCGGTGCGGCTGCCCGGTGCGAAGGCGCCGATCGGCCCGGGCCCGCGCGCCCAGGACGTACGGGCCACCGCCACGGCCACCGCGGACGCCGGCCCCGCGACCGGCTGGGTGCGCCCGCCCGCCGGGGTGAACGGCACAGCCCCCGTCGCGCCGGCCCCGCTGCCCGCGCCCGCACACGCGCCCGAGACCGCGCCCCCGGGCCCGGACCGCTGGCGGCCCTGGCGGTTCCGGATGTCCAACGACGTCTGGGGGACGCCTGTCGTCGCCGGGGACCTCCTCTACGTCACGTCGTTCGAGGTGCACGCCCTGGACATCGGCAACGGGCGGCGCCAGTTCAAGACCCGGGACGTGGCCTGGGTGATGGCCGTCGCCGACGGCCGTATCCACGCTTCCGACGGGCCGTCGCTGTACGCCCTGGACGCGACGACCGGCGCCGAGCGGTGGCGGCTGCAGACAGATGCCTGGGTGTACTCCCTCAAGGCGGACCGCGGCACCGTCGTCACCGGCACCCGGGGCGGCGGCGTCCAGGCGTGGGAGGCGTCCACGGGTGAGAAGCTGTGGGAGAGCAGCGGCGTACAGACCGACTTCGAGACGGCGGAGGCCGGGCCCGCGATCCACGACGGCACGGTCTACCTGTGGCAGGACGCCCGGCTGCGCGCCGTCGACGCCCGTACCGGCATCGAACGCTGGTCGTACCCCATCGGCGACGCGGCCTCCTGCGGCGGTGTGCCGGTCCGGGTGACCGCGGCGCCGGACGGATTCGTGTACGTCAGCGCGGGGGCCCGGGTCCTGGCCGTCGACACCGTGTCCGGTCATGTCCGCTGGCACTTCGAGTCGCCCGCGGTCTTCCTGTCCCCGCCCGCGTTCGCACCCGGGCCCGCCGTCACCGGCGGCGGCGTGTACCTCGCCGACTACCTCGGCACGGTGTACGCGATCGACGCCTCGACCGGCAAGGACCGCTGGCGCATCGCCACGGAGGCCCGCCAGTCGATCGAACCGGTCCTGGTCACGGCCGGGAACGTCCATGTCGGCAGCGGCAGCGCCCTGTACACGCTCGACGCGGTCACCGGCACCCCGAAGTGGCGGTTCGCGGCAGGCGGCGAGGTGGTGGGGGCCCCGGTGGTCGCCGACGGCCGGGTCCACTTCGGCTCCGCCGACCACGTCCTGTACACCCTGGACGCGGCGGGCGGCCAACTCCGCTGGAAGCTGGCGACGGGCGGCGAGATCACGGGTTCGCCGGTGGCGCGGGGCGGTGTCGTGTACGCGTGCAGCAAGGACCGCTGCGTGTACGCGCTGGACGCGCTGAAGGGAACGGGCACGGGCAGCCGGCCCCGGCTCCTGCGTGGGCGGCCACGTATCCGGAGTCTCCGAGC
>NZ_JBHVWS010000051.1:0-49951 GCF_042882185.1 Streptomyces sp. NPDC058239
TCGATATGAACGCAAGCCCGAGCACTTCCTCGCCTTCGTCGGCATAGCCTCAACCCTCATCTGCCACCGCCGACTCACCAAGTGAAACGACTTCTTAGGCCCAAGGGCTGACAGGCGTCACCGTTCGAATCTTCCGGACCGCTCTGTGCTGTCGAAATCGGTGAAACATCCGCTGTCGGTTCTCGTGGACAGAGCCACCGCACCGGACATGGTCCGTGCCGACATCGCCGTTGTTCCGTCAGGCGGCCCAGTGGAGTCCGAGTTCGGCGAGTTGTTGGAGTTTGTCGCCCGTGAGCTTGGCGCGCCTCGACTTGGTGTTGGAGAGGAACACCCCGAGCTTGACCTCTGTTCCGTCTTCCAGCTGTTCTACGTGCCCCCTGGGGACGGTCACGGAGCCCGTGCGGGCCTTGTACTGCGCCAGGGCTGCCACACCTCGCTCGAAGGCACCTGAGGCGGCCTTGGACGGCTTTCCGGGCGCCGTCGGCTCCGGGGGCAGTGGCATGACACCGAGCTGCTCCAGGCGTTCGCGCTGTCCGTCCATCAGCCCCTGCCACACGGTGTGGTCGCGCTGGCGCTGGAGCCATCTGCCGGCGTCGATGCCGTGGACGGTGACGCCGGGCAGTAGTTCGGGCGGGCCGGTTTCTTCGGCGAGGAGTTCGCGTACGGCGGCGTAGTGGCGCTGCCATTCCACTGGCCAGTGAGGGGCCCAGTCGGGGTCGATCGCCGCCAGCGCTTTGCGCCGTTCCTGTGCGCGTTCCTCGTCCCCTCCCAGACCTCCGGGTTTGCGGAGGTTGGCCAGCCACTGGCCCACAGCCACTCCGTCCACGACGGCGTCCTTCGGCGCGGTGAGTGTGCCGTGCACCGCGTGATACACCCGGGCTGCGGAGAGGTTCTTGTAGAACCGGGCGTCGGTGACCGACCAGACCATGCCCAGCTCGTCCAGCAGCTCAGCGCGCCAGGCCTTCAGCGTCCCGAGGCGGAACGCACGCCGCTGCTCGCTGACCCAGGCCCCCAGCGCATACGTCCCGCCGTTGCCGTTCTCGCCGTCGCTGTCGATCGTGCCGATGGGCACGACGGCGTCCAGCGGTACCTGCGCGTGGCCGCGGGCCTGGACCCATTTGCGCAGGGCGTTGAGGCCGGACAGCCATACTTCGGAGTCGGGCCGCAGGACGCGCGTGCGCAGGAATGCGGCGATGACGTCGGGGTTGCGCGGCAGGGAGAACCGCAGCAACGGCACCGCAGGCCTCTCGTCTTCCTCGCCCCAGCCCTGATTGGCCCCGCCGGCTCCGGTGTTCTCTTCGCCCTGGTCCTCGGTCTCGGAGGCGGTGCTGTCTGCGTCCGTGGGCTGAGCCTCGCCGATTTCGCCGGCTGTCTCCTGCCCTTCCTCTTCGCCTTCTCCTTCGTCTTCGTGCTGCGGGTCCAGGGCGACAACGGAGGTGGCCTTTCCACGGGCGGTGGTGGTCCCAAGGGCCATTCGCTCGAAAATTCGTTCGTCATGCGCCCTCAGGCCCTGCAAAACGGCCACGAGCGGCCGGTAGCTGGCGGAGGCCATCATGTCCTCCGGATCCTCTCCGGGCTGGAGGAAGACGGGCACGATCAGCCGCGCGACCTTTCCTTCACCCGGGTCTTGGCGCAGGCCCCGGCCGGTGATCTGCACGATCTCCACCGGAGAGCTGCGGGTGTCGGCAAAGACGACACCGCCGACACCGCGCTTGCCGCGGATGTCGACGCCCTCGCCCAGGACCCGGCAACTGGCCAGGATCCCCATGTCGGTCACCCACCCCTGTGCGTCGAGGCCGTCGGCGAACCGGTCCAGCACCACCCGGCGGTGAGCGGCCGGGTGCTCACCGCACAGCCACTCTGCGCCTACGCGTTTCGGGTAGGCCACAGGGTCCGTCTCGTGCAGCTCGGCCGCGGTCTCCGGCAGCGCACGTGCGAACGCCATCGCGTCCAGGGTGCGGCTGTGAAACGTCATCAGCGACCGGACCCCGGTGGTGTCCGCGTGCTTGAGCAGCGCGGCCTGCAGCGCGGCCAGACGCCGGCCCCGCTGCTCCTCCACCGAGGCGTCCGGGCCGGGCGCCTCGGGATCACGGATTTCCAGCACGTCGACCTCGAACGAGGCGAGGATGCCCCGCTCGATACTCTCCATCAGCCCGAGCTCGTACAGCACAGGGCCGTAGAGCTCGATGTCATCCATCGAGGCCACCAGGCGGCCGCCCGAAGCATCCGAGCCGTCCTCGGAGCCGCTGCGCATGGCGGCCCTGCCCGCGTTCCAGGAGCCCGGTGTGGACTCCCACAGGCGCGGCGTAGCCGTCATGTACAGGCGTCGCGCCGCCGGGATCCGCTCCTGATCGTGAACTGCCGCCCATGCCTTGCCCAGATCACCCGAACTGCGGTGCGCCTCATCCACGACCAGGAGATCGAAGGCGCCCATGCGCTGACCGAACGAGCCGCGCATCGCCCGCTCCAGCACGCCCGGCGCCACCGTTCCCTCCCCGTCGTCCTGGTCGTCCTCCAGACCCTGTGGCGACAGGCTGGCGTACGTCGCGAAGACCACCATCGGCCCGCTTGCCGCCCATAGCGCCAGCTGGGTCGGATTGGTCGTGCACCGCACATCGAGCGCCTCCAGCAGTGGATCGGCACCCAGGCTGCACACCGCCACCGCGGGCCCCGAATGCCCGACCGCCCGCCACGCCTCGACGGTCTGCGTCAGCAGGTCCAGCGTCGGCACCACGATGCCGACAAGCCCCCTGGGCACCATCCGCAACGCCGCCACCGCCGCCGTGATCGTCTTGCCCGAACCGGTCGACGACACGACCTGTCCGCGCAGACCCCGGGCAGGCAGAACCCCGCCCGCAGGAGCAGAAAGCCCCCCGACAATCGAATCCACGGCCTCAACCTGATGCGACCGAAGGGTAATGCCGCGCAATTTCACCACTCCTCAAGAATTATTCCGCCGTGAAATGCGGAGCGCGACCTGCTCCGGCGTGAGACCGAGACCAGCCTGGCGGCGGCCGCGTGGAGCGGCCCGCGCGGCGGCTCCGGGCACCCTTCCAGCGGTCATGTTCCGTTCCTTCCGTCGTCGGCCCGGCAAGGTCCCGCCGCAGGTCCTGGGCCTCACGTCACTGCCCGCACCCTGCCGTCACCATGCAAACACACGCCCAATCGCTGCCTAATCTGCTTCCAGCATACGCCTAACTGGTGTACCTTCGAGGTATGAATGAGGGAACTGACAGTGTGGAAGCTCTGTTGGAGGAGGCGCGGCTGACGGCGCGGATGCCGGAGCCGGCCGAGCGGCTGAGGCTGCGTCAGGCGGCCAGCCTCTCGCGCGCCCAGGTGGCCGCAGCGGTGGGTGTCGGACGTCAGACGGTCGCCAACTGGGAGGACGGCACCACCGATCCGCAGCCGCCGGGACGCGTGAAGTACCTGCGGCTGCTCGAAGGCCTCGCCCAGCTCCACCCCGCCCCGGCCCAGCCGCCCACCGAGACATCCGCCCCGGAGGCGACCCCGGCCGCAGCGTTCGCCGCCCCCGAGACCGCACGGGGCCCCGACGGGCTGGCCGTGGAGGGCGAGCCCGGCCCGTGCATCCGCTGCGGCGTCATGACGACCTACCAGGCCACGGGCGGCCGCCCCCTGCACGCCGGCGCCATGTGCCAGCCTCCCGCCGCCGCACCCCAGGCCCCCAGCGCCCACGCACCGGTCACCCCCGTCTCACTCGCCCCCGCACCCGCGACCGCTGCCTCACCCGTCCCGGCGCCGGTCCCGTCGCGGCCGCAGCGGCGGGCACGGTCGGCCGCCCGCGCCCAGGCCGAGACCGCCGGCCTCATCGGCCGGGCCGTCCACGAAGAGCTGGAGCGTGCCGACGGCGACGTCGATGCCGCGCTGCAGGCCCTGATCAAGCGCGCCATCCCGGACGTCATGCACCTGTTCAACGAGACCCGCGCCACCGCCCGCTACGCGTACACGGCCTACCCGGCCCTGCCCGACATCCTCAAGAAGCCCTCGAAGAAGGAGCCGGACCAGATCTGGGAGGCCCGCCCCAACTTCCGCCACCCCGATTACTCCCTCAAGATCCCCGGCAGCGTCGCGGTCATCGCCCTGGACGTCAATGCCGCCTACCTCTCCGCACTCAAGTGCTGGCTGCCTATCGGGAAGCTGGAGCACACCACCGGCAGCGACGGCGTGGACCCCAAGCGCTCCGGAGTTCACCTCATCACCCCCACACCCTGGACCCACCCGCACCTGCCCAACCCCCTCGGCGACCGCGACGAACCAGGCGCCCTGTGGATCACCGACGCCACCCTGCGCCTCCTGCTGCGCCTGTCCGGGCCGAAGTACGGGCTTCTCGAACCGCCGGTCGTCCATGAGTCGTGGACGTCCGGTGCAACGGAGAACTTCCTGGACGCCCTGCGGAAGCTGCTCACCGCCGCGCGGGACACGGCCATCTCCGAGGACGACAGCATCACCCTGGAATACGTCAAGGCGATGTACTCGAAGTTCATCTCCACGATGGGTGAGTCGATCCACAACCGCGAAATGACCCGCCCTGACTGGATGCACATCATCCACAGCCAGGCCTACGCCAACCTCTGGGGCAAGGCATACAAGGCACACCAGGCCGGCCTTGACGTCATCAGCATGATGGGCACCGACGAGCTGCACGTCACCGGCGACTGGCGCCAGGTCTTCCCCGAAGGCCGCGGCGTCGCCCAGATGAAGGTCAAGCACAGCGACGCCAAGGCGTCTGGTGAGTACACCGTCGGCAAGGCGACCCGCTGATGGCCGGCGACGGCCGCTGGAAGCACCTCGGCACCTACCGGGCCCGAGGCATCCACGGCGGGCAGGCCCTAGCCGAAGCAATCGACCGCATGGTGACGGGCATTGAGTCCCCCGTCGACTCCGAACGCGGCCTGGCCGCCCGCCTCCGCTACCTCACCATCTCCGACGCCGGATACGAGGCCATGGACCGCGCGGGCATCCACGTCAGACCCCGCACTGTCATCGCCTGGCTCGCCGAAGAGCAAACCCCCAGCCGGGCCAACCTCGCCCGCCTGGATGCCGCCTACTGGGACCTGCGCCGCCGCAATGTGGCCGCGGATCTCAAGCGCCGGCTCAACAACCACGGCCGCGGAACCCGCATCGAGATCGACCCGGCCGACCAGTCCCGCGTCGACCGCCGCCACCAGCGCGATCTGGAAACCCGTGACATCAGCGTCCGCGGTGTGTGGGACCGCGCCGTCGACGCCTGGATCGACGGCGACGAACAAGAACTCGAAGCCGTCTGGGACGACATCATCAGCGGCAGCCTCGGCACCGATTGGGACGCGTACACCTACGTCTCCTCCGTCGGCTGGGCCGCCTGACCCCTCACACACGACGGGCCTGGAGCCACTCGAACTGACTCCGGGCCCGTCCCTGTATCGGCTGTTCCGGCGAGGATGTCGAACGGGACCGGGGTGGAACGCACCCGTTGCTGGAGCCGAACCCGGCGCGGACTGCTCACCCACGGCCAAGTCCGGCAGTACGCGCGGCTCCGGCCGGCGGGGGAGCGGGCATCTTGCGCCTGGCCCGGACGCTCTGGTCTCCACCGATCAGGTGCCGGTTGTCGACGCCCGAGGCGCAGTCGCTCTTGGCGACGTCCGTGTACGGGCGGCGGCAGGCGCGGCAGTACCTATCCAGGGCGTCGATGCGCTGTTCAATCTTTGTGCGGATCGATCCGCGGAAGTCGGCGACGCGGGCGACGGGGTCGTCGTCGACGATTTCGGCCGCAACAGCCCACGTGTGCGGGCGCTTGAGGGTGCTGGTGGAACGGGACGTGGACTCAACGGTCACGTGCTGATCTCTCCCATGAAGAGCCGGGGCCCGCTCCAAGGCCTTGATACTGGGAGAGACGCGGCAGCAGACGTATGTGTTATGTCAACCGTTGACGTTAACGTCAGTCAGAGTAGGCCCTGGCGCATCGCGTACGCGACGGCGTGGCTCCGGTTGCGAAGCTGAAGGCGGGTCATCAGCTCATGAAGCACGTTCTTGATAGTGCGTTCGGAGTAGGCGAGCTGTTTCGCGATGGCTTCGGTGTCGTGTCCTTCGGCGACGAGGCGGAGAACGTCTATCTCACGGGGGGCCAGACCGGTGAAATGCAGTCCCTGTGGGCGCAGCACGTTCTCCTGCAGCGTGCCGACCTCTGCCATGAGGGAACCCAGCAGGTTGGGGGGCATGTAGCCGTCACCGCGTGCCACGGCTTGTATGACGTGGATCAGGTGCTCCGGCGTGGCCTCGCTGCGGGGCACGACACCTGCCACCCCGCACCCGACGGCCCTGAATACTGCCTGTTCCGAGAAGTCGGCCACGATGAGGACGGTGCGAGTGGTGCTGGTGCGCCGGGTGTGGCGCAGCAGCACCAGCACGTCGTCGCTGACGGTGTCGGCCACCATGACTGTCACCTGCGGGTCATCGGAGGGATCGTCGCCTGCCACGAGGGTGATCTCGGGGCGTGTCCGCAGGTGTGTGCGAACTCCCGCTTCGGAGAGGGGGTCTCCGGCAAGAACCTTGACCGTAGTCCGGGTGCTGCCTGCGGGAGATCCGATAGTTCTCATTGGTGGCCTGGCTCTCCAGCTGTGTCTTGGATTGACGCTACAGCGACGAATCGTCAGGTCCGTGCGGCTGCCCTTCCCGTAGACAGACGACGGTCCCGGTTGTGGCAGCGGTGTGCAGTGCTTCCAGAGTGCGCATATGCGCGGCAAGTGGTGTGCTGGTCAGTTCGTCCAGCCCGAGAAAGACGTGACGATCGTGCTCGGGGCTCAATCGGATCGTGGGGTTGTCTGCGACGCTTCCTCCGTACCAGAAGAAGTCGAGAGCCGGTCCGGTGCCGCCGACATCGACGCGGTGGTCGTAGCCGATCAGTCGCGGGGCGGGGCTCACCGTGACTCCCGTCTCCTCGTACATCTCTCGCCGCGCTGCGGTCAACGGGTCTTCGCCGTGGTCGAGCATCCCGCCCGGCAACCACCAGGTGCCGCCGCTCGGCTCGCTTTCGGCATAGCGCAGCATGAGCATCCGGCCCTGCTGGTCGAGGAGCACGACGCACGAGGCGACGAGTGCCTGGGGCTGGGTCTTGACCCATTCCTGGCGGGGCATCCAGGGCCCGGCGGGCTCGCCCGAGATGTCGGGGGTTTCCGTCGTGAGGGTGGGATTCTGGTGTGTCACAGGGTGCAGGCCTCTTCCTGGTCGGGTTCACTCTGGAATGTAAGCGCGAGAGATTCCGGGCCGGCCCCGCCGCGCCCGCTGGAGGCGACCGGCTCAAGTCGCTGCACCGTTCCGGCTTCGAGATGAGCGACTGCGCCGATCGCGAGTGCCTGGAGACCGATGAGCGCTCGTGCCCGCGCATCTTCCGGGAGTTCAGCGATGGCCCGGACGGTGGGCAGGGCACGTAGGACGGCCCGCGGGTCGCGGTAGCTGAGGAAGGCGGTGTCCTCACAGGTGATCGGGCCGGTCACCAGGATGTGCGTGATGATCTTCCGGCGTCGCATCTGGACTTCGTCCACGACGACCCGCCGCAGGATGGGGAGACCGCTCGGCACGCCGGCCAGTACGTGCTGAGCTGCCTGCTCCGGTGTCTCACCGTCCCCTACGGGACCGACAGGGAGCAAGAGGCCACCGTGACCGGTCATGTCGGCAAGGAGCAGACCGTCGCCCCTCACGGGGACGAGTAAGGACACTCCGATCGCTGGTGGTCGCCAGTTCTCGTACGGTGCATGGGCCCGCAGTGCACTTTCTCGTGCGGCTGGTATCGCCGGGGTGGTCCGCATCAGGTCCAGCCGCCGGCCGTTACGGCGCTCACGATTTCTTCGAGGTGCTTCGGCTGGCTCGTGCTGGGGATGGGCGCCACGATATCGCTGAGCTGGAGGAGCCAGTTGAGGGCGGCGAATACCCCGTGAGCTTTCGCCAGTGTGCCCGCGTCGAGTGGCCGGTAGGGCACGTAGGGGATGCCGAGATCACGGCAGAGTTCGAGGGCTGGATCGTGGCGGTCGGTCATGTTGAGCACGTTCTGGACCGCCGCGATGGTCACCTCCTTCCCGGCTCTGCGGATGTCTTCGGAAGTGACCTTCGAGAGGCCGACGTGCCCGATCTTGCCTTCGTCCCTGAGTGCGTGGAGGGTGCCGAGCTGGTCCGCGAGCGGCACTTCCGGGTCGATGCGGTGCAGGTAGCACAGGTCCAGCCGCTCTGTGCCCAGTCGGCGGAGGCTGGCTTCGACACAGGCCCGCAGATAGACGGGGTGGCCGTGTGGCGCCCACAGGTTCGGGGCCGGTCGCACCATGCCTACCTTCGTCGCGATCAGCAGTTCCTCGGGGTACGGGTACAGCGCATCGTGGATCAGGTGCTCGGCGGTGTGGGGGCCGTAGGCATCCGCGGTGTCGAAGTGCGTGATGCCGTGGGTGTGGACGGCCTGTCGGAGGATGCTGACTGCCTGGTCGCGGTCGACGGGGTCGCCCCAGGTGCCGGGCCCGGTCAGGCGCATTGTGCCGAATCCGAGTCGGGAGACGGTCTTTCCAGCGATTTCGATCGGGCCCGCGGGCCACGGGGCGCTCATACGGCGGCCGCCTTGAGGCAGATCTCAAGTGCCTGTGCGACGGCGCTCGCCTGGCTGGCGGGGTCGCTGGTGACCCGCAGGTGGGGAATCGTCTCGGCGGCGAGGAGCGCGTGCACGTGGTGGTCGACCAGTACGCGGTACCGGGGGTCGTAGTCGTGCTTCCGCTCGACCGGCATCGTCTTGTCGAGCACCGTCCCCAGGAGCAGGTCGTACTTCGGCAACTGCGTTGAGGCCAGTAGCAGTAGCCGCTCCCGCTCCAAGCGGTGGATCTGCTCACCGCGGAACTCCAGAGCGGCGTTGAGGTAGGCGAGGGCGTCGTGGGCAGCGCGGTCCGCCAGGATGACGTCCGCGCCCTGGGCCCCTGCGGCGATCTCGTCGGCGATGCCCTGCGCGATGATCCACTCGGTGGACGCCACGGTGTGCTTCTGCATCTTGGGCAGCCCGTTGAGGGCGGCACGCTTCCCGATGCTGCCGGTCCTCGCCGGGGTCACACCGTTGCCTCGCAGCTCCATCTCGATGCGCTTGAGCAGCATGGTCTTGCCAGTGGAATGAGCGCCGAGCACGCCGATACGAATGGGCGAAGTCGTAGTCACCACAGGGTGGGTTCCTCTTCTGGTTCGGGGGCACCGGGCAGGCCGGGCGGCACAGCCACGGCGACGAGCTGGTCCCAGGTGTCGTAGTGGGCAGCCATGGCGATCAGAAGCTCGGCCGTGGCGTAGGCGTCGAACGTGGCGCGGTGCCGCTGTGCGGGGGCCGCGCGCAGGTCCGGCTGGACGTGCTCGATCAGGGCGTCGAGCGAGTATTTCGGCAGGCCCGGGTAGGTGGACTTGGCCAGCCGGAGCGTGTCGAGCACTCCGGCCGGCCGCCATTGCGGAAGATGCGCCGACAGCACCTTGTAATCCACATGCGCGTTGTGGGCGCACATCCACGAGTCACCCAGGAGCGTGTGGACCTTGTCGCCGATCTCCTCCCAGCCCGGCTCGCGCTCCAGCCGCAGATTGGTCAGGCCATGGACGCGGGCGGCGAACGGCGTGACGGGGCGGCGCGGCTTGGTCAGCCACGCCCCTGCCGTACTCGTGTCCGGCCGCCCGTCACGTACGGGAAGCGCGGCGACCTCGACCAGGTCGGGCGGGTTGGTGCCGTTGCCCTCGACATCGACAACGAGGAGTGAGGGCCAGGAGGAGAAGTTCATGCGGCTCCGGTTCCGTTCCCCGCCTTCCAGCCGATGGGAGCACGGCCGTGCTGGCGGTGGTGGTGAGGCTTGCTTCGGTCGTGGCACTGGTAGCCGAAGCCGTGCTGGAGGAAGTAGCGCGGCGGTTCGTCCAGTCCCTCCACGACGATGGCACGATCGTTGATCTCAATCTCACCCGTCGCGCCGAGGACTCGGGCTTCCTGGGTGACCGTCGCCAAATCCGGCTTGACCCACGCCGCCTGGCATCGCGCGATCTGGTCCTCGGGGCAGATGTCGCACAGCTCGCGGACGCCGTAGTGGCCGTTGTAGTCGGCCTCTTTGTGGGCGTAGGCAACACCGCAGCTCGTCTTGCGGAACAGAGCCCCCCAGGCGCTGTCTTGGAAGGCGGCGAGTATCCGCTCTTCGGCGGCCTCCGGCATGATTTTCCGCCGTGCCGTCTCGTCGTACGGCATCGGCAGGCCGTGCGACTTGTAGTAGGAGGCGATCTCCTCGCGGAAGAACAGGCCCGTGAAGACGGTGGCGTGTGCGTGCTGGGACAGCTCCCGGGCCCGCTCGATGTCGGCGTCGGAGTCGTTCAGGCCGGGCACGATCGGCCGCCAGTACAGGACGGTGCGGTACCGCTTGGCGTGCTCGTACAGGGTGCGCAGGCTCTCTGCGGCGATGCGGGAGTCCACGGGCTCGATGGCCGGGTCGGCGATGTTGGAGTGCGTGACCAGCACGGTCAGACGCAGGTTCGTGAAGCTGTTGAGGACGGCGCAGTCCTCGGGGGTCACCCGCCACCGCGTGATGATCAGGACGTGATTGGTCAGGCCCTGCTCGTCCAGGTTCCGCAGCACGTTGAAAACATGCGGCTTGACGATCGGCAGCATGGGATCGGTGGCCCGGTTGAGGAGCTGGATGGGCGTCTTGTGCGCCCGGAAGTACGGGTGACTGACGAGGCGGGTGACGGCCTCCTCGTCGCTCATCAGGCGGCGGGGAACCTTCATCTCGAAGTTGTCGAAGAGGTGCCGGACGCAGTATCCGCACTCCAGCGGGCAGCCGACGATCCAGTTCAGCGACAGACCCGACTTGCGGTACTCGATCACGTCGGCGAGTTCCGGCTTCAGTTCGCCGATCTTGTCGGCGGACAGGATCGAGAGGGGGCGGCGCTGGAACGTGGGAACGCTCATGAATGTGCCTCCAGGTGTGGGAACGGCGTCAGTTCTCGACGGTGGCGCGCTGGTGCGGGGCGAGAAGGCCGCGGCGGTTGGCGCCGAACCAGGTGCCGAAGTCTCGGCGCGCGGCGTCCGCGTCGTCGGACGTGTGGACGAGGTTGTTCACCAACCGCTTCTCGGCAAGGGCCTGGTCAAGGCTGTCGTCGCCGAGATCACCGCGGATCGTGCCGGCCTCCGCCTTCGACGGGTCGTAGTGGCCAAGGTGGCTGCGCAGGCGGCCTTGAATGCCCGGCGGGCCGTAGGCGAGGGCGACGGTGACGGTCCGCCCGACGAACAGGCTGTCCAGACAGGCAGGTATGTCCCGGCCGCCGAACCAATCGGCGTCGACCAGCAGGTCCCAGTAGTGCACGTGGATCTGCCAGGGTGCGACCGTCACGTCCTGTCGGCCGAGGATCTTCACGTCCGGCGCGGCGAGCCGGTCCAGCACCTCATCGGTCAGGCCCCGCTCGACCGCGTCCGGCTTGCACAGGATGACCGACCAGTGGGCCCAGCCCACGCCGTTGATGACGGCACCGCTGCGGGAAGGCTTCTGATTCATTCGGCGCTCCCGGGCGTGGGGCATGCTGCCCAGCGGTGTCCGACGAGCCAGCGCAGGCCTGGGTGCAGCGCGTCCAGCACGTCGAGGCTCACGGCGTCCGTCTGGTCGTGCTCGATCTGCCGGTAGAGCTCGAACAGCAGGAGGGCCTGCTGCCAGTACGCGTCCACATCGATGCCAGCAATGTCCTCCGCGCTGTACCGGACCTTGTTGGTGCGCAGGGCCTCTTCATGTATGAGAACTCTCGCCAGGGTGGCGGGGTTGGTCTCCTGCGGCATCGCCGGGAACGGGAAGTGCTGGGGACTCCGCCGAGTGTCCGCTTCGGTGAGCACCTTCTTGACGCGCTCGGTGTTCCGGTCGTTGACGTGCGCCGAACCGATGAAGTGGGTGTACGACCCCAGCTCCAGACCGAGCTGCACGGCCGCGTACTCCTGGATCATCGTGAAGCTGAACACGTCGCTGAGCAGGCCACAGTCCAGGTCGTTGGCCCGCATGTTGCACACCATGTGCAGGCGCCCGCCGCGCACGAAGAGGTGAAGCCCGGCCAGGCATGCCATGTCGGGGTTGTCGGCGACGGCCAGCTCGGCGGCGGAGAAGACGGGGAGGTATCCGCGCTTGCTGTCGTTCTCCGTGCGCAGCAGCTCCAGGACCCGGTCGAAAGGGGAGGCGGTGTCTCCTTCGGCGGGATTGAAGAGGGTGTAGCCGTAGGCGGACCCGCCGAGGTTGATGCCGTCGGGGGAGCTGGAGCGCATGGACGGCGCGTAGTAGCCGATCATCTCCAGGTCGCGGCGGCCGGCCAGGTACCAAAGGGCTTCAGCGAACTGGAAGACCGGGTTGGCCTTGCGTGTGGCCAGGTAGGGGAGTCGCTGGCGGGGATCGGGCAGTCGGAAGCTGACGCCGATCACCTCGCGGGCATCGTTCCCGCGCGCGGCAATATGGTGCTCGTGGTTGTGCAAGGCCAGTTGCAGCAGGGCCAGGTAGGCGCCTTCGACGCTGCGGTAGGTGGGAGCTGTGAGCATGAAGTCTCCAGGTAGAGGTACATACAGCCACGGTTGCGGCTGTGAGACAGGAGCTACTGGGAGAGGCGTGAGCCCGCACCGCTGGAGCGGCACGCGTCACCGCTTCATTGCGGCGTAGTTGATCAGGGTGATGGCAACCACAAGGGTGGACACCTGCCACGCGCGACGGGACATGCGGCCTCCAGGACGTTCAGGCAATCAAGTCGAGCGTCGTGAGGTCATCCAGATCGACGACCGTGAAGTCCTGCAAGCAGCGGACGAGCTGTGAGGCCAGTAGCCACCGCAGCTCTGACGTTCGGTAGGGAATGGGCGTGTCGTTCCCAGCCAGTGCCTTGATCCCGTCACGGGTCCACTGGTAGGGAGTGCCGATGACCCCGTAGAGGGGGGCGCTGCGCACCATCAGGGTGGTGTAGCCCTTCTGGAGGTGCGGACACTGCTCAACTGCGACGCGCAGGTGCGCCAGGCAGACCGGGGGCTGCGCGGTGCGGAGGATGTCCCCAGGCCGCGGAACGCCCTTGGTGGCGCGCGACAGGAACGGGTACCCCTGCGGTGTTCTGGTAGGGCCTGCGCAGATCTGACAGTGAAGCCGTGTCATCGTCTCGCGCTGCCTGGCGGGGTGGATCAGCCGCCACTGAGGCCGCCCGGACGGCAACCCGTCCCGACCGATCAACTGCGAGCATCGGCCCCACAGCACACCCCGCGGGTCGCGGTCCTCTTGACTCTCGTCCCAGTAGCCCAGGGCTGGGCGGCCGGCGCGGTCAAAGGTAGCGCGCAGGGCCAGGATCGATTCGGGTTCCTCGTCTTCGCGGGCTGTGATGTACGGGACGAGGCGGCTCACCGTGCTCACGCGGCTGCTCCTGCCAGTGGGGCGGGGCGGTGCGGGGGAATGATCTTGCCGTCGGGCAGCAATTCACCAGTGTCGTCAAAGAGCAATACGCCGTTGCAAAGACGGGACCAGCCCAAGACGTCGTCTCGTGCCACGGTTCTGGCAGCCTCGCGATCCGACGCTCCCGCGGTGGGGCAGGGAGTCTGGTGCTGGCACATGTGCGTCGCGCTTCCTCTCGGACGTGCTGCGGTGGGGCCCTCTCCGGCTGAACCTACGAATCCGCGGGGGAGCGGAGTTGGATCGCCGGAGAGGGGGGTTCGGGGGGAACTGTTGGGCAGGCCGGTCGCCCTCGATTGGAGTGGGAGAGGGCGACCGGGGCTCACACCCGTGATCGGCGGGGGAGTGTGAGCCGATCCTCCATCTGTGCTGTCCGCCGATCGGCGCCCGCCGGTGCAGGGCGGGGCGATCGAGGCGGAAGGGGAGGACCCCGATGGATGGTCGTCTCCACGGAGCGACAACACAGCTGCGTGGAGACGACCGGTTCGAGGCGTCATGCGACGTCCTTGATGTACCGAGCCTCGATCAGTTTCTCGACGAGGTCGGAGGTCACGAAAGCCATGCGTCGAGCCATCCCGACGGCCTGCTGATGGTCGGTTGGCAGGCGCGCATCCTGCATGGGGCGTCCTCGCTCGATGATCTGCTTCATTTCATTGGTGGGCGGGAACTTGGTGTCGGCTACCGCGATTGCGCTGAGCCTTTTCAGATGGCTGCGCAAGCGTTCGACAAGCGCCGGGGTCGTGGCTTCGGGTGGCGGCTGGTTTCCGATCGTCGTGTCCAGGTCGTCGAAGATCGCCTCGACGTCGAGCGGAGACCACGCAGCGACCCGCTTCAGGACATGCCTCAAGTCGTCCGGGGCGAGCGGAGGCGTCCACTTCGGGACGTCGGGCATAGGAGAGACGACGCGTTTCTCCAGAACCGGAGCAGTGAGGAACATCAGGACTCCTGAGAGGGGGCCGGCCGCGGGGACTAGAAGTGCTCGGATCCGTCTGAGGTCGCAATGAAGACCCACACGTCCTTGCCGGCCGGGGTCACGGACACTGATGAGTCGTCGGTTAGGGCGCGTATGAGCATCAGGCCGCGGCCTCTCTCGGCGAGCGAGGCCGGGGTCACATGCGCGGGCGGGCAACGGTCCTGGTCGCGCACGATCGCGGTGACGCCGTCGGGGACCTTCTGAAGCAGCAGACTGGCCATCCGGTAGCCGTGCTCGTCCGCCGCCGTGTGCTGCATGACGTTGGTCAGTAGTTCGTTGACGACGGTCAACATGCGGTAGGCGACGTCGCTGTCAATGTGCCACCAGCGCAGGTGAGCCTGGACGATGTCCCGAACCGTTCCGAGGTCTTCGGCTCGGACGTCGAAGGTCATGTCGAGTTGGCCGCGCACGCTCGTGGACATGGCTCGAACAGAAGCGCCCCGATCGCGGGTATCGAGGAGTAGTTCCATGTCTGCTCCCTCCGTTCCGCCAGAACCCCTTCAGCAGGGTTCGGTTGCGGTGTGTACTGGGACCGAACCGATCAGCAACCATTCACGCAGAACACACGGAGAACGTGCAGAGCCTGATGCCGACAGCTTGAGAGTTCGGCATCAACGACTTCGGGGGCAGGGAATGCCGCAGCCAATGAAGGACCTGAATCCGGGGGCCTCCCCCCAGGAGTGGTTCGGGAACGAGCTGCGCGAGCTTCGCAAGGCAGAGAGGTTGTCCGCTGCGGCGCTCGGGCGGTTAGTGCAGGTCAGCGATGACATGATCTTGGCGATCGAGAAGGGCAAGTACCCGAGCTGTCGCCGGGATGTAGCCCAGCGGCTCGATGGCGTCTTCCGTACGGGAGGGCTCTTCGACCGGGCATGGCCGATGGTCTTCGTTAACCGCGATGCCGATCAAAAACGGGCTGATGCCGATACTCATGCCGCGGGTAGGGGGGAAGGAACCGTTCAGGTGCGGACAAGCCGCATCCTGGGCAGTGATGAACCAACTCCTCGCCCTGGGAGCCATGAGCTCATGTACCGACGCTCGTTCCTCCAAGTAACCGGCCTCGCCGCTTTCGCCCCCATAGACCTCACTCAAGTCTTTGCCCCCTCTGACGACCTGGCCCTCCCCAAGGACGTCAGTCTCACCGAGATCGACCAGGTCTTGGCCGCAGCAACCGCTATCAGCGGCATGGATAACAAGCTGGGCGGGGGCGGCATGGTCCGCGACGTAGCCAGTCGCGCGATGCAGTGGGCGGCCGGACTGCTGCAAGTGCAGTGCGCCGAGCATCTACGGGCCGACCTGTTCGCCTCCGTTTCACGACTCGGAATCGTCGTCGGCGCCTCAGCCTTCGACGCATACCACCACGAGGAAGCCACCAAGACGTTTAAGTTCGCGGCCGACTGCGCCGAGGAAGCGGGGGACTGGCACCTGCGGGCCAAGACGTACTCATTCCTCGCACGACAGGCCGTGTGGATCGGCGCGCCGGATGACGGCATCACGTACGCTGAGAAGGGCCTGGTGCGCTCCGATCGGCTGACCGCCACCGAGCAGGCAATGCTTCACACTGCACGCGCTCGCGCCTTCGGGAAGATGGGAAATGTCCGCGACACCATGGCGGCCGTCGGAGCTGCCGATGAGGCGTTCACCCGGGCCTGCCCTTCGGAAGACCCGCCGTGGATGGCCTACTACGATGCGGCACAGCACAACGGAGACACCGCCCACGCCCTGTTTGATCTGGCCATCCTCTCCGGGCAGGACCCGGGCAGAGCGGCCCGTCGCTTCGACACTGCGGTGAAGGGACACTCGGATTCCTTCAAGCGGTCCCGCGCGATCTCCCGCACCAAGCTGGCTGCCCTGGTCATGGCCAAGGGCGATCCGCGGCAGGCGGCAGCGATCGGGCATGACGCACTGGACGAGGTCGGCCGGCTCACCTCCCGTCGAGCAGCTGACGACCTGCGGCAGCTCGGGCACTTCGCAGCCAAGCACCAGAAGGTCCAGGAAGCCGCGGGCTTGCGCGAACGGATCGCCGCTACGGTCTCGGCATGACAACTTCGGCAGCCGCACCCGCCCGCCATGCCCTGGAGCAGGCCTGCTCCACAGTCGGCTTGGACCCTGCTGGGGCAGAGCCCGTACGCCTGGCCGAGAACCAGATATGGCGGCTCCCCGGAGGGGTGATCGTGCGGATCGCACGGCCGGGCCAGAGCGCGACGGCGGAGCGCGAAGTACGCGTCGCACGCTGGCTCGCGCAGAAGGACATCCCAGCCGTGCGTCTAATCGACGTGGACCAGCCAGTGGAAGCAGGCGGCCGGCCCGTGACGTTCTGGAAGGAACTCCCACCCCACGAGCACGGCACGCCCCGAGACCTCGCCCGGCTGCTCCTGCAGCTGCACGCACTGCCCAAGCCGGACATTGAGCTGGGGTACCTCGATCCCTTCGTCAGGATCGCCGAGCGGCTGGACGCGGCCACCACGATCCCTGACGACGACAGGACGTGGCTCCGCGGGCTCCACTCGGACCTCGCGGCGGCATGGGCTGAACGGCCGACTGGGCTTCCGGACCGAGCCGTGCACGGGGACGCCTGGCCCGGCAATCTTGTCCGCACGAGCAGCGGTCCACTGATGATGGACCTGGAGCGGTTCTCCGTCGGGCCGCCGGAATGGGACCTCGTGTCGACCGCGGTGCGAAGGACGACGACCGGAGCGGTCACCGTCCCGGAATACGGCGAGTTCTGTGCGATGTACGGTCTCGACGTTACGGAGTGGGCCGGATACCCGATCCTGGCGGGCGCTCGCGAGCTGCGGATGGCGACCTACGCCGCGCAGCATGCGGCAAGCAATGCCGACTGGATCGGACAGGCCCAGCACCGAGTCGACTGCCTGCGCGGTCGCTGCGGACCGCGCCCATGGAACTGGAAAGGGATCATGTAGCCGTCGCGGGCTGACGGACTATCACGACGGTGCTCGCCAGGACCTCAGACGATCGGCGATGTCGAAGGTGTCGAGCCGCAGGGCCTTGATGTCCTCGATCAGTTGGACCCACTGGGCTTGACTCGCGTTGGCGGTCTCGCCGGAGGCCTCGATGTACGCCGCGGCGACCGCGTACCCGTATAGCTCGTTCCGGGCGGGCAGCGGCCGCGGCAGCACGATCGTGTCGAGCAGGGCCGCGGCTCGCCAGTAGGCATCGGGGTCTGTCATGTCCAGGTGGGGGGTGTTGACGCGATGCCGGGCGACGGCCGCGACCAGCCCTGAGTAGTCGCGGACCTGCAGGTGCTTGCCGAGCATGCGCTCTTGTCGGTCGATGAGCCACCGGACGTCGATGAGCAGTTCCAAGGTCAGGCCGCCTGGCTACTGGCGGGCGCGTCGGGGATGCCGCCGAGCTGGCGGTGGAGACGGGACTGCTTGGGTGGATCGGACGGGGGATCACGGGAGTTGCGAGGCTGGTGCTGCGGGCGTTCGACTGATCGGGCTCACGTGGACGTGGCGCGGCGAGGGCATGACCGATACGACCTGCGCGAGGTGACGCTGGCATCCTGCGTGCTCGCGTACATCTGGCCAGACGGCGAGGTCCGCGATGTGGATTGGAACGCTGAGTAGTTCGGGGCCCGACATCGTCAGGACCTGCCAACCGACCGGCATGGCGCTCCAGGCGCTACTTTCGGTCGTGATGCCTTGCTGCTGCGGCTTTCTTCCTGCGGTCGCCGCGTCAGACACCTAGGATTCCGCCGATTCCGCCGATTCCGCGTATGCCGCCGGTCCAGCCTCCGCAGAGCTGACGAAGCCAACTGTCCAGAACGGATGAAGGAAGAGCACCATGGACACCACCAGGACCGTACGTGCGGCGCGGGCCAAGTTCGCCGCTACCGCCGCGGCCCTGGCTGCGGGCGCGCTCATGCTCACCGCCTGCGGCGGAAGCAGCGAGACAGCGACAGCGGCCTCGACGGCACCTACTACATCAAGGACGTCAACGGCACGTCCGAACTCGGCCAGTTGGTCGTCAAGGGCAACACTGTCTCGCATCAGGAGTACACCTGTGACGGTGTCTACGAGGAGCCGGACGTGACCAGCACCGGCGAGTTCAACAAGGATCAGGCCCAGATCATCTGGATGGTCGCCGGAGACGATAGCCGCAACGAGCGGACCGGCACCGAATCGATCTCGACCAGCGACACCTCGATCAGTATCAACGGCAACGCGTACGTGCGTGACAACTCCGATGCAGGCAAGGCCCTGCTCGACGCCTTCAAGGCCAAGTGCGCGAAGTAGCGTCGAAGTCTCGCTCGGTCAACCACCCAGACACAACAGAACGCCGTGGACATCGCGTCCGCGGGGTTCTGTCTTTTCCTCGCCGCCCTGACCGATCAGGCCTCTGACGCCTGCTCCTGAAGCTGCTGCGCCCTGTACTCCTCAATCGTCTCCGGCGGCCGGCCGTACTTCGGCGCGTGCTGCTCGACGAAATCGAGTTCGGCCCACACTATCGGCTGCCGGATCCTCGACCGGGCCACCACGACGAACACCACGGCGCTGACCGCAATATTAAGCAGACACCAGCGGTCGCTGAGCAATAGTCAATACATCTGGATCACGGCTGTCCGTTGAGGCCGAGCTTCCTCTTGCCGTAAGGGGAGAAGATCGACGCCCAACCGGTTCAGCCAGCGTGGACCTGGGCGATCTGGGAGGGCAGGGGCATCACGGGGAGCAGGTTTCTGCCCTTGGCCCAGTTGGTGAGCAGGCCCTCGGTAGTGTCCACGGCGGACACGACCATGGTGACTTTCGCGTTGCCGTCGACCCAGGTGTCCCACAGTGCCCACCCTTCGGGTCGTGCTTCTACCCCCAGTCGAGCACAGGCGTGTGAGTAGGTCTCGTCGGTGCCGATGGGCATAGCGTCGGGGCGGATGATGGCCACGGCCGCGAGGGGGACTTGTGGACGCTCTGCCTCGTCCTCTAGGCACCCGTCCAGGGGGAAGTGGTAGTGCAGCAGCGCCCGTCCCAGTGCGTTGACACTGCGTTGGAGCGCCCCCTCGCCTTCGGTGCCGTCGGGGTACCACTGCTCACCGGCGGCTGCGGAGATGACTGCCTTGGCGAGCCTTTCGACCTCCCGCAGATAGTCAAGTTCGGAGAGCTCTGGCCTGGTCATGGGGGCAGTGTCGCATCGCATCGCCGGATCTGTGCACCCGTTTTTCGCGCGGTCAGGCGCCGTTGTCTCCGCGGGTGAGGGTGGTTCTGGCGGTGTTGCGGACCCGTCTGGTGCGGCCGGTCTCGGCCAGGACAGCGAGGGTGTCGGAGGTGTCCAGGCTCTCGACGATCTTGCGTTGCAGCCAGTCCGATGAATCGGTCAGCGCACCGGGAAGCCACGGCTGCGCCAAGGCGACCGCCCTGAACAGCGACCACTTGTGGAGCCGCTGGACCAGGAAGGAGTGCGGTTTGAGAACCTTGACTATGGCCTGTGCCCAGGTGATGTATTCCGGGCTCTTGAGCAGGTCGGTAGCCAGCCTGTCGAGGTGGCGGACGACCGCGGACTGGGCCGTCGCCGGGTCCGGGTCCGTGAGAACCTCGGTCATCAGGCCGCGTTCTTCCTGGTTCCGCACCTGCGCGAGTGCTTGCAGGTACGCGGCGAACCGGACGCGCTCCGGCGGCTCGTCCTGGTCTGGGACACCCGCGACCAGATCAACGAGCAGCTCGTCCGCCATGCCCGCGCCTACCACGCCCGCCCACGGGCACTTCTGTGTTCCCCGCGACCACGTGACCGAGGACGGCTACCCGCTCGGCAGCACCCTCAAGAGCCGCCGCAACCGCTACGCACACGGCGACGTCCACACCGACGTCGTCCAGGCCCTGGACGAACTCGGCATGATCTGGGACCTCCATGAAGCCCGCTTCGCCGACGGACTCGCCGCCTGCCACCGCTACCGCGAACGCCACGGCGACCTCCGCGTCCCCCGTCACCCACACCGACCCCGAGGGCTACAACCTCGGCGACTTCATCGCCTACCAACGAGCCCTCCACGCCGGCACCGTCCGGGACCGCACCGGACAGTCCCGCCCCCTGCTCCCCGAACGCCGGGCCGCCCTCGATGAACTCGGCATGCTCTGGACCGTCGCCGCCACCGGCTGCCCGCCCACGGACGCCGAGCTCGCCGCCCCGCCCCACCAGCGCGGCAACCCGCCCGCCTCCACCCTGCTTGCCCTGGTCGACGCGGGGGTCGAACAGAAAGCACTGGCCCAGGCACTGGGCACCACCACCAGCTCACTGAGCCAGCGCATCAAGCGCGCCCGCGAAAGCCCTTCGGACGCCGGGCCTTTCGCCTCGGACCTTGCCGCCGCCCGCGCCTACCGCGAACACCACGGCCACCTGAGACCCTCCGAGACCTCCGACGACACGAACGCCAGAACCCTCGGCAACTGGCTCACCAAACAGCGCCGCGCCCGCCGCGGCGGCAACCTGAGTGACCAGCAGATCACGGCGCTCGACGAACTCGGCATGGAGCGGGATCCTCTCGCCTCCCGCTGGCAGCAGGCCCTCCAGGCCGCCCGCCGCTACCACGCCACCCACGGCCACCTGCGGCCCCGGCCGGCACCGTCATCGACGGCACCGACCTGACCGTATGGCTGTCCCGGCAGCGCTCCGCCCACCGGCGCGGCACCCTCGCCCCGGACCGTGTCTCGGCCCTGGACGAACTCGGCATCGACTGGACCCCCGGCCGCGGCATGGCCAACGTACGGACCGAACGCGCGTGGCAGAACCGGCTCGCCGACGCCCGCCAATAGCACGGAGCCCACGGCCACCTCGACCCACCCGCACCGACCGTCGTCAACGGCCGGCGCCTCGACGCCTGGCTCAGCGTGCAGCGCGCCCGCCGCACAACGGGACGCCTGACCACCGAACAGATCGCCGCTCTCGACGCCCTGCACATCCGCTGGTGACGACTGGCGCTGGGATGCGGACGGAGACGATGGGGGTGCGCTCCTCCCCGAGGGCGTCGAGGAGTTCGCCGCTGCCGTCGAGGCCGGGGGGCGAAGGAAGACGTCGACATCCTCGGCTGGACGGCCGCTGCCGTAGGTACCCGGCGGAGCGGTGGCTGCGTGCGTGCACGGGTGCAGGCGGGCGGGACCGATGAGTACACGCCGTTCACGGCGGTGCTTGGGCTGTTCCCGGCACCCGACGGGGCGGCCGTTCCCCTCGCGGACCGGATGCCCGAGACGCTGGTTGCTCTTTCCGAGGCATGGGACGCCGATACAGGGCACTGACGCACGACTGTGAGCTGTTCAACGCCGTCAAGGCCGCCTACGGACTGCGAAACTCCCATCCGCGCTGCGGCTGGGCGGTGTACCTCTCGGAGAACCGTACCGCCCTGGTGCCCGGGGACCTCGCCGTGCGTCGCCTCGCGACCGCGCACGGAGGGCTCGTCCTGGGCATCGGGAACTCCACCGAGGTGGTGCTGGCCGCTCAGCGGACACTGGCCGAGGCGGGGGCGCTGAAGCCCGTACCTGTATCGGAGGCCCGGCCCAAGTGGTGGGGGAGCCAATGGAGTTCGAGGCTGCCGTGGACGGCTGCCTCGTGGCAGCTGCGCGTGTCCTGGTACGTCCCACCGGCGTCGCCCGTCCCACCGGTGGTGCGGGTCCGGCCGGTGGTGCCGTCGGCTTCGCTCGTCGGTGGGTGTTGCGGGCCCGAAAGGCGGCGCTGCCGCTGGTGCGCCTGTCCTGGCTGGTGGGTGACCACCATATTGAGTGACGTATGCGCGCCACCCGTGACGACGGAGACGTAGGCATGTTGGGCTTTCTATGCGACGAATGATGTTTTTTGTGATTCCGGTGTTGGTGCTCGGGGGTCTCGGTCAGGCCCCTGCTCGGGCCAGTGGAGATAGTCAGGCCGGCCCGGTGGGCGTGGGCGTGATCGGTGACGGCCTGCATGTGCGAGAGGTACGGGCCACCTTGGACGGCTGGGAGGCCGGGGCTCAGGCCCGAGTCAGTCTCTGGCGCGGCCATACCTATATCCGGCAGGTACGGGGCTGGAAGAGCTCCAGCTCCAAAGAGGTCTCGGGGTACAAGTTCGAAATCACCACCTGGAAAATCTCTCAGCGGTTCTCGCACCGCCACAGGCTCTGTGTGGAGTACCAGGGGCATGACGAAATGCCCTGCGTGACGATTAAGCGTTGACCGGGAACGGCGGTCTTCAGTGCCACAATGACCGAATGTAAACAGTGATCTCGAAAAGCAAGAAGGCCGCGCGTTCCGTGGCCGTGGCACTCGCCACAACTGCCGCGCTCACCGTCAGCATGCCGAGCGGGAACGCCTTCGCCATCGACCACGTTCAATGTGTCGGCGGGGAGAACTTCTTGAAGATCCGGTCGCACTTCGAGGGCCAGTCAGAGCGCCGACTGTGTCCTGCTCGCCCTGGACCTGCTGCTGACCTGGCTGCGCATCCCGTTCCCGCCCTTCAACGCCGCGACAGTTGGATGCGTCAGTAAAACCCCTGATCAGGTGCCTAATTTTCAGCTACAGCGATTACTGCGCGGGGTCCTGTGCACCACCGCGGGAGCGTGCGCACCGTGCACTGCGCATTCCGGCCCGGGCGACCAGGAGGACTCATGCGAGTACTGCGTATCGACCCTGACACCATGCTTACCGAAGTCGTCTTATCCGAACGCGATGCGCACTTTGCGATCCGTGAGCATGTCGGAACGACCGGTGCCGTCGACCAGGCGGTGTATCACTCCCGCGTACTCCTGCACCTGCATGGGGAGGGCCAGGTGATCGGCCTCGGGCAGAACCTCGCCGCTTGGGCTCTGGCGAGCGCCTGGCGCGGTATGCCTCTCTACCCCTTGCATGGCCCCGTTGTCCTGACCGGCCGTACGGGAGGCGGGGGAGTGGCAGCCCTGGACGACGGCCTGGTGCAGCACGCCCGCACCGTCACGCGGACTGTCCGGGAGACCCTGGTGGCGTGGCGAATGCGGCCTCCCGCATCGAACGATGCCGCCGTGAGCGAACTTCTTGCCTATGCCGCACGCGACATCGCCGCCCGCCGGTAGCCGAACCCGCACCTGTCTAGAGCGCCTTGCGGTGTGCCGGACCGGAGCCGTTGAGCAGATCACTGATCAGTTGCTCGGTCTCCAGCTCCAAGTCGCAGTCCAACGCCCGGTTGACCTGCTGGACACGAGAGATGGCCATGTGCAGGCCCGACCGGTTCCCGGCCGCCGCTTCGATCCGCATCCAGTCCCTGTAGAGCAGCTCGGCGCTCTCGTCGACCTCGAGCCCCGTCATGATGGCCTGCCGGGCAGTGCTGAGGTCATGATGCTGGCCGGCCGGGGTGCGGTAGGTCGCCACGGTGTGTGCGACGTCGGTGATCCGCGTGGTCATCTCCTGCTGGTAGGGCTCGGCCCATGGCTGCGGCCGGGTTCCGAAGGGGCGGCCGCGCACGAGCGACAGCGCCTTCTCCAGGTCCGGCAGGCCGGCCGCCGCCTGCGGGATGGCACGCTCGGCGAGCTGGAGGAATCGGGTCCAGTCGCAGCGCACGGCGGGGGCGAGGAGATAGGGATCGTCACCGCCGCGGCGGCGTGGCACGTAGGCGTTGCCGGCGGCGTCGTTGCCCAGGGCGCGTCGCAGTCCTTGCAGCCGGGCGTTCAGGGTGGTCACTGACCAGGGGGTGAGTGGGTCCATGTCTGCGCACAACACGTCGGCGGTTCGCCCGGGACGGAAGAACATCAGCGCGGCGAGTTGAGCGGTACGCGGGCCGTGGCCGGTACCACCGACTCGGTCCACTTCCACTGGTCCCAGCACTCGGATCTCCGGCGCGTTCAGGTCGTGCGGACCGGACTCACCGTCGCCGGTAACGGTGTGGTCAGGTTCCTGGGCCGGAGAGCGCGGCGTCTGTGCTGCTCCGGCTTCTGCCGGATCGGCCTCCGGCCCCTCTGCGGTTACTGCGTCCTGCTGTTTGTCGCCGTCAGTCTGGCTACAGCTCGGGGCACGGGGCAGGAGCCTCAGTGAAGACGGATCGGCGGAAGCAGCCAGCAGGGCCGGGAACACCTCACCGTCATCCACGCCCACTTCGGCAGGGGCCGGTGCCGGCGCAGCGTTTTCCCCGCCGGTGTCTGGGGCCGCGGGGCCCGCGGTCAGATCCGGCTCGGGCGGCTCCTCGGCATCGGGTTCGTCCGGAACGTCCTGCCAGGGCCCCTCGGCCTCCTCGGCGGGCTGACCGGACAGGGCGAGTGCCGCGGTGATCTGCTGGTAGGCGGCATGCTCCAGACGCTGCACCGTGATCTCGGCCCCGAGATAGTCGAACCGCTGCGGTGTGCTGATGGAGGCGTTGAGGATCTCGGCTTCGGGGAAGTGCGCCGCCACGGAACTGGCGGGGGCGATCAGGGTGACCGGCACTCGGCCTGCCTTGTCGATGGCGTCGGCGAACTGCCAGGAAGTGTCCGCGTCCATGGCGGCCGCGCACAGCAGCAGATACGGCTGGTGTGCGGTCTCGGGCATCTGATGGGCCTCCAGCAGCCGCTCGGTCAGGTCCCGCAATGCGTGTGCAGGCTGCCGCATGTGCGCGATCCGGCAGGTCGGCAGCAACTGCGGCAGGTCCTCTCCGAACCCGATGGTCACCACTTCGATGTCGCGGGCCCACGGGCTCATCCCCAGCTCCAGGGCCAGCGACGTGCACACCTCTGTGATGTGTACCGGATTGCCGTCCAGCAGAACGGCGGGCAGCCGTGCGAGGTTGGCGAGCACGAGATCGCCGGACTCGGTGCTGCCCACCGTGACCAGACCGGGGTACGGCGCTGACACGCTCCGTGCCGTGTCCTCGGCGAGGAGATCGGCGTCGGCAGACAACCGCCACCACCCGGCCTGTCCCGCAGTAAACGGCGTTTGCGGCTTCTGAGAGAGGTCCTCCGGCAGAACCTCCAGCGAGCGGGCGCCGATCCGTGCGGCCCGCAGCAGGGGCGCCTCTGCGCCGTTCTGCTCAGCCGCGGTGGCCAGGGTACGCAGCGCACGGTCCAGGCGGGTGGCGCCGCCGGGCTCGGCCGCCGCCGCGAGCTTCGCCTCGGCGGGGGAGGTCCCGGGAGCGATGACGATCTTCTCGCCGGGCCTGCGACGGCGGCGCTGCAGCACCCGCCGCACCGCGAGCGCTCCGGTGATCGCGGCTGCCAGGAGGGCCCCCGCACCCAGCACGGTGCGCAACTGGAGCGGGCTGTTCGCCGATTGCGGCGCCGGTTCCTGCGAGGCGGCCGCAGTGGGGGATGCGGCGGGTTCCGATGGTGCGGCCGACACGGGAGCACCGGCGTCGGGGCGGGATGTCGCAGGTGGTGCCCCGCCCTCCCCGCTCTGGCTGGGCTGCTGAGCTGGGCTGCTGGCTGCATCGCCGGGGCGGCCGGCGGGCCCGCTGGGCGCTGGCGATTTTGGTGCGGGTGACGCGGACTCGCTCGGTGACGGAGTCGACGCGTCGCCGTTCTCCGGGCCGTTGTGCGAGTCCTTGGGAGCCGGGGGAGTGTGCGGTCGGTCCTTCGGGCCCTCGGCCTCGTTGCCGTCCGAGGACCGGTCGTGCCGGCCGGACGGGGCGGCGGGCACCCTGACCTCCTGCCCGGCGTAAATCACGTCCGGGTCGGTGATCTCGGGAAGGCTGTCCGGCTGCGGCTTGCCCTGGCTCGCGGCGAAGAGCTTCGGCCACTCGTTGCCGTCGCCGAGTTCCTTCTTGGCGATCTCCGACAGGTTGTCGCCCGTTGCAACGGTGACCACGTGTTCGTCGTGCCCAGCCCTGGCCGGCTCCCGCTCGCCCAGCTGCGTGCTGGTTCCATCCGCGAGCGCGGCCGCCGCGGAGCCTTCGAACACCTCCGGCATCTGCAGTTCCCAGCCGGGCTGCAGAAAGCTGTTGGACCTGAAGACCTGACCATCGGCCATGACGCGGCCCTCGTTCAGCGTGGCGATCTCCCGCCACCGCTCGCCGTCAGCGAGCTCCTTCTCGGCGATGCTCCACAGGCTTTCCCCCGGCCGCACCTCCCGCATCGTGTGCGCAGGGGACTGTGTAGAACTTGTCTCGGACACCGGCGCCTGAACCTGCCCGGTGGCTTGCTGAACCTGGGCCTGCCCGGGCACATGGGCCGCGCTGGCTGCCGGTGCCGCCTGGGCCGGAGAGGCCAGAGCCGAACTGGTGGGCAGCAGTACCAGAATGCCGCCGATCAGCGCGGCCGCCGCTCGCTGTGAGGCGCCCAGACCTCGGGGCGCGTGCCATGTCCGGCCGCGCAGTTGCGCGATCAGCTCCCGTACGGCGCAGAACGTGAACTGTGCCCACCCGATCCAGCCCACCGCGACGAGCAGCAGCAAGAACGCCGCCCCGGTGTCCTGCCGGTCCAGCAGGTGTGCCAGGTCGTCGTGGCTGGATGCCCAGATGACCGGTGTGGCCCAGGCCAGCAGCAGCGGCAGCCCGCCGACCGCGCCGGCCAGGACCAGCAGGCTGCCCAGCGCCTTGAGGACCCGGGCCGCGGCGGAACCTGCGGCGGCGGGGGAGTGGGTGGTGCGCATCAGTTTCCTTCGGGAGCGGTGACGCCGTGCAGGAGGGTTGCCTTGTCGTGGCCGGTCACCGAGAGACTGCCAATTCCGGCCACGGGTAGGAACTTCGTGTCGTACGAGCCGGTGACGGTGACGGCGAGGGCCTTTCCGTTCGCGGAGACGCTGACCGTGCCGGTGGCGCCGACGGAGCTCAGGTAGGCCTGTGCGGCCGTGCTCGCGTCCTGGGGGTCGACGACGATCCCCTTGCCGGTCACGGCCTGGGCAGGGTCGATGGCCTGCCCGCCGGCCCGGGCAGCTTCACCGGCGATGTAGTCGGCGCGCTCGGTAGCGCGCATCTTGCCGCCTCCGTCGACCGCGACACCGATGATGCCGATCAGCGCGATGACGCAGACGGCGACGAACACGGTGACGCCACCTCGGTCGTCGAACCGGTCCCGGCACCGGCTCATCCAGCAGACGGTCATCAGTCCCCCCGCTGCCTGTACTGGTCGACCACCGACATGGCGGTCGACGTGAGGGTCCGGGCCCCCGGAACACCGGGCAGCAGCAGGTCGGACAGGTTGACCGTGCACGTCACGGTCGCCGTGACCGTTCCGACCTGCCCCACCGGCACGCTGAGACCGCCTGTGCTGATGCTGACGCTCGTGGATGCGCACTTGATGCCCTGGTCGTCCAGTGACTCGGCGGCCGCCGCTTGCGCGGCGCTCTGGGCGGAGGCCGCGGTGCGGTGGATGGATGCCTCCCGTGCCGCGTCCTCGGCGGCGGAGTCGATCTTCGCGCCGGAGGTGACGATGCGGCCGCCCGCGAGAGCCAGGCACAGGAACATGATCAGCGGGGGGAGAACGATGGCAGCCTCGACTGCGGCGCTTCCTTCGTCGCGCCGGATGCTGCGGGACCACCAGGCCCTGATTCGCACGTGGTTCACTCCCCTGGGACCGTGAATCTCTCCACGGGGCCGGACGCCGACTGCGTGATCCGCAGGCCGGACACACCCGGGATCATCGACTGGGTGGTGCCGGACACCTGAACGCGCACGCGCTGACCGTCGCTGCCAACGGAAACGCTGTAGCCGAGCAGGCTGTCACCCGCCGTACGGCCCAGCACATCCCGGGCCCGGGCAGCACCGTCGGCCGGAGTCGCTTCGTAGGAGCGGGCCGCAGTGGCGCCTTCCCGGGCAGCGGTAAGGGCGATCTGCCGGGCGTAATACCACATGGAGCCCTGAATCACCGCGATCGCAGCCAGGAGCACGAACGGGAAGACGATGGCCATTTGGATGGCAGACTCTCCCCGGTCGTCGCTCCATCGTCGTGTCCGCCACCAGTCCTTCAGATGCGACGTCACAGGCCGGCCAGCTGACTGTTGTACTTGGCGATCACCAGGGCGATGGTCCCGGCGATCAGCACGGCTCCAGTGACGGCGGCGACCCAGATGATGACAGTGGTCGTGCTGATGTCGCCGCGGTCCGGCCGACGGGACGCCTCTTCCAGTCCCTCCCTCACACGTGTGGTCAGACGGATCACCGCACGGCGAGTACGGGCTGCGGTGGTGTGCTTCATGGCGCTTACCTCTCCAGAGACTTGAGCGAATGAGGACTCAGACAGTGAGCATGCGGATCACCGCAGGAAACGCCATCAGCAACATCACCAAGACGGCGAGCAGAGCTCCAGGCGCAGTCATCTTCTCGCTGGAGGCATTCGCCTCCGTGGCCTGATCGGACAGCAACTCGGCATTGAGCGCAGCAGTACGGGCCCGCAGCGCCTTGTAAACAGCGGCGCCATCGGTAGCCGAGCCCCGCATGATGTCGGCGACGTCGTCCAGCACGGGAAGGTCGTACTCAGCGGCAAGCTCGCTCAGTGCCTGGTACGGCGGGATCTTCTCCAGCCGGGCCCGGCGCAGCGCCCCCTGCAGATACAGGAAGGGCCAGCCGCGCCCGACCTCGGCGGCCTTTTCCAGCGCCTCGGCCGGACCGGCGTCTGCGGCCCGCTTGAGCGCGACCAGGTCCAGGTAGGCGGACAGGGCGTGCGCGAATTCCTCGCGCGCCCGCTTGGCCTGGTCCCGCACCGCGAGATCGGGCGTGATGAACAGCAGCAGTGCAATCACGAGCCCGACAGCGGCCGGTACGTAGAACGGCAGGGAGATACCGGCGAGGATCCACGGAATCGTGGCGATTACCGGGCAGAGCAGGCCGAGCGCGGCGAGCGCGGTCTTCTTCAGCATGAACTGCCCCGGCCCCTGCCCGAGCAGGGCCAGATTCTTCGCCGGGATCCGGACGCCGGGCACGCGCTCAAGGCAGGCCAGCAGCCACCGGCCCCACACCTCCTCGCGGTCCAGTTCCGGCTCAGGCATGGTCAAGGCAGCCGGGGCACTGCGCGCAAGGGCCGGGGCCAAGGCGGGCTGCGGGCTCAGGAGTTCACGCACAAGCAGGGCGACGCCGACGCCGACCGCGCCGCCGGTCAGGACAACGGGAAACAGGTTCATGAGCTGACTCCTTCCGGCTCACGGCCTGCGACCGGCACGTCCGGGGCGGCCGTCACCGGCGCGGGAAGACGGACCGTGCTGGCCGGGTCAGTGACCAGGAAACGCGGGATGCGGCGGAACTGCCCGAGCTGCCGCATCAGCGCGAGCACCCCGACGAATCCGGCCGTCAGGAAGACGAGCACCAGCTGGCCGAGCAGCGTGGAGTACGGCCTTGTGTAGGACGGCACGAAGAACCCGGCGCCCACGATGCCGACGGTGATGATGGTCATCCACCGCACCGTCGTACGGGGCTTGGCACGGTCGGCTTCGATACTGCGCTTGCGGGCGACCTCGTCACGCACCGTGCCGGCGAGATCCTCCAGCGCCTGGGCCAGGCCCGGGCCCCGGTCGTTGACCGACAGGATGAGCGCGGCGATCACCTTGTCCGAGGTGACGTCGTCCAGCTCGTCACCGAAGGCACGCAGCGCCTCCTCCGGCCGCCAGCCCAGCCGCAGCCGGTCGGACAGGGCGACGATCTGCACCGCGAGTTCGTCCGGTGCGCCCCGACGGCTGGTGATCATTGCCTGCTCCAGACCCATGCCCAGCCGCAGCAGACCGGCCAGCCGCTGGGCCCACTCGCTCAGCGCCTCCAGCTGCCCGATCCGGTCCTTCGCCATCTGCGCCGGAGTGATCAGCCACGGCACACCGACGACGGCCACGCCGATCAGCGCGCCCCCGACGAAGTTGCCCGAGGCCAGCCATACAGCCACGAAGACCACGACCGCAGCGACGGCCAGGGTGCGCCTGCGCAGCCGGACCTCCTGCGCCTGGTGGTCGCCCGCGCGCAGGGCCTGCCACCGCTGCCGCCAAGGGGCCCGGCGCGGTGCCGTCGTGCCGACCAGGCCGACGACGACACCGATCAGCCCGCCGGTGACGGCCATGCCGGACAGCAACGCCCACAACAGGATCACCGGCTGGCCTCCACCTTCAACGGCAGCGGCGCGGGCCAGGCCCCGTAGGGCTGCTGCAGCAGCCCGGAGTCGAAACCCACGCGGCGCAGGTCGTCGATGCAGCCCGGATCCATCCGGGGCACCGCCCGCAGCTCCCCGAACTCGGACCCCGGGGAAAAGATCTCGTTGGTGGCCGGCCGCCCGGATTCACCGATACCGGTGAGCTCCAGGACGTGGGACACATAGCGATGGCGGCGGCCGCCGATCTGGGTCTCGTCGGTCATGTCGACGTACACGATGAAGTCGAGGCCGTTGGCGGTCTGCCGGTAGGCGAGCTGCTCGGACAGGTTGCCCTGGGACAGCGCGTACAGCTCGGCGATCCGGTCGAAGATGATGTCGGGGCGGCGGGCGTGGATGGTGCAGAGGTTGCCACCGGAGCCGTTCGTCAGGGCCTGCATCATCGCGACGACTTCCGGCCCGCGGACCTCACCGACCACGATCCGCTCCAGCGACATCCGCAGCGCGGGGTGCATCAGGTCCAGGAGCGACACCTCGCCGGCGCCGCGGCCTGAGGCGTCCTTCTCGCCGTTGGACTCGCGGCCGACCAGCGAGACGACCTGCCGGTGATAGCCGTTGTTGTGGGCGAAGAGCTCATCCTCGGTCTGGATGGTGGCGAACCGGCACTCCGGGTCGAACTCCTTGAGCAGCGCCCGCAGCAGGGTCGTCTTCCCTGCCTTCTGCTTCCCCGCGATCATGATGTTCTTCTCAGCGCGGACGCACACACCGAGGAATTCCCGCAGGACCGGATCGACCGTACCCAGCCGGACGAGATCGTCGAGGTCGGCATGGGAGACCCGGTGACGACGGATCACCGCGTACGTCATCGGCCCCAACCCGGAGATCGCCTGAAGACGCGAGCCGTCCTGCAGCGAAAGGGCGAGGGTGGGGTTCGCCGTCGAGATCGTGCGCTCGCTGTGCCCGGAGCCTCGTGCCAGCTCGCGCAGCAGCTCCAGAAGTTCCTCTTCCGAGTCCGCGATCGGGCCGACCATGCGGCGCTCACCGTCGCCGTAGTCGAGCCACACCTCGCCCGGGCCCTGGATGATGATGTCCTCGACCCGTTCGTCGTCCAGGTACGGCTGAAGCCGCCCGGCCCGGTAGAGCAGATCGTAGACGGCACGCCGAAGGGCCTCGTCCTCCTGCGGGCTCATCGCGGTGGCGTCCGACCACACCGCGACCGCTTCGGTGATCCAGTCCAGGCAACGTTGTTCCTCGCTGGCCCGGTCCATGTCCGGAGTGGTCTTCAGCAGATCCTCGCGCTGCTTGGCGACCTGGGCCGCGATGTGCTGGGCCCTCTGATAGTCAACGGTGACGTGAGGCGCTGCCGGGCCGAGAACGTGGGTGCCTGAAGCTGTGCCGTTCGCCTGCTGAGGCCGAGCCTGGAAGGGGCGGCCGGGCGGCGGCGCCACGGTGGGGTCGGCGTGCAGAGGCCTACCGCGCATGGGTCACCTCCGCGTCACTCGGGGGCGCGCTGCGCGGACCCAGACGGGCTCGGCGCATGGCTGCCCGCTGGACCAGCAGCGTGCTCGTAGTCCGTGCCGCCTTCATCAGGCGCGACTTGGCGAAGTGGCGCGGATGGTCGGCCCCGTCGGACAGCACACGTGCCTCCCTCGGCGCGTACGGCAGCGTCGCCACCACCGGCGCCTGCAGCACCCGCTGCACCTCGCCCGCAGGGTAGGGGCCTTCATCGATCACGATCAGCCCGACGTCGCCGACCTGTTCCTCCAACGCGCTCACTCGGCCCTGAGAGGCCTGCAGGCAGCGCAGGGTGTTGCGCACCACCACGAGCACCGCGTCCGCCTGCGCGGCCAGCACACTGGACGGGCCGACAGCCCCGCGGCGACCGAGGTCTACCAGGACGTCGTGACCGTGGTCCGCGTCGATGCCGCGGAACATCAACGCCAGCCCATTCCATACTGAGCCCAGGCTCGCCGCCTGCGCGGGATCAGTGATCCCGGGCAGCAGCAGCCGTTCGCGCGGCGACTCCTGTGTGCCGTCCTCACTGCTCAGGTCGATCAGCTGCCGCCAGAACGCATCACCGAACTCGCCCTTGCGGGCCGCGACCGAGAGGTTCCGCAGCCCGTAGCGGTCCCCGAGCGTGCCCTGCAGCAGACCGTGCAGCACGGCACTCCCGTCGGGGTCACACTCGGCCAGGATCATCCGCCGTCCCGGCTCCAGCGGCCACGACAGCAGCAGTGCCAATGCGCTGGTGGTCACGCCGGGCGCTCCGCTGCACCCGGCCAGCGCGATGACCGCCATCAGCTGCCGTCCGGGGCATCGAGGACCAGACGCAGCGTGCTGGCCGACACCCACGCGGCGGCCGTGGGGCCGTCGTCGGCGGCCGTGGCGACGTCAACCACCACAACCCCTGTGCCGGGAGCGGACTTCGAGGCCTTCACTACTCGCCCCGCAATGGTCTGGGGCGCGTTTTCTGGCGCCTTGCCCGTATCTGTCGCGCCCTGCGCAGGCACATGCACCAGCTGGACCTTCTGCCCAGGCACCAGGGCAGTGGCCGGGACCTGCTCCGCCTTGAGCCCGATCGGGACCAGCTGCTCTCCGGCCTTCACCAGGAAGGCCTTCGTCACCTGCGACGGCGCCAGCATCGAACCGGGCTTGAGTCCCACGGCCGCCCGCTTGCCGACCACCGAATCCAGGTCATCGGCACGCACCGCCTTCACCACCGGGTCCAGGGCGACGGACGCCTTCCCCAGGTCCTGCTCCGTGAGCACCTGACCGACCTGGACGTCCCGGACCACCGTCACCACCTGGGTGCGGTGGCCGACCTGCAACAGCAATACCGCAACGCCCGCACCACCGGCCACGACCAGAGCCAGAGACAAGGCGATCATTCCTGGGCGCCGCCGGCGGGCGGACACCCTCGGCGGCGCCACCGGGCCGGCCACCGGGCCTTGCAGAGGCACGCCGCCCGGCGCGGCCGTACGTTCTTTGGTCTTGCTCAACACTCAATCCTTCCAGCGCCCTTAACGGACGACCTGCAGCTCGCCGATCGCCACCTGTTCCTGGGACTGCCTGATCTCGGTGAACTGACCTGCCTCGCCGTCGCCGTTTACCTGCCAGTTCACCGGCCATGTAGCCGTCGCGGTCACGGCGAACTTTCCCCCGTCCTGGGAGGCCGATGTGCGGGTGTAGGTGTGGCCGCAGGTCGGGGACTCCTGCCGGCCATAGGTTGCCGCGTATGGGGTGCCTGGACCGTTGCAGGTCACCTGCGCACCGTCACCCATGTTCCAGACGATCTGGGTGACTTCGGCTGTTGCTGTCACGGTGACACCGCTCGCTGTGGCACTCGTGGTGTTCGGCCCGTACGTGGTGGGGGACTTCTCCACCCACATCCACGTGGGCACCCCGACGACATAGCTGCCGGCCGGGCGGGGGCTGGCGATCTCGGGTCCGGAGAGCTTCATCTTGCTGACTGCCTGCCGCGCCACGACCTCCGGGTCGACGGCAGGGACGTTGCCCGTAGCAACAAACGTTGTGTAGACGGGTGTCCCGTTCAGGCCGTTCCTGCACGTGCGTTGGTAGACCGCCGCTCCGTCCTTGGGGGACTTGCCCTCCCAGAAGGAGCTCCCCTCAGGGGGCTGTGTGTCCAGCTTCTTCACCGTACAGACCCGCTTGCTGGACTTACCACTGCCGGAACCTGCGGGCTTGGGGCGGGAACCTGAGGCAGACGAATCATCGTCTGCCTCGCAGACCACCCACCTGCCCGCACCGCTGCAGCTTCCGCTCGTGGGCGGCTCAGCGAAGGCGGAAGGCGAGAGCGCCAACGACAGCAGGACGGCAGCGGCCGCCGAGAGTCGAGCGCGTCTCAGCAGCGATTCTGCTGAGGAGTGACGTCGATGATCTTCCACTGCTTCCCCCACTTCTCCGCTTCGATCCTCGTCACGTAACGAATGAGCCGGTCCTTGGGCATCGGCACGGGCTTGCCGGAATCGCGATACTGGAACTTCCAGTTGGCGCTGTCCAGGCAGTCCGTCAGCTGCGCGTGCGGCACCTTCTTGTCCGTCTCAAGCGTGTCGACAGTGGTCTCATGGGCGGGCGCGCCGGTCGTTACGATGCCCTTGGAACGCAGGTCCTTCAGGTCGTCCTCGGTACTCGACAGGGCGACCGCAGCCGCGTACTGGCTGAACGCGGTGCCCTTGGTGTCGCCCTTTGCGTACGCCTTAGCCTGTTCCTCCCAGAAGCGGCTGTAGACGTCGAGGACCGCAGCCTTCTCGGCTGCCTGGGGATCCGCACTCGCCGACGATGTTGCCGGGGCCGGCTTGCTGCTGGAGGGGGCAGGGCTCGGCCTGTCATCCGCGGAGTCGTCGCTGTTGCTGCAGGCGGTGAAGGCCACGATTCCGCATGCGGTCAGCAGCGCACTTGCATACGTGCGGATTCGAACGGCGGTGGTCCTGGTCGTGTGCCGTGGTGCGTGTGTCACGTTGTCTCCCCGTATAACGCGGCACGAGAGTCCTCCGTCGGGACTCCCGGAACATGGAAATCCGGCCTCGTGGCCGTTCGGGCTGCGATGACGCTCGTGCGTAGCCGCAAGATTACGTATATGCCAACCAACTTCCCGGCTTGAGACGGAAGTTCACTCGTGCAACTTGAGACGTATATCCGGTTGCTTTCGGAACCGGATGTCGGTTTGTGGCTCTTTGTATTCGCTCGTTCCGCTCGCAACCAGTCCGGGGCGGGCTGCGCCTGAAGTCGATCTGGTGGCCCCCTGTCTGAGAGAACGAGATTCCGACCCGTCGGTTTCTTTGGTGGTCGACATAGACGCCACCGGACGCCTCACGTCGAAGCGGTGCATCTCGGAAGTGACCGCCGTGAGCGGAGAAGCCAAGACTGTCGGTGAAGCCGCAGGCTCGGACTTTTGGCCTGGCTGAGGCCGCATTTCTTCCCGGGCGACGGAAGTGATGCGAGATCTTGCCGAGCTGATCAGTCGCGCACCGTCCTTCGTGAAGGGTGCGCCTGCCTGCATCTCGAACGTCGCTTCCGCGCTGCGCCCTCGCGGCGTTAGGCGCCTTCCTCTCATAGGACGGCTTCCTTTCGGTAAGGCGGTGAAGAGTGCCAGGGCAGAGGTGGTGTAGTCCCCTTACCTGTCCTGCGGGGGCAATGGCCACACCGTGATCACATCGCCGTCGAGGGTGACGTGCCGGCCCGGAAAGCGGCAGCGCACCTCGTTCAGGTCGGCGAGGTCGAAGTCGCCGCTCCCTTGAACCACGCAGGCGTCCCCGACGTACGAGACGGCCTGCGTCCGGACGGGCCAAGCGCCGTCGTCGAGGACTGTTACGTGGGTGCGAATTTCATATAAAGCTAGCGTCATTTGGGTCTCCCAAGTTCAGAGCATGCGGGGAGGATTGGCCAGTAGATCTCGGATGCGCGTGAGTAAATTACTAATTCGCATAAGCAAACGATAAGTCGGATTCGGAGAAGTTGCGGGGTCGCGGCATTCGGTCGGCACCAGGCCGCCGAGTCACAGCTCGGTCCATGGCCGTGGCTCACCACCGACCAGAGGCACCCACACGTCGCCGGCAGGACCCTGAAGCTCGAGGTCATCCAGGACCGCCACGCCCAGGGGCACCTGCCGGGCCAGCGTGCCGACGAGCGGGTGCTGCGCAACCATGGCCTGCAGGTCGGTGATCCGGTTATTCAGGACGTACCGAGAGGCCCCGGTCAGCACGAACAGCACCCGGGGAAACACGGGATACCAGCGCAGCCAGACGGCCCCAGCTACTACCGGCTGCCGCGAGCGCTGCCGACCGACGGGCTGCGGATCGTACGACCACAGCCGCGCGTACTCGATCAGCTTCGACGCGAGCCGCTCACTGACCATGGTGGCCCGGTCGACCTCGACGAACGCCCGCAGCTTGGCCCGCTGATCCACACCGATGAGGGTGTAATGCATGACCGCATCCGCGATGATCTTCTCGCCGTCGCTGAGCGGGTGGGAGACCTCGGGCGTCCAGTCCAGGTGGCCGTGTTCGTCCCCGCGCTTGCGGGCGTCAGCGACGAAGGTCAAGTGGGTGCGGACCACTGTGAGGGTGTGCGGAGTCTTCAACGACGCCGCCGTCGCCGAAGTGATCGAATACGGCGGACGACCGCGCAACGCGGGGAAGTCCCGGACCAGCCGGGCCCCCTCACCCGTCAAGAACCAGGCGCGCGCCCGGTTCGACCGAGGCAGCACCGTGAAGTCCACCAGGCCCTCATGACGCAGCCGGTTCAACGGGGTGGAAACGGTCTGCCGTGCCGCGTCCGGCCGCAGCAGCCCATGGAGCTGGCCGGTGGTCGCCATCCGGTGCTGACCGAGCGCGGCCAGGAGCTGATGCGGCAGAGGCTCGACCGGACTCGGAACATGTCCGTACGACAGGCTCTCGTTGGTCACTGGTATCCCTTCTTCTGCAGCCGTACGGCCGACGTGGTGGCAGGTACGTGCTGGGCGAGGAAGCCGGTCACACGGTTGAACTGTTCGGCGGCCCGGGCCGTGAGCCGGTCCAGTGGCGCCGCGCCGGACATGGCCTGTGCGGACCGTTCAAGTGCCGCCGCCTTGCCGGGGCGGGCGAAGTCGGCGAACACCTCGTCGAGGTGCGGGCCGGTGATCCGGACGGGACCGATGCGACGGCCCTGGACCGTCAGCGACATGTAGTGCTCGAACCGGTCCAGGGAGGCGACGACATCTGGGCCGGGCCGGTCCCCCCACTCCGCGGTGATCGGTGCGACGGCGGACTGCGAGCCCGCGGTGGACGCCAGGGTGGAGGCGTTCTGGACCAGCGACAGCCGCACCGCGATGGGCAGGCGGGCCAGCAGCTGGGTCATGCCGTGGACGTGGACCTTGTACTTGCGGAAGTCCTCGAACATCGCGGCGATCGTCTCCGGGGCCGCGCCGGTCAAGGTGATCAGCTCGTCGAAGTACGGGCGGAACGGGACCCGTTGGTCTTCCGGGGTGTCGCGGCGGGAGCGCACGGCGCGCAGCAGGTCCCGGGCGAGCAGCGCAGTGATCAGCCGGTCGGTTGGCCCGTTCCCGCCCGGGCAGACCCACACGATCATCCGGGAGTCCATCGCGGCGCGGATGTTGTAGACGCCGGCGGGCTGCCCGAGGAAGGCACGGGTGACGGGGTTGGCGGCCAGCCGGGCGATCGGGTTGAGGACGACCGCGAAGGCGTCGGCGGGCAGCGTCGGGAACACCGACCGCCACCACGAGTGGGTCTCCTCATCAAGGCGCCCTTCCACCGCGGCCAGCGCGGCCGTGCGGAAGTCCATGTCGGTGAGCAGGGCCCGCACGTGGAAGATCGTGGCCTGGTCCTCGGGCCGCCCGGCCCGGCAGGCGGCCTCGTTGACTGCCACCAGCACCGCCAGGGCGGCGGTGAAGATGGTGAGTGCGCGAGGAGCGCCGGCGTCGTCCCAGCCGAGCACGGCCGCGTACGCGTCGGTCACGGCCTCGACGACCTCGTGTGCCGCCTGGCCCTGGTGCATACCGAGCGGGTTCCACGAACTCACCTGCGGGGAAGTCCCGCTCGCGTTGAGATCGATCAGCGCAATCCGCTGCATGAGGTGGTCGTGGGCCAGGAACGGCAGGGCACGGGGCCAGGAGTCGCGGTGCGGGTCGACGAACATCAGCCCGCCTCCGGCGTGCGCCCATCCGATCGCCTGGGCCAGAGCACGTTCGGTCTTGCCCCCGCCGGCCTTGCCCACGCCGACTTCGAACAAGGTCTCCTTCGCATAGGTGGCAACCAGCCGCCGACGCCCGTCCGGACCCCGGTAGATGCCCTGCAGCAGCAGCTCGGGATTCCCGAACTCGAAGGTCGGCAGGTCTCCGGCGAGCAGCGGCAGGCGGCAGTGCACCGTGGGCGGTTTGAGCAGGCCGGTCAACTCGTCCAGACGCACCCAGTTCGCGCGGGGCGGCTGGCAGTGCCCCAGCTGCCAGCGCCGCTCGAACCCCCGGCGGCTGGGCCACCGGTCGGCCCCGAACCGCCACGGGCCCACACTCCATCCGCGCATCGCCCACCGCGAGACGCCGCCGAACACATCGAGCGCGGCCTGGATCTGGGCGAGCCGGGCGTGCGCACGGCCCTCGGTATTCGACGCAGTTGTCACGAGCAGCTGCACACGGACGAGGTGGTCGTCCTCGGCGAGCTTTCCCAGCGCCACCGCCGGATCCACCCGGCGGGGAACAGGGGGCATGACCAGACGGCGCCCGCCCCCGCCCTTCTGGCCACTGACCAGCTGCTGCAGATGCAGAGCGAGCGAGTCCTCGACGCCCATGGCGTCCTGCCGCATCCAGCGGGCGGCCCGCTGGGCCTCGCGCCTCTCCGACCGGCGGGCATCCGCCATCAGCTGCAGACGGCGCGCCCGCAACGCCCACTTGGGAGCCCTCTGTATGTCGAGCCGGATCTCGGCCAGGTCACCCAGTTCGGCACGGAGGTCGGAGACGGCGTCTATGAGGGGCTGCAGCGGGTCGGGATCCAGCGGGACATCACGCAGCGGGGCCGTGGGCCTGCCGCGCAGGATGAACTCCGCCCGCACCACGTGCTCACGGGGCCGGTCGACGATCGGCCGCGCCCGGTTCACGGTGACATGCGGGCCGAAGGGAGTGATCGACAGCAGGCGTTCGCCGCCGGCTGGGCCTTCGATGCGGTAGCGCAGCGGACTGGAGCCGTCCGCACGCAGCCGGATCTGTACGGACTTCGTACGGCGCGGAGCCCACCACGGCATGCTCGTGGAGGCCCGGGCCAGCTGTACGCCCCGACGGAAGATCTCCTCCAGACCGGGGTCGAAGTGCCGCGAGGGCTCCAGCTCCAGCGCCATCCGCTCGGCCGAGGCCTTTTTCGCCAGACGGCGCACCACTACCTCACCCACGGCCCACACGATGACGGCGGCTGCCGCGAGTACGTACCGGTACGTGAGCACCCACCCGGCGGCGCGGGCGGCTGCGGTGACCAGTCCGGAGAACGAGCCGGCTGACAGCGAAACGGATTGACCGGTCAGATACGGGGCTGTGGAGTCCACGTGGACGCTCCCTTCCTCGAAGCAGTGCGGATGAAGTACCAGTCGGTGATACGGCCGTCGGTGAAGGTGCCGCCGCGGTCGGCACCGGCCCACACCAGGTGCACCACCGCCCGGCCGCCAACGCCATCACGACGGGCGATCGCCGCCTGGACACGGAATTGGCCCGTACCGAACGCCGGGGCGACACCCCGGCCGGCGCCGGGAAAGACGCCGGGCCACTTCGCCCGACCGATCCCGGTGGCGTCCGCGCGCAGAAGATCCCGCCCGGCGGCGAGCAACTGCCGCTCGTCACCGGCAGGAAGGTCACGGGGCCAGGAGACGTCCAGCGCCTCCTGGACGGCGGCATCGCCCGCCGGGCCTTCGCCGTGCGGCGGCAGCTCCGACGCCGCGGCCGACTGCGTCAGCGCACTGGCCTCCCCGGCGTTCGTCTGCGCCGCTTCCGGGACGTGGGCCGGGGGAGCCGGCAGCACGGCGGAGGCGGTCGCCGCCAGCCGTGGTGTCGGGGCAGCCGTGTGCGCAGACTCACCGTGCGGCAGGACCAGCAGGACGACACCTGCGGCGGACAGGACCGCCGTGACGGCCAGCAGGAAACGCGGCGAGCGCGGCAAGTGGGTGCTCATAGCAGCCGGGCTCCCCCCGCATATCCGGACATCGCGTCGACCGCGTCCAGGCGCACGCGCGTGCCCGGACGGGCGGCGTTGACCATCTGGCCACCTCCGACGTAGATCCCGACGTGGTAGATCGTGGAGTCGAGGCCCGGAGCGTAGGCGTAGAAGACGAGGTCACCGGGTTTCAGAACGCTCTTACCGAGGCCGGCGGGAATCCGCCGCCCGATTCCTGCCTGGGCGGCCGCCGTACGCGGCAGCCGGACACCAACCTTGGCGTACGCGTACACGGCCAGGCCCGAGCAGTCAAAGCCCTTGATGTCCGCGCCGCTCTTCCCGCTGGGGGAGCAGCAGATGCCGTACGACTTGCCGTTCGCGTTGCCCCCGCCCCACGAGTAGGGCACGCCCTTCTGGGCCAGGGCCGCCTCGATCACGGTGCGGACCTTCCCGGACACGTTCTTCAGGTCCGGGTCCTTCGCGGCCGCCGTGTACTGGTCGATCCAGCCCACCACGTTGGCCACGTACTCATTGGAGTGGTTGTACTGGAGGATCGCAGCCTTGAGTTGGGCCCGCTTGGTCAGGTCGCGCCCGTTGCCGCACAGGTAGACGGCGGCACCGAGCGCGGCGTCGTCGGCGTTGTGCGGGTCGGCCTCCTTGTCGCCGCTGGCGTCCTCGCCGACGCCTTCCCAGGTGGAGGGGAGGAACTGGAAGGGGCCGACGGCCCGTTCCCCGGTCGCGGTGCCGTCCCACTTGCCGCCGTCGGTGTCGGCGAAGGCAGTGGTGTTGCCGCCGGCCCCGGAGCCGTTGAGGAGCACCCCGTAGATCCTGGGGCGGATATCGCCGTTGTCGGCGAGGTTCCTGCCGATAGCGTGGTTGGACTCGACCTTGGCGATCCCGGCGAGGACCGGCCAGCGCATGCCCCGGCACGTGGGCACATGCTTCCCGACCTTTTGGACGGCCTTCTTATATGCGGCCAGCATCCGGGAAGGGATGTCTGCCGCGGTGCCTGCGTCGGCGATCCCACCGTTGTCCTGCACCCCGGTCTTCAGCGCAACGAACATGCTGATCGCGTTGGAGACGGGAGCCGCGCAGCACACGCCGGTGAACAGCAGCAGCACCGTCACGCACCCCCACCGCCCCAGACGGCGCCGGGACCGCTTCACCCGGCCCCACCGTCCTCGGGCCGCTGCTGGTCCCGCTCACGGCGCAGCCGCTCAGCCTCGGGCGCGGTACGCCGCATCAGCTCCTGCATCCGGGCGCGCGCCTCGTCGCGCGCGGTGCCGCCCGCGCTCCCGCCACCAGGAAGCACTGGCCTCGTCCGGTTCGGCGCCGTACTCGGACGCGGAGTGTTACCGCCTGCGAGCCGGTTCGGGGAAACCGGCGTGCCTGCCTGTGTGGTGCTGCCTCCGGCCGGAGACGCAGGCGCGCTGGGCCGGGCGGGGGCCGGCCTCGGGCGGCCCGCGGCGCTGCCAGCACTCGTCGGCTGCTGCACGGTGCCTGGGCGCCGTGCGGGGGCCGGTGTTGTCGCGGCCGGGAGGCGACGGCTGGCGAACGGGCTGGCTCCGCTGCGGTCGCCGGTGTTCTCCCGCAGCGTCCGGGAGGCGTGCCGTCCCGCGTCTGTCCAGGCCCGGCCGTCCTCGCGGAGGGTGTTTCCCCACACCCGCACCTGCTGGCGGGCGTCCTGCGAGTAGCGGGAGCCGCTCGCCCGTGCGCGACGGGCGTTGGCCGGCAGGCCGACCGTCGCTCCGTACGCGGTCCGGCCGCCCAGGTGCAGGGCGCGGTATCCGCGGAAGCGGGCCAGATGGTTGTGGGCGCGCGTCGACAGCAGAGTGCGGTCGTTGTCCTGGTCGTGCAGCACCTGGCCGGTGTTGCGATCGACGATCTGCCCCTGGTCGTCGCGGTAGCGGTCCGGCGGGCCGCCAGGACGACGCGGCCCGCCGCCCGGTCCGCCGATTCCGCCGCCGCCCGGTCCGCCTGGGTCGAGGTCGCCGCCGGCTGTGGCCTTCTGCCACTTGGCCAGTTGCTCCTGGTCCGGCCGACGGCCGATCAGTAGCCAGTGACCGCCTTTCGCGCCGAGCCGCACGCCCAGCCCGCCCACGGCGGCGGCTGCGGTGAGCGGGGCCAGACCGCGGCCGGCCTCGGCCATGGCGTCGGCGAACAGCCCGCCGGTGTTCACCGGCATGCCCGCTCCGTCGACCAGAGAGGTCAGTGCACCCATCAGCCGGTGGCGGGTACCGAGCATCCCGAACCGGCCACCACCTCCACCGGTGAAGGCGCGCAGCCCACCACCGCCGTATCCGAGCGCGGCGGGGGAATTCATGGCGAGCGCGGCACCCAGCTCGGAGGTGTCGCCCGGCATGTGGGTTCCGCCGACCTTGGCGTAGCGCATGCGCATGGCCATGCGCCTCCCGAAGGAGGCGGTCCCGGTCAGCAGCCTGCGGTGTCCGGCCGCGCCTGCGATAGCCAGGACATCGATCAGCAGGATCCGCTCCACCATCAGGTCGGGGCCGTTGGTGATGGTGGCGTCCACGGCGATACCGAAGAACGGCACGAACGCGCAGATCCCGACCATCGTCAGGATCGAGATCCCCCACAAGGAAAGCCACTTCCACACCGACTGCCGTGCCGGGCCGGGCAGCATTCCGACGACGAACGTGACCCCTCCGCAGGCCGCAGCCGCGGCGCAGACACCCTGAGTGCCGAGCAGCACGATGGCGCTGGAAAGCAGCATGCCGCAGATGAACAGGGCGGCGATGAGCAGCAGCACGGCGCCGCCGACCCTCCACCAGGTCGGCTTCTCGGCGTAGGAGGCACAGGACTTGCCGACATCCCCGGCCTTCTTCATGTCGCTCAGGAAGGCGGAGAACTCGCGGTCCTCGTCGGTGACGATCGCCTTGGAAGCGTCCAGGAGTTCACCGCCCGGCGTGAATTCCAGCAGGCTGCTGTCGCCACCGTTCTTAGGCAGGTCGGTGTAGACGCCGCCCTGTTCGCAGTACTTCTTCGCCGGGCCCTTGATCTTTCGGCAGGCGTCCTTCCTGTCCTGGCTCGGTTCCTTCCTATTGGCACCGGCCTTGTAGCCGCCGGTGACCCACTTCAGGTGGACCGCGTAGGCCTTGCGGTCGGAGGCCTTGGCCGGGTCGAGGATGCGCCCGTACTGCAGCAGCATGTACGGCTTGACGACCAGGGCGTTGGTGATCGAGTCCTGGAGCGAGCGGGCCACTTCCTTCGCGGAGACAGGACGCTCACCCTCCAACTCCCAGCACTTGGTCTCCTCGCGCCCCACCATGCCGTCGCACGGCCCGGCGCTGGCGATCTTTCCGCCCCAGTCGTAGGAGTTGACCGACTGCTGCGCGACTTCGGCGGCCACCTGCTGGCTCTGCCCCAGCGGCCCGTCCTGGGCCAGCAGATAGTCCGGGCGTACGAACGCGGACGCGGCGAACGCCGCGATCAGCAGAGTCAGGAAGATCTCGCCCAGACCACGAGCGACACGGCCGCGCACGATCATGAATCCGGCGAAAACGAACGCCCAGGCCAGCAGCAGCCCCTTCAGTCCGAGCGTGTCGACCACCAGGGTGTTGTACGCGTCGGCGACCTTCTGCGCGGGGGCAATGAGGATCTTCAGCAGGGGAAACCGGAACGCCAGCTCGATCGCCCAGCCGGCCAGCCCCACCAGCATCCGGATCAGGGTGAACAGTCCGGACAGGGCAAAGGCCAGAGCCTGCGACTTGAAGGCAAAGATGGAGCCGCCTTGCGCGTTCAGCTCGTATCCGTCGATCGGCACCCCCTCGGAGGAGGCGATGTTCAACGGGGCGAGCAGGTCTCCGGTCTCGCTGCTGGTGGCCGCATACACGACCTGGCTGTTCGTCACGACGAACACGCAGGCAAGCAGCAGGACGAAACCGGCCGAGCGAAGGGTGCCGCGGTCTGGACGCAACATCTCAGTGCTGCCCTCGGCCCGTGGACGTGCCGCGCCGCCAGATCACGAGTGCGCCCACCGCCGCCGCGGCCGGCACCGCTTTCCACACCGCAGCGTCACCGCTTCCCTGCATGGAGGCGACGCCGGTGGTGTCTCCTTCACGCTCGCAGTACGCCTTGGCCGGGCCCTTTATCAGCGCGCACGAATCCCCGTGCCGGCCGGTGAAGTCCATCGCGAAGGCCTGACCGGTGCGTGGCCACCATGCCTCAGGCAGGCCCGTCCCGAGCGCCAGGACGAGAAGCCCGACGGCGACGGTGACCACCGTGAGGATGCTCGCGGTGCAGGCGAGGCGCCGTGAACGGCTGGGGGAGAAGAAGGAGGGGGTCATCGAAGTCCTTCCGGACGGTCGCCGGCGGCGGCGCCGACAGGCGGCGCGGACATGCGGCGTCCCGGGGTGGTGGTGATGGAGGAGGCGATGCGCTGGATGCGGGGGATGGCGACCTTGACCCGGCCGGTGTTCCTGCGCGGGCAGGCCAGCAGGAACTCGCCCTCGCGGCCCTTCTGCCCGACAGGGGACAGACCGGTGGTCACCAGGCGCAGCAGCTCGGGGTCGTTCGGATCCAGCCCGAGGAACTCAAGTCCCCGGCGGGCGCGCTCACGGTCGGTGGTACGGGCGAGCGCGCGGTAGGCCATCAGCCCCCGGTCGGGGCCGAGTTCCTCCGCGTCGTGGGAGGCGACGATCGCACCGGCCCCGTGCTTGCGGCCGTCGTGGAGGATCTCGTGGACCAGGGCGATGCCTTCGGCGGAGCTGGTCAGCCAGTACAGCTCGTCCAGCACGAACGCCGCGAACCGGTCGGGGTCCTCGAACGCGGTCTGCCGGGCGATCGCGGCGATCAGGTACAGCACGGCGCGGCCGATCAGCGCTTCCAGCGGCTGCTGGTGCAGGACCTCGGGGTTCTCGAACGCCGCCTTCGGCGGCAGCTTCAGCCCGGCTGTCGTGATGACGATCATGTCGGAGGCGCTGGAGACGTCCAGCCGTACCGGCGGCAGCTCCGGGTCGAACACCATCGCCGCGAGCCGGTTGTCGGCCACGACCCGGACGAGCCCGGCCAGGGTGGCGGCCGCGTCCTGCCGTTTGCCCGCCTGCTGGAGGGCCATCTCCTCAAGCACCTCAAGCACGCGGTGCATCGAAGGGGCGTCACTGGCGGCGGCCTGCTCGACAGCGTGATGCAGGACCTCGCCGTTCGTGCTCATCGGGCCGATACCTAGCTGCAGCGTGAGGTACGACAAGGCGTAGTGGCGCCCCTCGGGACCGCCGAAGCAGCGCAGCGGGTCGATGGACACTTCCGCCTGGGCGGCGTCGATGATCTGACAGCGGCCCGCAGCCGCGGTACGGGCGAACGTCGCCCACTCCCGTACCGGGGTGCGGTCGATGCAGATCGCGACTCCGCCGCGCGCCCACACCGCCTCCGAGACCAGCTTCTCCAAGACGCTCTTGCCCCCGCCGGGGTCCCCGACGATGCCCATGGACGCGCTCGCGTCCTGCTTCGGCGCATCCGCGACATTGATCATCACGGGGCGGGTGGTGCCACAGTCCAGATCGAAACCGAGGAAGATCCCGTTCGGGTCGCCGACCTCCGAGGCCGTGAAAGCCCCGCCCAGAGCCCAGTCCTCGGAGACCTGGTGCTGGACGAACTCCCTCAGGACACCAGGCCGGGCCATGCCGGGCAGACCGAGGGCGAACAGCTTCTCCTGCAGCCCGACCGGACGGACCGCGCGGTAGTCCGCACCACCGAGCAGCGCGGCCAGGGCCCGAGCGCGGGCGTCACAGACGGCTGCGGTCGGCCCCCACACCGTCAGCACCGTCACCGATTGCACCTCGACCTCGACCGAGGTCCGCGACAGACGGGCGTCCAACTCGCCCAGATCGCGGGCGGCGTCGTTCAGGGAGGCGGGCATCCCGGTGGGGCGGGTGTCGTACTGGTCGGCCTGGTCGACCAGCTCGTTCTTCTTCCGCTGCACCTGGCCGCGCGCCTTCTCCGCCGGCACCAGACACAGATCGACGGCGTAGTCGACCGGGAAGTCGAGCGTCTCCAGCTGGGCGAACAGATCGGCGGCATCCTGGCTGACCGCAGGCGGGCACTCCGCCAGCACCAACTGCGCCTGGTAGCCCACCCCGGTGTCGGACTCCACCTGCAGCCAGCGCCGCCCGAGCGGGGACGAGGTCTTCAGCCGCCACCAGGCCCTGCGGCCCGACCGGGCGATCCCGTCGGCGCCGCCCAGGCCATCGACATCGTCGAGCGCGGCATCGGCGCCGCCCTCCTGCAGACGGGCCTGGCCGAGGTCGGCATAGCTCGGGGAGCGCAGCACCCCAGCCCGGACCCGCCCGCCGTACAGGTCGCTGCTCTCCGCCTCGGCGAGCAAAGGCTCCGGCAGGCCCCGGTGGAGGGCGTGCTGGATCATCCAGACGATTTCTGCCGGGCGGGCCGGCCGGAAGGCGACGCCACCGGCCAGCGCAGACTCCACCCGGGAGGCCTGCTCGCGGTAGGAATTCACCTCGCGCCGGTCCACGGGCGGGGCCTGCATGCCCATCACCGGCGCGATGTCCGCCCACATCGCGCCGAAGGACGCGGCGACCTGCCCACCCGTCATGTCGGTCTGCAGGGGCACCGCCAGCCACAGCGTGCGCCGGTGCATCTCCTGCCCGTCCAGCAGGTCAAGAGCGGCCTCGACGCTCTCCACCCACGGATGCGGACCATCGCCGACGCTCTGGTCTCCGGGGTCGATGCCCTCGATCATGCGCAGGGCGATCTCGCCCGGGTCGACCTGGGCGCACAGCCCGAACAGGCGCGGCGCCCCGGACAAGGAACGGACCAGATGCGTGATCTTCGCGAGCTGCTCGTCACGGACAGCGGCCGGCACATAAGTGCCCTGGACGGCTTCCTCACGGTGGCCATGCGCGTCCGCGCCGGGGTGAAGACGGTAGACGGCCCAGACACTGCCCTGCGTCGACCACACCAGATGCCCCGCGATATGACGGACCGGAACCCTCACCGCGCACCCCCCTGCTCAGCAAGGGCGAGCAACTGCTGCACACCCGACACCGGACGCACCGAACACTGCTGCGCCTTCGGCTCATGGCGCCGCCGCACGGGCGCACGGGACACCCGGCTCCTGCGCGGTGTCCGCCCAGGCGCAGGCAGTTCGGTGCGGGGCGGCACGACGGAGCAGTCGACGTCCTCGACGGTGAAACCGCCGCCCAGGAAACGCGAAGAGCGGTCCCGGGCGGCCCGACCACGGATCCGACCACCCTGCGGCTGCCCGGCGAGCAGCACCCAGCCCAGCGCCGACTGCGCAGGGGAAAGCCCCTTGAACTTCGGCCGGCGTACCGCCCAGACCACCAGCAGCCAGGCCACGATCGGGACCGGGCCCATCCACGACCACAGCGGGATCGTCTTGACCAGAAGGAAACCGCCGAGCACCGCGGCCGCGATCTGCGCGGGCGTGTACGGGCCGAGCGGGATCCGCCAGTCGGCGACCTTGCCCAGCACCCAGGGGTGACGCCGGGCGGATGTGTAGTACCGGCCAACCCGACCCGTGGCCGCCGCGCTCACAGCTGCTCTCCCACGCCGCCGGGGTGCGAACGGGCGAGCGGGCCGGTACCGGGCACCATGCCCGGAACGGCCGGTGCTCCCTGGGACGGGTTCTTCACCTCGTCCTGGAAGATGGCCGCCAGATCCTCGCGCGAGTTGTACAGCCCCAGCGCGACCGCCATGAGCAGTAGCGCGCCGATCCCGGCCTTCAGGCTGAACTTCTGGATCATGACGATGACCACGAGACAGACCAGCCCAGCCTTCAGCCCCTTGGTGGCCCAGTTCCCAAGCATGTCGATCCAGCTGTCGCCGAGGTCGTTCAGCTTCCCGGCGAGCACGACACTGTGCACCGTGTTCACGACCGGCCCCCGTTCCGGACGGTCCCGGACTCAAGCGCCGTGACTTCCCACCGGCCCGACCGGGACTTGAGCCCGGTCTCGTACGCCAGCGGCCACCGCCCCGCACCGTCCCGGGCCTCCACCTGTACGAGGACACGGGCCGTGGTGCCGTCGACCGGAACCCGCTCGGCGGCTGCGGCTTCCTCGACGGCAAGCACCTGCTGGACCCCGACCGCGGTGTACGGGGCGGGGGACACCGGCGACAGACGCACCCCGGGAGCGAGGTAGCGGTCCATCCCGCCGGAACCGGTCAGATAGGCGCCGAGGAACTCCCCGACCGCGGACGAAAGATCACCTCCGGTCGGCACGGTCACCGAGTACGGAGACTCCGGCATCCCGGCACGGGCCGGGCCGGCCACCACCCCCGGGGCACCGGTCACCGTGAACGAGTCGCCACTGCTGTCAGCGGCCACAGGCACGGCGAAGTAGCGCACCTGCCCGTCGTCGTACTGCGCAGCCACCGTCACCGCCCACTGGCCAGCGTCGCGCTGCACGCTGCGCACCGCGGATACCGACTCCGGCTTCGGTGGTGCATCGGCCGCCGGGTCGGGCAGATCGACGTCCGGCGCGAGTGACTGCGCAAGCCGGGCCTGCGCAGTCGTGGCGTCGTCGGTGCTGCTGCGCAGCCACGCGCCGATGAACAGCTGCGCATAGCCGGCCGGGTCGGTGCCGACCGCCGTCGTGCGCACGGTGGTGGGCTTGGCTGCGGGGGCGGCCACGACCGTGGTCGGTCTGGACAGTACCGCGACGCCCAGGGCGACGGGCCCGGCCGCGATCGCGATGAACAAGACCAGACGTGATAGGCGGACGCGCCGCCGCATTTTCTCCAGCTCGATGCCCGCGGCCATCGGAGCAGCAGCCTGGCTCTCTGCGGCCTGCTTGCCAGGAGACATGGTCAAACTCCCAGGTCAGAACGGATGTTGCTGACCTTGAGAAAACCCGCTGACCCCGACCCGACCACCGACCATGAAGGCCCGACCACGGTCACGATGGGGACACGAAGTCCATGGTCGGGGTCATGGTCGGCCCGACCACAGGCCCGACCACGGGTCAGCCCCGAGCAGGCGAGGGGTCATCGGGGCCGGCACACGTGCCGCGGCCGAGGACTGCTGCGCGGCCACGAGCCGTGCGGACCCTGGGGCCCGCGAACCGATGCGCAGACGGAAGCCCCCCTGGCCGCATTGGACACCTGCGCAGTGCGGCACCCCGGACCTGCACACCAGAAAGATCACCAGATCCTGGGCGGACTGCGCAGTCGCACCGCGCATGGCGACTGCGCACGACCCCCGACCCGTTGCACAGCCCGATTGCGCAACGTTCGTCGCTGCGCAATCGGGCTCTCGGTGCGACTGCGTGCCGGGCTGAAGGTGCGTGGTCGGCCCGACCATGAGCCCGACCACGGCAGCTAGACGGCTGCGTTGCCGGATCGTGACCGATGGTCGGGGCTCGTGGCCGTCAGCCTGGTCGGGGTCGGCGGGTGAGCTGACGCCATGGAACACACGCACGACCGCGCACTCAGGCCCGCAGCCCGCCCCATCCCGGCGGGCTTGGAGCGCTGCCCTGGACACCGCGCGCGGCCCGCCTCGGAGACACCGCGGTGAGTCGCTTCGGGGCAGGGGTCCGCCGGGGTGTGATGGCGGCCGATCAGTTCACCCAGATCGCCAACGGCCTGTTCCGCGACAGCCGGTTGTCGTACAAGGCGAAGGGGATCTTCGGGTACGTCAGTACGCACCGGGACGGCTGGCAGGTCACCCTCGCCCACCTCGTCTCCCTGGGCCCCGACGGACGCGAGGCGGTCCGCGTCGGCCTGAAGGAACTGGAACGGCACGGCTACCTCATCCGCGAACGCCTGCGCCGCCCGAACGGAACACTCGGCGAGGTCGTCTACTCGATCACCGACCGCCCCGCCACTCTCGATGTCGCCCTGCTGGAAGCCACCTCCGCCCTAGCGATCGAAGACGAACACGACATCGGCTTCGGGGCGGGAATCCGCCGGGGTGTGATGGCGGCCGATCAGTTCACCCAGATCGCCAACGGCCTGTTCCGCGACAGCCGGTTGTCGTACAAGGCGAAGGGGATCTTCG
>NZ_JBHVWS010000051.1:50049-65244 GCF_042882185.1 Streptomyces sp. NPDC058239
CGGGTACGTCAGTACGCACCGGGACGGCTGGCAGGTCACCCTCGCCGAACTGGTACGCCGCGGCCGCGAGGGCGTCGACGCTGTCACCACGGGGCTCCACCAGCTGGAGCGGCACGGATTCCTCTACCGCACCCGCGAGCGGAACCCCAACGGCACGCTCGGCCAGGCGCTGTACTTCATCACCGACCTGCCCGCCCTGCAAAACCCCAGCTCACAACCAGAGTCGGGTTTCCCAGGATTGGCTGAGCCTACGTTGGCTGATCCCGGCACTAAGAACACCAACAGAAAGAAGACCAACAAGCAGAACACCAGACCCCTCCGTCCGTGCCTCGGCGAAGCGGCGCGAGCGCCAGGACAGACAGAGCAGCCGCACACGCCGACGTCCCCGCCGGCAGCGCCCGCGGCGGATGAGATGCACCCAGGGATCCAACTGCTGCTCGAACTCGGGGCGGCTCGCCCCGAGCTGCTGCTGACCGGGAAGGCACTGACCGACCAAGGCCGCGTCACGGCCGTGATGCTGGAAGCCGGCTGGAGCCGCGAGCAACTGCAGCACGTCATCGCCGCCCGGCCCCTGCCCCACCCAGTGCGCACCACAGTCGGCGCGATCATCGCCGCCCGCCTCCGCGCCGCCCAGGCCTACCCCCCGCCCGCCACCGCCGCCGACCACCACGACGAGCCCGCGTGGGACGACCCGGCGCCGCGGCCGACCAGCTCCGCCGCCGCCCACACCGTGAGCGAGGCCCTCACCTACCGAGCCCTCGTCGAATGCGCAGGCTGCGGCGTGCCCGGCACCGCCCCCGGCGAGGACCTCTGCCCGGCCTGCCTCGGCTGGCCGCCGTGCCGCACCTGCCCGGGCCCCACACCCCGCCGCGCCCAGCCCGACGGCGACGGCCGCTGCACCACGTGCGCCTCCGCCGTGACCGACCCGATGGAAGGAAGCACCCCGTGACGGACACCCTCCATACCCCGCCGCCGACCGCGGCCGCGGATCACGAGCGCCCCTTCGCCCGTGACCTGGGGCGGTGGGAGAAGGAACGCACCCGCGCCCTGCGCACCGGCCACGTCCGCGACCACACCTGCTCGGCCGCCTGCGAACTCGTGCGCGTCCACGAACGCACCGCCTGGGGCTGGCTCGCCTGGACCGTCCCCGGCGACGGCAGCCCGTCAGAGATCCCCCATCAGATCGGGGTGCTCACCCCGGCCGCGACCCGCAGGCAGCGCCTGGCACTGCTCTGGCTGACCAGGCGCCCCGCACAACGCCTCGCCCTGGACAACGTCCCCGGATCCCTGCGGCTCTCCGCCGCTGTCGCCGCCCTCATCAGCGTGATGGTCGGCCTGTTCGCCATCGGCCGCGGCGTCCCCGCGGATGTCGCGCTGCCGGCGGTGCTGCTCGCCCCGCTGCTCGCCGAGCACCTGCCCGACCGGATGGACGCCCGGGCCCGCGAACACGTCCATATCGTCGAAGGCGACGGCCCGTGCCGCTACCTGCAGCGCCTCGCCACCCTGCACACCTCGCTCGTCCAGGCCGCCACCGGCAGCGACCGCTACGAGCTGCGCCGCTCGGCTGAGCTCGGCCACAACCTCCTGTGGGAGGCCGCCGGCCTGCTCCAGGCCCAGGACACCCGCTCCGCCTCAGCCAGCCTCATCGCCCACGAAGGGCTGTTGCTCCAACTTGCCCACCAGGTCGCCCAGATCATCCAGCGTCCCGCCCCCGAGCACCGAGCAGCCGACACGGACCAGACCAGTGAGCCCGGGCCGCTCCTGGGCCCGTACCCGCCGGGCGTCCGGCCGACAACATCCCCGGCACCTCACCGCGCCCCCGGCACCTCGCCCTTGGAAGGAACCCTCCTCATGCCCCAGCCCGAATCGAGCCCGGTCCGCACCCAGGACGTGTACCTGCTCTTCGCACACGAGCCGTACTACCCCGGCCCCGGAACCCAGGAGATCAACACCACCGTCGTTGCCGCCGACTCGCTGCTCCACCCCCAGGTGCGCCAGCCCGACGGCGCCCGGATCCACGACCTCCTCACCCAAGGACGGCAGCAGGGCGAGATCATCCCGCTGTCCACCCTCACCCACGAACTCAACGGCGGCGCCGACTGGCCAGCCGTCGGCGACTGGGAGCGCGTCATCACCGACCTGGTGCGGCTCGTCTACTCCGGGGACTGCGATGCCCTCAGCCTCGGACTGCCCGAGATCGCGCGCGCCCTCGTCTGCACCGGTCCGGACAGCCACGTGCGCGCCTTCGACGCCGCAGCCGACGAGTTCATCGACTACGGGCCTGCGGCGAGGGCCGCCGCGCTGGCGGAAGTCGGCGCGCTCCTGAACTGCCTCGTGGCCGAACAGACCCTCTGGCCCGGCGATGGCCTGCTGCCCCCGCTCGTCGCGCACCCGTGAGTGGTCGACGCCGTGGGGCAGGCCGAGAGAGAAGACGCGGACGGCGGCTGATCCTTCCTTCTTGCCCCGCCCGGACGGCTCGGCATCCCACGGGAACGCGCCGATCGAGAGGGAAAGAGGCGTGGTGAGCTCCCGTACCAGGACGGAGCCGAGCATCGGGTCCGCGGTGATAGGGATGCGCGCGGTGACCACGTCGGTCTTCTTCATCTGTGCGTACGGCAAAGGGCGCGCGTGGTACCGGCCCAGGAGCTCTTCCACGGCAGAGCCGGCGGTCCGCCGGGCGCAGTGATCGTTCTGCCGGCGGGCGGGAGGATCCTCGCCTGAGCTGTGCGGCGGCGCGGCGCGGCGTGTGGGAGCGAGGCACCGGCTTTTCGGGCGGCGCATCGCGGGTCATGGGCAAGCTCCGTCGGCTACAGCGCGGGCAGCGGGTCGGTGTAGTCGTCGACGCCAAGGAGGAGCACGTGGTGTCCGACGGCCTCCACGGTGCCGTTGGTGACCTTCTCGACGTCGAGGCGCAGCCGGACGCGTCCCGCGCCTTCGCCGTTGGCCGCGAGGTCGTGTTCCAGCTCGGCGTCGAGGAGGTCCAGGGCGGCCTCGGCCGCGGCGTAGTCGGCCAGATCGCGGGCGAGGACCTGGCGGGTGGCGGTGTCGCGAAGCTGATAGCTGGCCATCGGGGATCGTCCTCCGGCTGGTCGGGGTGATCAGGTAGTGGGGTCGGTGAGCCTGCGTGCCACGTTCACCGCGCGGGACCAGACGTCGGGGCTGCCGCCGTGCTCGCGGGCGAGGGAAGCGGCAAGCCCTCGGACATCGCCGCGCTCGCGCAGAGCGGCCAGGGCGATGACCGCCCGCCGGTCGGCCTCCGAGCGAGCCGGCGCGGCCGCGGTGCGGTGCTCAAGTGCATTGCGGACGACGTACTCCCAGGACCTCTGCGGACCGCCGTACTGCACGCTGAGCTCCGCGGCCAGACCCGGGTGGTAGCCGTCGCGCTCGATCGCCTCGGCGGCGTACTGCTTGGCGAGCTGCGTGGCGGTGAGCGGCTCACCGCCGGCACGGGCGCTCAGCTCGGCCGCGAGAACCTCCTCGAGGGCCGAAGGCCGACCGACGGGCGCCTCGTCCTGCGGCCCGGGACGGCGGCCGGCCTTGCCGAGCTTGTCCCCGGTGCGCTTCCGGTCGAAGTCCTGCAGGTCGCCGACACGGAAGCCGGGGATCATCCGGCCGGTGGGCCCCTCGACCTCGCCGACGGAGTCCGGGAAGTAGTCAGGGTTGTCCCGCCGGTACTTACGGATCACCGAGGGCCCTTTGAAGTTCAGCAGCGCGGAGGCCTTGTTGATGGAGACGATGTCCCCGGGGTTGAGCTCGTACAGCTCGGGGTCGGCCTTGAGGACCTTGCTCGCCTTGTCCTGCTGGAACCAGGTGTAGAAGGCGCGGAACTGCTCCTCGTCGTAGAAGTCGGCCCCGTCGGTGCGCTCCTTCTCCGGGTGACGGTGCTCCTTGGGCTGCTCGTCGCGCACCTTGTACCAGCGGGCCGCGGTGCCGACGCTCGCGCCGGTGAACTCGCGGATCCAGTCGCGGTTGACCACGGCACGGCCACCGATGACGCGACGCTGCGGGTTCAGGGGCTTGGTGGACATTGCACTCTCCGGTCCGGTCCGCGGCCCTATACTGAGGGCCTGCTCCTCTTGTTCCTCCGGCGCTCACGTGCCGGAGGCGAGATGGGTTGGTGAAGGTGGTCGGCGGGACGTTCGGCCGGGGTTGCCGCCCTGGGTCGACACCCTCTTGAGAGGGTGCCTTCCGCCGCCCACCATTTTTTACCGCTGTTTCGCGTAATCAATATGACGCTCTTGATGGGTGGCTGTCAATCTCGCCGGCGCACACCCCGCCACGCGCGGCACCTGCTTGTTCTGTACGTGATAGGGAGCGGTCACCATCAGCTCCTCCACCGTCGGCAGCTCCGACTCTCTGCGTCGCATCCACGTCCGAACCCGCCCGTAGCGCTCGTCCACCTCGACGGGGTAGCCGTGCCGCTCCGAGACGGTGCGCAGCCTCCGGCCCACAGCAGACGCGCGGCCCACGTGGACCCGCTCTGCCGAGCGCATCGGCCGCCCGCGCCGGGTGGGGTCCGCCTTCGAGACCGGCAGGATGCGCCGCACGTGGTACAGCGCCCACGGGCAGGTGAGCTCCTCCTCGAAGGCGGCGAGGGCGGGCCGGTCCTCGCCGCGGCCGGGGTCGAACTGCTCCAGCAGGCTCCGGCGGCTGAACAGCTTCGCCTGCGGGTTGAGGCTGACTCTGCGTCCGCCCCTTCGACCGGGCTGAACAGTGAGGGGGCGTCAGTGCATCTCCCTGCGTCTGCTCACAGGTGAGGCTCCTTGAAGCCCGACCGCGAAGACGTTGAACTCCTGCTTAGACCCATCAGCTTCCGAATCTTCTCCATCGCACGGTCGCTGCGGAGCAAGAGCGCGATTGCCGTGGTCGCGGTGGAAACAAGGGGGGCGAGCGTTACAAACCAATCTTTCATCACGCTGTCTCCTCTGCCGCAGCGGCCTTCGCGCACATCAAGGTGCACAGCCCAGATCCAGCAACAGCCACAAGGAACGCGATCAGTGACTGCTGGCCGACGACCTCTTTGATCTTGTTCTCGTCATCGGAGGAAGGCGAGAGGATGGCTGCGAACACCATGATGATCAGGTTATTCACCGTTACCAACACCAAGGCTGCGGAGGCCTTCTTCATCAACTGCATCAGGGCTTCGCCGACGGAAGCGATGACCAGCGACATGGCCATGGGATAGAGCTGAGCCTCGCTGCACCACTCCCAAAAGCTGCGATGCGGAGTGCCAGCGGTCTGCCTGCTATGTAGGAATGCGCTGATCGTGGGTGCCAGCCCGACGAGCACTGAGAGGACGAGCCAGATGGTGAACCGAAGCCAGACCATCTGCTTGGCATGCTGACGCTGAGCGTCCGGGTCTGCTCCTGGGGCCGCTGCGGTTACAGCGCCCCCAGCGGCAGGGGCGCCACCTTCACCCCCGGGAGGTGCCATTGAGGTCGTTGTCATCCACAACTCCGCTGAACGAGTGACTGGTCAACCTCATGTCTACCGGAAGCCACTGACAACCACGTTGCTCTCAACCCGAGTTGTGAGCCAAGGAACTGGTCGATGGCTTGGACGAGGAAGGAAGAGAGTGGTCAACGTCGCCGCAACCCCTAACCCCCCGGCCACCTGAAGACTCACGGGGGCGCGGAAGAGGCCCTGCGGTCCGGCCCAGACGAGCTGGCCGATCCCGTCGCGGAACTGGCGCAGCTCGCGGACGAAGGCGTACGGGCCGATCGTCTAGCCGCCGTGGTTGTCGAGTTCGGAGAAGGCGCCCGAGTCGTATACCCACGCCTCGGCGGCGCGCGGCAGGGACGCCCGGCTTGTCAGCGCGGAGCGCGAGACGCACATCGGCACGCCCCAGGTGGACAGCGACTTGGCGTGATGTCCGCCGAGCCAGAACATCGGGCCCTCGGCAGGTGAGTCGCCCGGGTGGAATCCGAGGCCGTACTCGCAGTGACAGACACAGCTGCCCATCGTGCAGAACCCGCAGTCCAGGCACTGATCGTGGTAGCAGTGTCCGCAGGCGTAGCGGACGGCGGGCGTACAGGTGCACGTCTCGGGATCCGCCGGTGGGGCGAAGTGCTGAGCGACGCAGAGGCCGCGGTGGGAGCGCATGGGCGCGGTCGGCGACGGCGTCAGGTGCCCGGGCTGGGCGGGTCGCCGCGGCCCCAGGGCTCCAGGACGGACCACGGCTCGGTTGCTCCCCGTCGGCGTTCGCGGCGCGCGGCGAGCAGCAGGTCGAGGATCCGCCGGCCTTTGGTCTCGGCCTGGTGGCGCAGCGCGGCGGGGATCCGGTCGGGGAGCGTCACCCGCCGCGCCCGCAGGTCGATCTCCAGCGTGACGGTGCGGACCAGAGTCCTCGCCTGGCGCTCGCCGACGTAGAGACGCAGGCGGGCTTCGACCCGGTGGTCAACGGGGGTGAGCTGTACGTACTCGTTGCTCCAGGAGAAGTTCTCGACGTCGGGGGAGATCCGCACCGGGGCGGGGATCGTGCGCCCGGTGGGCACCTCGCGGTCGTTGAGCGGGTAGGCGGGGTCCTTCTCCCTCCGCGTCACGTGTTTGTGGAACGGGTACCAGCCAGGCCCGTACAGGACGGATTGGGCGGCCAGGACGTATCCCCACTCGCCGAGATCCAGCTTCACGCCGTACTGGTACGGCTCGTCCTCGGCGGCGACGTAGAGGGCCAGGCCAGAGGCGTTGTGAGGGGAGCCGGACGGCGGGCGGTCGGGTGCCGTGGGCGGGTCGGCGGGGGCGAACGTCGTGCGGGTGTTCCCTACCTCGTCCGCGCCCGGGACGCTGGTGGATACGCAGGTGCGGACCAGACGGGCAACGGCGCGCTCCCGCCGCGTGATCCGCAGGGCGACGGCCGAGCCCTCGATGGAGATCAGTTCCTGGAAGTCCCAGTCGGACCGGGCGGCCTGCAGGTCGTTCCCGACGTCGCGCAGAGCGCGGGAGACGCTGCGGCCCAAGGGGTCTTCCGGGTCCGGGCGCCTGCTGCTGGTCAGGATGAGGGCGGCGTCGGGGTGGTACTGGTCGGAGACGACCCGCCACGGCCCGGGCGGAAGCAGGGCGGCTACTTCGCCGGCGAGCTGCTCGGCGTCGGTCAGTTCGCCCAGGACGGCGGCGGTGAGGCGGGCGGTGGACGGTGCGTCCCACGGACCCTCCAGGATGAGGCTGATCCCGCTGGCCGGGCTGCCCAGGGTGACGCTGAGCCGCTTACCGTTCAGCCACGCCTCCGCGGGCCCGAACCGAACGAACAGCCCCGGCTCGCCGGGCCGTTGGAAGGATGTGCCGGTGGTGAGCAGGCGGGCAACGGCCTGCGGGGACGGGTGCGCGTCGCGGGCGTCGGGCAGGGCGGGGGCGTAGCGGGTGACCGCGTCGAGGACGCGCGTCATGGCGGGCATCGGGGTGACCGGGCTGAAGCGCACGGTGCAGATCCGCGCGTTGCCAGTGGGCGACGGCGCGGCCAGCGCGGCCCTCACCGGTCCGTGGAGCTCGCGGGTTCGCAGAGTCAGCCGGTAGCCGCCGGGCAGGTCGGCGCTGGATCGGTCCCGGCCGCGCATGGTGTGCTCGACGACGGTGTCGGAGATGGCGTAGGTCGGCGAGGCGGGCTCGAACTCGTACATGGCGCAGGCCTCCACAGGCGGCGGTGAGTGGTGCTGGTCAGCGGGTGATGCGGGCCCGGGCCTTCTCGGCCTGGACGTGGACGGCGTCGGCGTGCGCGGCGGCGCGGACCTTGTCGGCCCAGTCGGCCGCGCGCTGCGCCAGGTCGGCGAGGCACACGAAGGTGGCGTCCTGGTGCCGGCGGGCACGGTCCATGAGCCGGGCGTGCTCGGCGGTCAGTTCCTCGGCGGCGTACGCGGCGATCGCCTCGGCGCCGTGGCGGCGGGTGACGCGGCCGAAGGGGCAGGCGCCCTCCTCCTGCTCGATGACGGCGAGGTCGGCGGCGGGCCAGCCGGTCTCCTCGTCGCGCGGGCCGAGCTGGATGTCGAGCACGCACACCGCGTCTGGGTCGTGCAGGCCGTTGTCCTGGTAGCGGCGGTGCGGTCGGGGCACCGGGCCGCCCGTCTGGCGTTCGGTGTGCGCACGCCAGAGTTCGGGGGAGGGGTCCTCCTCGTCCCGATGGAGGCGGTGAAGGTAGGCGACCAGCGCGGGCACCTGCCAGGCGGCGGAGCCGAAGGGCGCGGCCGGCATCGTGAGCCCGGTCCGGGCGATGAGTCCCGTGTGGTTGCTGACGGCGGCCTGGGCGACGAACAGACCGGTGGTGAGACGGAGTTCGGAGCGGAGCATGGCGAAGCCTTCCGGGCGGGCGGCACGCAGAGAGAGGGGGAGGGGGCCCGGGCCGGGCCGAGTGGTCCGGCCCGGGCCGCAGGTCAGGACGCGTCCTCGGAGTTCTCGGCGCTCGCGCCGTCCGGGGTGTCCTCGTCGGCCGCGTCCGGCTCGTGCTCCTGGAAGGGCTCGTCCTCGACCACGGCCTGTTCGACGCCGGAGAGCGGGTAGCCGATCTCGGCGAGGAACGTCAGCCACGTGCGGGCGTCCGAGCGGATCTCGCGCAGCTCGTACACGGAGGACTGCGCGCTGCGGTCGGTGCGCCAGGTCCGGACCTCGTTCATCCGCTTCTCGAACGTCGCGGCCAGCACCGCGAAGTTGAGCAGGGTGAGCTTGGCCGGGGTCGCCGTCTTGGCGCGCTCTGCGGGCTGGTCGTAGCCGGTCAGCTCCTTGATGAGGTTGCGGCGGCCGACGTCTCCCGACCACTGGGCCACCGGCTTGGGGCAGGCAAGCCACTGCTCGGTGATGAACGCGGCGAGCGGCTTCGGCGTGGTCTTGCGGCCGATCAGGTCCTTGAGCCACGCCTGCCGGGCCTTCTCGGCGGCGCGGTAGGCCTTGTTGCCCGCCTTGACGTACTCGCGCGAAGGCTCCGGCGGTTTGATCTCCGCCGCTGTCTCGGCCTGCTGCTCGGCACCGTCGCTGTCCGTCTCCTGGTCGTCCTCCTGGGGCGGGCGGTGGCCGAAGCGGTCCGGGTCGGTGCAGAAGTAGTCCACCTCGCCGGGCTCGCGGGGGTTCTCGGCCCAGGTCGCCACGTGGCCGGGGCACGCGGTGTGCGCCGCGGCGCTCATGGGCTCGCCGTCCGGGCCGTCAAGCTCGGCGAGCGGCTCGGCGGTCGGCGGAAGGGTGTCGGAGTCCTCGGCCAGCCGTACCCCGGCCTCCTTCAGCTGCGGGCGGGCTGTGGCGCGGGCCTGCTGTTCCTCCCGGTCGTCGCGCTCCCACTGCGCCTGGAACTCGAAGCGGCCCTTACGGTAGGCCTCCAGCAGCCGGTCTACAGCGTCGCCGTCCTCGTCGAACTCGCCCAGGACGCCGAGCACTTCGAGATCGAGGTCATACGTCCCGGCCTCGGCGAGGACCGAACGGGTCCGCTCGCCGACCGTCTTGGCGGTCTTGACCGCGCGGGAGACCTGGGTACGGGTCCGGCCGGTGAGTTCGGCGACCCTCGCCTGCTTCATGCCCTCGCCGACCGCACCGAACAGGGCGTCGGCCTGCTCCAGCTCGGTCAGGCCACGGCGGTAGTCGTCGTCGTTCTCGATGAGCTGGTCGATGAAGTCCTCGCCCGCCTCGCGCAGCGAGGGGTTGAGCACGTACGCGGGGACCTCGACCGTGTCTTGCTCCTCCTCAGTCTCCTTGGTGGTCCGGGCGGCGAAGTAGCGCCGGTGGCCCATCTTCAGCTCGTACGTGTCCTCGCCGAGCGGGAGGACCACGACGGGGACCTTCACGCCGTTGGCTGCAACCGACTTGAGGAACTTCTCGTCGAGGTTGAGTTCCTGGCGGACGTTGCGCTCGTTGACGCGGATCTGGCCGAGCCGCAGGGTGACCCGCTGCATCGGTGTCGTTGTTGCGGTGTCGCTCACGCGTGCTCCTGGTGCGATCGGTTGCCGCTTGCCCATGAAATCAATTATACGCCTTTGTGGCTGTGGGGCAACACCTTTTTTCCTGGGGGATATCGGGCAAACATGCTGGTCAGGGCCGCCGCGCTGCCTGGGCGCGCCGCAGGGCGGTGAAGAACGGCGCATGGTGCGCGACGTGGTCCGCCGGGAGGGGTGAGGCGCTGTCCTGCGCCATGGTCAGGGCGTCGAGTACCTCGGTCAGTTTCACGAGGGGGGAGCCGTAGGAGTCGCACACGCCCTCGTAGGTGCCGATCCCGGGAAGGTGCGCCACGTAGCGGCCGGCGTGCTGGAAAACGGGGTCCTGCCACAGCTCGAACGCTGTGCCGGGGGCTTTCGTGAGCAGGTGCACGGCGAGGTCGTACGCGGAGCCGACCGGGACTTCCTCGGTCAGGTAGCGCATCCCGAGCACGATGTCGCTGCTGGAGTCGTCGTACGGCTCAAGGCAGTTGTCGTCGATGCCAAGCTGCACGGCGGCCTGGTCCTCGGCGGGCATGGCATAGACGTAGAGCTGGAGCGCGGAACGGTCGGACACGGGGGTTTCCTTCGGACGGGCGCGGGTGCGCAGGGGGCGGTCAGATCTCGGTCACCGTCACGGGCGGCAGGCCCGTGTGGGCGGCCCACGCTTCGGCGGCGCCGTGCAGGGTGCGAAAGCCCTTCGGCCGGATGGGGTTGCGGGCCTTCTCCGTCGCGTAGACGTAGGTGAACACCTGCGATCCCAGGCCGTGAGAGTTCTGCAGGCGGCCGGTCAGATGGGGGTGGTCAGGGCACCAGATGCGGTAGCGGCCCAAGGCGTCGAGTCCGTCACGGAACACGTCGCCGTGCTCCAGGTGGACGGCGACCGGCTCAGGCCGGGGCGGCCCGTACACCTGCCTTGGTCGGCAGGGTCACGAATCCGGCTTCGTGGAGGTGGGCGGCGATGTCGGCGTGCACCCGTAGCCAGGTGTCGCGGGTCGGGCCGGGACGTGGTGTCCCACCCGCTTGCCGTCGCTGCCTCGACCAGCGTCCGCACGTTCTTGGGCAGCGCGGCCATTTCGTTCGGCGACGGTGCGGCGGGCGGGGCCGCGGAGACGTCTCCGGTCGGTTCGGGCTCCTGCGAGGCAGCGGCGACGGTCGGGGCGGGTTCGGGGTGGGCCCGTTGGCCGTCGGGTCGGTCAGCCTCTGCGCACTTCTTGCAGGTCACCGCGAGGGGACGGCCGCTAGTCAGTGACTCGATGGCAAGCGGGCCCTTGATGCCGCATTTGGTGCGTGCGTTGCTGATGTCCGAGTATGACCATCCGGGCTGGATATCGTGCGTTGCGCCGTTGTGTGTGAGCCGCGCAGCGAATTCGGCCTCGTGTGCCACGATCACGCCTCCTTGCGCGCGGAGAGCGGGGGAGCAGACGTGGCGGTGTCGTCCCGGGGCCCGTCTGGTGGGGGGAGGGTGTCCGCAGCGTCCATGGCCGTGATGTTCACCCGGCGGACAACATTGCCGTGCGACCACTCACCCGCGACCTGGTACCCGCGTGCGGTGATCAGGTCGGCGATGCGATCCAGGGGGACGGCGCTGGGGCTGGGGTAGTGGCACCCCTCGTCATTCCATACCGTGGTGCCCTCCCACGGTCGGCCGGGGTGACGCTGCCCGCAACCGCAATCCAGGCGGAGCGCTGCGCCGTTCATCCGGGTGTGCGTGAGCACCGCGTAGCGGGCGGTCATGGTGCACGTGAGCGATCGCACCCACTGCTCATACGCCGAGCGGTACACCCCGAACGTCAGGATCTCGGACGAGATCACCCACCGGGCGAACGCGGCCCCTTCCTCGTCGGTGCGGCCCTCCGCCACGGCGTACGCGGCGAGATCTTTGAGGTAGGCGGCGTTCGATGTGAGGTAGTCGGAGGGGAGCACCGAAAGGACCGGCTGAGTGTCCGGGGCGGCGTCGTCGCCTTTGGGCGCCAGCAGGCAGTCAGCGCCGACGTAGTCGCGCCCGACGAACTGCGACGGGTACAGCTCTAGCGGGACGGTGGCCTTGATCCACGGACGCAGCATGACGGGGACATCACCCGCCGGGGCGGCGGCGATGGAAGCTGAGATGACCTCCGGCGTCACGGGGGATGCGTCCCGCTCGCCGTAGGCCGAAAGGACTGGCGCTGTGCGGGCAGTGGGCGCCTCGGCGGCCACCAGGTCCCCCAGGGCGCGCCATGCGATGCCCTGGGCGGCCTGCTGGCCGTTGCGGGCCAGGGTGGCGCCGTCCCAGCGATACCCCGGGGCGGTGAGCCTCCACACGCACCGCAGGACGGTTTCCCTGGGCTCCTGGCGGGCGGTGAGCAGCAGCGCGCAGTGCCCGGGCTGCGTCTCGACGGCGGCCGTCCATCCGGCCGCTTCCGCGCGGGCGGTGAGCTGGACCAGGTTGCGGGGCAGATCGGCGGTCGGGGCGGTGGGCGCCGGCACTTCGGCAGGGGTCGGGGCCGGCTCCTGGGCAGGGGTGCGGGTGCTGCTGGCGGGGGACGGGTTCGCGGTCATGTCGAGTCACTCCACTGTGAGTTGGTGCCGGGTGAGTTGCCGCTCACACCGGGAGGCAGGGCAGGGGGAGCCAGGGGCGTTCCCGCCGGGCCGGTCGCTTGACCGGCCCGGCGGGTGGTGCTCAGTTGCGGCGGTTCGGGGGCCGGTTGTCCGTGGGCGCGGTGCGGCTGGTGCTTGCGCTGCTCCCGTCCACCTCCGGGCGGGGCACTCGCTCGGCCTGCCGGTACTCAACGCCGGGTTCCGGGGCCAGCGGTGCGCCGGTTTCGGTGTCGACGGTGTACGCCTCCCGGATGTCGTCGGCGGTGAGCGGGCGAAGCCAGAAGTTCCGGACCTTCCAGCCGCGTACGAACTCCGACCCGTCGGGGGCGAAGGTACGCACGACCAGTGCGCCGGTGGCGCACCCGACCATGCCAGCCGCGATCACAGCGCACACCCGCATAGATGCGGCCTCGTTGATGATCAGGGCGTCACCCATCACGGTGAGTTCCTGGCCCTCGGTGACTTGGCCGTGCGGCGTGCTGGCGTTGGCCACCATATGGTGTGTCCCGTCGCCGAGAACGGCGTTAAGAAGGGACAGGTACGCGTCGGTTGCGCGGTCGAGCAACGATTGCGCCGTGTCGGCTGCGATGTGCATCGCCTCGTCCGTCACGGCTTCGCTGACGGGTGCGGGAGTCCACCGCATCGCGTCCATGCTGAGATCTTTGCTCGGCTCATCGTGCTGGCCTTCAAGGCTCTGCCGTACGTGGTCTTCGTACTCGCTCATCGTGTTCCTGCCTCGGGTTGGTGAGTTGGTGCCGAGTGAGTTGCCGCTCACTCACAGAATCAATAATACGCTCTGGTGGGGGTGATCTCAACCCACAATCACCCCCCGGACATGGCGAGTTACGACTCGACCAGCGTCACTGTCGTACGAAAGAACTGGTTCGGGGTAAGGCTGAACATGACCCGCTTGGTCTCGCCAGTGCTCTCGCGCCTGCCGTAAATTTCGACGCCGGTCAACTCGTTGTCCACGTAGAACATTTGCAACACCGTGCCTTCCCACACCTCCGGCCCTGAGGCGGCCAGGCTCCGGGTGGGGCGCCGCTCGATCCGCACCCGCTGCCCTTGGCTGATCGGTCCTGTGGCCATCATGGTGTCCCCTTTCTGTTGGTTGTGACTCCGGGAAGGTGGCTCGACCGCCGGTCGCCCCACCCTGGGCGCGTCACTGCGTCCCGCCTGCCCGCTGCTCCTCGGCGGCCGTGGACAGCTTGACCCCGTGGCGGTAGTGAACAGCTTGACCTCGTGGCGGTCGTGGTTGGCCCGTACGCGCGCGGCCACTTCGTCGGCGGACGGCAATCCGAATCCTCCGTTACGGGCGAACATGTCGTACGCCTCGCGCCATCCGCGCACCTGACACTCAACCGCGTTCCGCGACGCGCACGCGATCGTCAGGCCCCCGACGGTGACAGACAGTGCGCCGATCCCGTCTGGGCTCACTGCCGCGCTGCGGGCCCGGACCTTGGCGCGACGGGGCGCGCCGTCCAGAATCACAAACGAATTGATGGTGAGTTCGGGTTCACGCAATTCGCCCGCGTCGACCTGCTCGGGAAAAACCCTGTCGAGCATTTCGGCGGCCTCGCACCAGCCTTCCCACCAAACACGCGCGCCGGTAGGGTGCCTGAATTCAATGATGGCTGTCGGGATCTTGAGAAGGGGAATGATCGTCAGACCGATTGATGCATTGGTCTCGTGATCTCCAGCAATATGGATCGTGAGTCGGCTTGCCGCGTCAACGGTTTTCGCTTCCAAGGGGGCTCCTCGGGTTGGTGATTGAGTCCCAGTCAGGTTGCCGCTTGACTAGGAAATCAATAATACACTTTTGATGGGGTGGGAGGCACCCGAAACGCCGAACCCGCAACATCTCTTGCACCATCTCTTGCGGTTACTGCTGCACCTTCTCTTGCAACTTCTCTTGCGTGAGCCTCTCTGGGAGGGCCGACGTATCCGCAGGTCAACCGAGGTTTCCGCGCATGGTCTGCCTGCTGACATCCCCTCTGCTGCCGCTTACCCCTGCCCGAATGAGAAAAGAGGTGGGGGCGGGTGTGGGTGGTGCGGTGGCGTCGGGGATCGGGGTTGGGGGTTTGGGTTGCGCGTCGGCGGGGCCTCCGCCCCCGGGTGCTGGCGCATCCGGTTGGCGTGCGGCCGTGTTCTTCCCGCTGGGTCCGTGCTGCGTCACAGCGAGGGGGCGGGGTTTCCCGGTTGTCCAGGATCATCGGATCTCCTGTGCGCTGGTATCGGTCCCTGTGGCTTGGTCACTGCTTTTCTTTATGTGTTTTCCTCGTCGTGGTGAATTCTGTACGCGGTGGGTTATGTGGTCAGTTCCGTTGAGGGTCGGCCGGTGATCGTCTCCTTTGGTAGGGGGTGTATTTTCACAGTCTCTACCCTGCATCACGGAGTGATGCATCGGGCCGTCTGGTACGGTCTGCCGTTGGCGGTCCGGCCCCCATTCAGGGTCTACCGGGGGTGAGGTGTTGGTGTGTCAGAAGGCCTCGGCCTGTCACCTCACCAGTTCACTGACGGGCCGTAAGGCGCACCACCGTCACCCTGCCGCGTTGCCAGACCTCTTGAGCCTTCGCCACAAGAAGCCGGAGCGCACGCAACCTAGTTCAGACAAACTCCCGGTCCGTGCACGAATTCCGGAGGAATTCATAAACAATTCCGGAGGAATTGTTTAAACCCCGGAGGGGTTTATCGTCTTTACGACCCGTAGGGTCGTGCGTCGTTCCTCCGGAGG
>NZ_JBHVWS010000052.1:0-30187 GCF_042882185.1 Streptomyces sp. NPDC058239
CCACAACGCCGCGCTGGCTCCCGGGGCGGGGTACTGGGCCTCAAACACCCCCCCACGCTGGCCGTGGGGGCTGGGCCGCTCATGGGCCTCCAGGGCCTCCTCCGTACGCGTTGCGACGGTCAGACGGTCGTGACGACCTCGTCGTAGGCGAGGCGCGGCAGACGCGGGAACCAGGCGTCCTCGCCCGGCTTGCCGATGTTGACGACCATCAGCACCTTGTGGTCGCCGTCCAGGAACTCCTTCTCGATGCCCGCGGCGTCGTAGCCGGTCATCGGGCCCGCGGCGAGGCCGGCGGCGCGGACGCCGATGATGAAGTACGCGGCCTGCAGCGCACCGTTGAGGGCGGCGGACGACTCGCGGACCGGGCGCTCGGAGAAGAACGCGTCCTTGGCCTGCGGGAAGTGCGGCATCAGGGCCGGGAGCTCCTCGTGGAACTCGTTGTCGGCGACCAGGATGGCGACCAGCGGGGCGGTCGAGGTCTTCGGCTGGTTGCCCTCGGCCATGTGCTTGACGAGGCGCGCACGGGCGTCGTCGGAGCGGACCAGGACGACGCGCAGCGGCGACTGGTTGAACGCGGTGGGGCCGTACTTGACCAGGTCGTAGATCGCCTGGACCTGCTCCTCGGTCACCGGCTCGTCGGTGAAGGTGTTGGCGGTGCGGGCCTCACGGAAGAGGAGGTCCTGGGCGGCGGGGTCAAGAACGATGGACATCTTGCGTTTTACCTTCCGGAGGTACACGGGGATCAAGCGACGCCGACCACGGTAACGGAGAGGTAGGTTAACTTTCAACTAAAGCTGGGGTGGAGTGATCTGTTCCACAGCGCGGGCCTCTTGTGCCATTCGCCGGCAGGGGATCCGATCGCGGGCGCCGCCTGCCTGGCGCGCACCTCGCCGTGGTCGGCCTCGTCCGAAAAGCCGGGACAACCGGGAAGCCGGAAGCCGGGGAAGTCGGGGAGGCCTCAGCCGTTGTCGGCTGTCGTGCCGCCGCCGCTCTCCTGGGGGTCGGCCGGCCCCGCCAGGGCCGCATCCAGCCGTGCGCGCGCGCCTTCCAGCCAGTGCCTGCACACCTTAGCCAGCTCCTCGCCCCGCTCCCACAGCGCGAGGGACTCCTCCAGCGTCGTACCGCCCGCCTCCAGGCGGCGCACCACCTCGATCAGCTCGTCACGGGCCTGCTCGTATCCGAGCGTGCCCGCGGCACCAGCCGTCGTAGTCCCGTCGTCCGTCATGCGCCCCACCCTACGTTCCGGTCCATCAGGAGCCTCCTGCCTCGCCCGTCATCGCTTTCGAGCCGCCGAGCCGCCCGTCCGCCTCGTCCGCCCGGCACCGAACCCCCGCTCACTCGCTCACCCGCACCGCGAACTCGCCACCCGAAACCCGCGCCCGAAGCAGATCGCCCGGCGCCCCCGCGTCCGCGGGAGCCCGCACCACATGGCCGTCCGCCCGCTGCAGCACCGCATACCCGCGCTCCAGTGTCGCCGCGGGCGACAACGCGACCACCCGCGCCCGGGTATGGGCGAGCTCCGAGTCCGCCCGGTCCAGCAGATGCCCCAGCACCCGCCGGCCCCGCCCGATCAGCGCATCGATCTCCGACGCCCGCTCGTCCACCATCCGCTGGGGATGCTCCATCGCGGGCCGGCCCAGCGCATGCGCCAGCCCCCGCTCCTCCCGGTCCAGCAGCCCCCGTACCGTCCGCAGCGCACGGTCCCGCAGCTGCTGCACCCGGTCCAGCTCCTCGCCCACATCGGGCACGACCTTCTTCGCCGCATCCGTCGGAGTGGAGGCGCGCAGATCCGCGACCAGGTCGAGCAGCGGGGAGTCCGGCTCATGACCGATCGCCGAAACCACCGGCGTACGGCACGCGGCGACCGTACGGATCAGCTGCTCGTCCGAGAACGGCAGCAGATCCTCCACGCTGCCGCCACCCCGCGCCACCACGATCACGTCGACATCCGGGAGGTCGTCCAGCTCCTTCACGGCCTGGACGACCTGATTCACCGCGTGCACTCCCTGCACCGCCGTGTTACGCACCTCGAACCGCACCGCGGGCCACCGCCGCCGCGCGTTCTCCAGGACGTCGCGTTCGGCCGCCGAGGCCCGGCCGCAGACCAGTCCGATCAGCTGCGGCAGGAACGGCAGCGGCTTCTTCCGGTCGAGTGCGAAGAGCCCCTCCGAGGCCAGCGACTTCTTGAGCTGCTCAAGTCGGACCAGCAGCTCACCGATGCCGACCGGCCGTATCTCCGTGGCCCGCAGGGACAGCTGGCCGCGCGGCGCGTACCACTCGGGCTTGGCGAGCACGACGACCCGCGCCCCCTCCGTCACGACATCCGCGATCCGGTCGAAGACCTGGCGGAAGCACGTCACGCTCACCGAGATGTCCTGCGACGGGTCGCGCAGCGTCAGAAACACCACGCCGGCGCCCGGCCGCCGTGACAGCTGGGTGATCTGACCCTCGACCCAGACGGCGCCGAGCCGGTCGATCCACCCCCCGATCAGCCGCGACACATCACCGACGGGCAGCGGAGCTTCCGCGGACGTTTGGAGAGCCATGCGAGCGAGCGTATCCGCCCCCGCCGACAATCAGCCGCCCACGACAACAGCCACTCCGACTCGCCCCCCGCCTCAGGCTGTGCGCCGCCCCCACTGCAGCGCAAGCACCACCAACCCCACCCCCAGCCAGCACACCCCCACCACCTGAGCGCTCGCGGTCGCCTCCACGATCACCGCGATCAGCACCCCCGCGCCCACCACCGGCATCAGCACATGCCGCCACCAGCTGGGCGGCCCCTCCATCCGGCGTACGGCGAACCAGCCGACCACCGACGCGTGCAGCAGCACGAACGCCGTCAGCGCACCGATGTCGACGACCGACACCAGATGGTCGAGACCGTCGGCGCGCCGGGCAGCCCACACCGCCGCCACCAGCGTCACCGTCGCGGCGAGCAGGATCGCGACCCGCGGCACCCCGGACCGCGGGTCGACCTTCGACAGCAGCAAAGGCAGCCGCCGCTCCCTGGCCATCGCGAACAGCAGCCGCCCCGCGGCCGCCTGCCCGGCCAGTGCCGCGAAGGCCGCCCCGATCGCCTTGCTGACCGCCACCAGATCGTGCAACCAGGTCCCGACCGCGAAGTCCACCGTGTCGTAGAACGCCGACCCCTGCGCGGCCGGATCGGCGGCCAGCTCCGCCGACGTCATCGGCTCCAGCAGCGCTGCCAGATATCCCTGCGCCACGAACAGCACACCCGCGAGCACCAGACAGAACAGCACCGCCCGCGCCACCTTCGACGAGCCCCCCGTCACCTCCTCCGCGAACGAGGCGATCGCGTCGAAGCCCAGATACGACAGCACGGCCACCGACACCGCCCCCAGCACCGCCGAAGCGGAGAAGCCGGAATCGCCGGTGAGCGGGGTCAGCCAGCCGCGCTGCGCCCCGTCCCGTACAAGAACCACCACCGCCGAGACCAGGAACACCAGCAGCACCACGATCTCCATCGCGAGCACCGCGAAGCCGGCCCGGGCGGCAGCCCGTACACCCCAGAGATTGAGCAGCGTGGTGACGACGACCGCGAGCGCCGTCCACACCCACCGCGACACCGACGGCACGAGCGAGTTCAGCGCGATCCCGGAGAAGAGATAGGCGACCGCGGGGATCAGCAGATAGTCGAGCATCGCCATCCACCCGGCGATGAACCCCGGCCCTTCCCCGAGCCCCTTGCGGGCGTACGCGAAGACCGAGCCCGCCAGCGGGGCCACCCGCACCATCTGGGCGTAGCTGAAGGCCGTGAACGCCATCACGACGGTCGCCGAGACATAGACCAGCGCGACCGCACCGCCCGATTTCGCATCGAGTGTGCCGAATACACCGACGGGCGCCATCGGAGCGATGAAGAGGAGCCCGTAGACCACCAGATCCCGGAAGCCGAGTGTCCGCCGCAGCCTGCCTTCCTCCTGGTGCGCCCCCTCCGCCTCCGTGACCCCGCCGCCGCTGCCGCTGCCCGTCCCCGACATGAGCCCTCCGTCGATCGCGTACGCATCAGTCTCGCGACCCCGCCGATCTTCCGCGCGTCCGGCTCGGCCTTACGATGGGACGCATGACTGCTACGACACCCCGCCGCGTCCTGCTCGCCGCTCCCCGTGGCTACTGCGCGGGCGTGGACCGTGCCGTGATCGCCGTGGAGAAAGCCCTGGAGCAGTACGGCTCCCCGGTGTACGTGCGCCACGAGATCGTCCACAACAAGTACGTCGTACAGACCCTGGAGAAGAAGGGCGCGATCTTCGTCGAGGAGACGGCGGAGGTCCCCGAGGGCTCGATCGTGATGTTCTCCGCGCACGGCGTCGCGCCGACCGTGCACGAGGAGGCGGCCGAGCGGAAGCTCGCCACGATCGACGCGACCTGCCCCCTGGTCACCAAGGTCCACAAGGAAGCCGTCCGCTTCGCGCAGGACGACTTCGACATCCTCCTGATCGGCCACGAGGGCCACGAGGAGGTCATCGGCACCTCCGGCGAGGCCCCCGAGCACATCACGCTGGTCGACGGCCCCGAGGATGTCGCGAGTGTCGAGGTGCGCGACCCGTCGAAGGTCGTCTGGCTCTCCCAGACCACGCTCTCCGTCGACGAGACGATGGAGACGGTCGGCGCGCTCAAGGAGAAGTTCCCGCTCCTTGTCTCGCCGCCCAGCGACGACATCTGCTACGCCACGCAGAACCGACAGATCGCCGTGAAGCAGATGGGCGCCGACGCCGACCTCGTGATCGTCGTCGGCTCCAAGAACTCCTCGAACTCGGTCCGTCTGGTCGAGGTCGCCCTCGGCGCCGGTGCCGACGACGCCCATCTGGTCGACTTCGCCGACGAAATCGACGAGGCCTGGCTGGAGGGTGTCTCCACGGTCGGCGTCACCTCGGGCGCGTCCGTTCCCGAGGTCCTGGTCGACGGCGTCCTGGCGTGGCTCTCGGAGCGCGGTTTCGAGGACGTGGAGATCGTGAAGGCGGCCGAGGAGTCCATCACCTTCTCACTGCCCAAGGAACTCCGCCGCGACCTGCGCGCCGAGGCCGCGGCGCTCGTGGAGAAGTGACGGCTTCGCGTCGACGGCTTCCCGCTCCGGGAAGTGAGCCGGGCCACCTGCCCGTACCGTGGATTGCATGCAGATCTTCGGCGTGGACATCGGCGGATCCGGGATCAAGGGTGCTCCCGTGGACCTGGACCGCGGAGACCTGGCGCAGGAGCGCCACAAAGTACTGACACCGCACCCGGCCACGCCCAAGGACGTGGCCGGTTGCGTGGCCGATGTGGTCGGTCATTTCGACTGGTCGGGCCCGGTGGGCATCACCTTCCCGGGCGTCGTCACGAGCGGCTGCACACGCTCTGCGGCCAATGTCGACAAGAGCTGGATCGACTTGGACGCACGCGGGCTGCTCGGCGACAGACTCGGCCTTCCCGTCACCATCCTGAACGACGCCGACGCGGCCGGTATCGCGGAGATGGCGTTCGGCGCGGGGCGCGACCGCAATGGGACGGTGATCGTCCTGACGCTCGGTACGGGAATCGGCAGCGCGCTCTTCATCGACGGCAAGCTCGTCCCCAACACCGAGCTGGGCCATCTGGAGCTGAACGGCCACGACGCGGAGAAGCACGCCTCCACCAAGGCCAAGGAGGACGAGGCGCTGAGCTGGCACCACTGGGCGCATCGGGTGCAGAGATACCTGACCCATGTGGAGATGCTGTTCTCGCCCGAGCTCTTCATCATCGGCGGCGGAGTCAGCCGCAAGGCCGACAAGTTCCTGCCGCTGATCGAGCATGTACGGGCCGAGATGGTGCCGGCGGAGCTGCAGAACAACGCGGGCATCGTGGGAGCGGCGATGGCGGCGGCGAACACGGCGTAGGGCTCACCCGGCTGCCCCGCCCTGCCCCGCGGCCCCCAGCCACCGCTGGGGGCGACGCGCCCGCCGTTTTTCGGCCCCGGTCAGCGCTGGGGGCGACGGGGCGGCTGGGCGGGCCGCGCCGTCTGCGCGGCGAGCAGCATCCGACGCTGACGTTGCCGCTGCCGCATCAGCCGTACCTTCCGTACGGTCGCGATGAGCCCGGCGATGAGCGTCCCGCCGTACAGCCACCCGGCATGTACGGCGAGCGCGGTGACGAGCGCCATGGTCTGGCCGCCGAAGCCGCCCGTGCCGCCGGAGATCGGGATGACGCCGACGGCGAATGCGATCGGCACGATGATCGGCGCTGTCACCAGGTCCGCGGGCCGTACCCACAGCGCGGTCAGAGCGCTGACCGGCAGGAACAGCACCCCGAACACGGTCGATGAACCGTCGAGGACCAGCCAGTCGAGGCACGCCAGCAGGAACATGGAGGCGGCGGCGAAGAGCCCCGCACCGATGCCGGTCAGCCGGGGATTCGGCAGCCTGCGCAGCGCGAGAACGGCGGGCGGTACCGGCCGGGACCGGCCCTCCGGCTTCGCGTCCATCACCCGATAGACGGCGGCGGCTTCGTCGATGGTGCCCTGCGGGGACAGCGGGGCCTGCCGAGACTGCCTGCGCTGCGGGGGACGTGTCCTGTGCTGCTCCACCGGGACAACGTAGGTCGCCGGGCGGGAGGAAACGGGTGCGGGACACGCGCTTTGGGCGACCTAGGGGGTGAGTTCGATGCCACACGGCCGAACGGGAACCGAATCGACGCCCGACCGGACCCGTGGCTACCCGGTCGCCCCCGCCCGTAAACTGGAGAATCGGCCCACCCGGGCCCGACGCATTTCCGCCGTCCCACCACCTCCTCCTCATCCCGCCTCCTCACTCCTCAGGAAGTCGCCAACGTGTCGCTCACGATCGGAATCGTCGGCCTGCCGAATGTCGGCAAGTCGACCCTGTTCAACGCCCTGACCAAGAACGACGTGCTGGCGGCCAACTACCCGTTCGCCACGATCGAGCCGAACGTGGGCGTCGTCGGCGTCCCCGACTCGCGGCTGAACAAGCTGGCGGAGATCTTCGGCTCCCAGAGGCTGCTCCCCGCGACGGTCGACTTCGTCGACATCGCCGGCATCGTCCGAGGTGCTTCGGAGGGTGAGGGCCTGGGCAACAAGTTCCTCGCGAACATCCGCGAGTCCGACGCGATCTGCCAGGTCATTCGCGCCTTCAAGGACGAGAACGTCGTCCACGTCGACGGCAAGGTCTCGCCCAAGGACGACATCGAGACGATCAACACCGAGCTGATCCTCGCCGACCTCCAGTCCGTCGAGAAGGCCGTCCCGCGCCTCACGAAGGAGTCCCGCCTCCAGAAGGAGAAGGTCGCGGTCCTCGCCGCGGTCGAGGAGGCCCAGAAGATCCTCGAGTCCGGCCAGACCCTCTTCGCCGCGGGCATCTCCGCAGGCACGGAGAAGGGCAAGCTCCTCCACGAGTTGCACCTCCTCACCACCAAGCCTTTCCTCTACGTCTTCAACGTCGACGAGGACGAGCTGGTCGACGAGGACTTCAAGAACGAGCAGCGCGCCCTGGTCGCTCCCGCCGAGGCGATCTTCCTCAACGCCAAGATCGAGTCCGAGCTGATCGAGCTCGACGACGACGAGGCCCTCGAACTCCTCCAGTCCATGGGCCAGGAAGAGCCCGGCCTCGCCACCCTCGGCCGCGTCGGCTTCGACACCCTGGGCCTGCAGACCTACCTCACGGCCGGCCCGAAGGAAGCCCGAGCCTGGACGATCAAGAAGGGCGCCACGGCCCCCGAGGCGGCCGGTGTGATCCACACCGACTTCCAGAAGGGCTTCATCAAGGCGGAGATCGTCTCCTTCGAGGACCTGGTCGAAATGGGCTCGGTCGCCGAGGCCCGCGCCAAGGGCAAGGCCCGTATGGAGGGCAAGGACTATGTGATGCAGGACGGGGACGTGGTGGAGTTCCGCTTCAACGTGTAGCGGCGCGATACGGTACGTCACCGATCTGGCAAAAAAGCAGGCCAGAAGGGGCCCGGCTCTTCCGAGTCGGGCCCCTGGGTTTTCCCCCGTTCGATCCATCAGGTCACGAGGTTAAGTAAGATTCAATCTACGTAAGAATCTATCTACGTTAATTGTCTTCAGGGGTGCGTCGTGGAGTTTCAAGGTCGGGCCGGAGATCTTGAGCTGCTGGCTGAGCAGTACCGGACAGTGGTAGAGGCGGTTGGAGCCACTCGGGGGCGGGCTGTGATCATGACGGGCCGGCGCCGAGTAGGGAAGTCGCGACTGGTCCAGGAGTTCTGCGACCGCTCGGGAGCGCCGTACGTGGTGTTTCAGGCCACCCGTGGGCGCAACCCTGTGACGGAGCGCGCCGACTTTGCCGCGACGCTCGCGCAGTCGCTACTGCCTGGGGCGGAGCTGGTCGCCGGCCTCCAGGCGCAGGACTGGAACCAGGCCCTGCGCTCTCTGGTGCTCGCGGTACCCGATGACTCGCCCAGCATCGCGGTGATCGACGAGGTGCCCTGGCTGGTCGAGCAGGATCAGGAATTCGAGGGCGCACTCCAGACTGTCTGGGACCGTCACTTGTCCTCCAAGCCCGTGCTTCTGCTGCTGGTTGGCAGCGATACATCGGTGATGGAGGCACTGCAGTCGTACGGACGCCCGTTCTTCGGTCGGGCAGCGAAAATGACCGTCCACCCCCTGAATCTGGCCGACGTACAGGCCATGACCGAACTCGACGCCGCAGGGGCCGTCGACGCCCAGTTGATCACTGGCGGATTCCCCGAGATCGTGCAGTCGTGGCGGCCGGGAATGGGGCGTACAGCCTTCTTGCAGGCGTCGGTCGCCAATCCTCTCTCGCCCCTGCTGGTGGCCGGCGAGCTGTCCCTGCTGGGCGAATTCCCCGAGGCTTCGCACTCACGGTCCGTGCTGGAAGCGGTTGGCAGCGGTGAGCGCACGTTCAGTGCAATCGCAGCCCAGGCCGGCGGCGCCAGCGCTCTGCCGTCCGGCACGCTCTCCCCGCTGCTGGCCATGCTGCAGGCCAAGCGAGTCCTGGCTGCTGATCTCCCCCTGTCGGTCAAGCCGGACAGCAAGAACAAGCGCTACCGGATCGCCGACCCGTATCTGCGGTTCTGGCTGGCGTTCCTGGCACGCGCGATCCCACTCATCGAGCGAGGCCGCGGTGACTTGGCACTGGAACGCATCGAGCGGTCATGGACCAGTTGGCGCGGGCGAGCGGTCGAGCCACTGATCCGCGAGTCCTTGCTGCGTCTGATGCCCAATGATGAGTGGCCCGAGACCGAGGCCATCGGCGGTTGGTGGAACCGTCAGAACAACCCCGAGATCGACCTCATCGGTGCAGACCGCGAGCCGGTGGCCCGGCAGGTGTCCTTCGTCGGGTCGGTCAAGTGGCTGGAGACCCAGCCCTTCGGCCGTCATGAGTACGACGCCTTGGTGCGCGACATGCTCGCCGTCCCCGGTACCGCCCCGGATACTCCACTGGTCGCGGTCTCCCGCTGTGGGGTGACCGATGATCTGCCGCTCGCCGCGCACTGGGGGCCGGAGGACCTCGTACGGGCGTGGCAGCCCCGATAGCCGCGAAGTCCGGGATCTCTCACGTCGTGAATGATCCGGCGGAGCCCCGCACAGGAGCATCGTCAGCAATGCGCTCCGACTCGCACCTTGCGAGATGAGCGCAGCGACGAGGTCTACCGCGGCCGGATCGGCCCCACTGCCTCAACACCCGTATCTTGAGGACCGTCGGCACCAGAACGCGCCCTCTATGCGCTCTGGTCACGGCCGGGATCTGAGCTACGGACCCAGGTCTGCCTCCCGCGCCCCCGGTCCCGTAGAAGCGGAGACCGGACGCCCGCAACTCGCGCGCAGTCAGTTCCTCGCCGCCATGACCCGTGCCCGCGGCCTCCTTCCTGGGGAGTGTGCCTGCCCGGGAGGGGGCACACTCGGTGTCGATCCGTCGGCAGGCCGTGGCGTGGCGCAGTGCGCAGCATGGCTGCGCGTTCGACCTCCCGAGTTGTCGCTGCTCATGGGGTGCAGGCAAGGGGCGTGGCATGGGGAAGTTGGCCGTACGGAGACATTAGGCGTGACGCAGGTCATAGCCGTCGTGGTACGTCGGCCGTACCGGGCGCGGCCGACGGCGGCTTCGTGGCTGCCCACAGGAGGGGGGTGCTTACCTGCGCAATCTTGTCGACGGCTTGGCCGGTGCGGCTTGGATTTCTGTGCCTCGGCACGGCCGACACGAGTCCGCAGGCAGTCCGCAAGACACTCGTAAATGCCCGGCGGAAGCCAACGCATCCCAACGGGGAATTGCCTGGTCAGGGCCGCGATCGATGCTCCGCAGCAGGTCAGATCCAGCCCCGATATGTTCCGCCTCAACGTGTGGCGGCTGACATGTCGCCACGTCGCTGATCTGGCAAATATGCAGGTCGGAAAGGGTCCGACTCTTCGGAGTCGGCCCCTTTGTTTTCCCCCGTGCTGGAATTGTGCTGGGATCAGACGGAATGCCCGTGCTGGGTTGTGCGCTGTCCAGTGCCTTGCGGCAGGGAGTGTGCAGGCGAGTGGCGCCCCGCCCTCACGCCTAGTAGAGGAGCGGGTGCGCGCCCAGGCTCATCTGCGTCGCCGGTGACCTCACCCGCTATGACGCCCACGCGGTATGCGAGCGCCAGGGCAGCATCGACTCGGCTCGCTACCGGTATTTCGGCAACGAGCACAGCGAGCTCCAACGGTGCATCAGCAACGTGGGTAGTTCAGCACTCGAAACCTGGGTGGCTCTTGCCACCCGACTTGATGGACGGAGATCCTCCCGCTCGACGCTGTGCTTCGCCTCGCGGGGGCTCGCGGCAGCGGCCGGAGCAGTGGCGCCGGTACTGACAGCGACTGCCGATCAACCTCCACACCGCAACTTTCGTGCCACCTCCTGCGAAAGCGTCACGACGACGCGGGTGCACCCTCCTGAACGGGGTCCTCGGATTCCGGGTGACCTGGACGGTCGGTCGAGGCAGCGCCACGCAGTGCCGCCTCGACCCGGCGGTTGCTGGTCATGGTCGCCGTGACGGCGGTCATGGCGAGCAGGAGGCCGGCGGCGGTGTAGAGCGGGGTGCGTACGTCGTACGTGGTGGCCAGCCAGCCGCCGAGGAAGGCGCCGAACGGGGCGGCGCACATGGCGAGCATGCGGGAGGTGGAGGCGACCCGGCCCATCAGGTGGGCCGGGACGATCGCCTGCCGCAGCGAGGGCCCGAGCACCATCGTGGCGCCCATGCCCGCCCCGCAGACGGCGAGTGCGAGCCCGGCCACGTACGGATTCGGGGCGGCGGCAAGCCCCAGGATGGCGAGTCCCTCGACCGCGGCCGTGCAGGTCAGCGCGGTGCCGGTGCCGAGTCGTCGGCCGAGGAAGGAGGCGATGCCCGCGCCGAGCAGACCGCCGGTGGCCTCCGCCGTGAGGAGCAGGCCGAAGCCGAAGGTGTCGATGCCGAGGCGGTCGTGCGCGAAGAGGGCGAGGACGGTCTCCACGGCGAGGAAGGCGATGTTCCCGACCGCCGGACGGAGCGCGAGCCCGAGCAGCAGCCGATCCCGGAAGACGTACGAGGCCCCGGCCCGCGCCTGCCGAAGCAGCGACTCGCGGGCCTCCGGTACGGGCCGGGGCGCGGCGGGCAGCGACCGTACGAGCAGTGCGGAGAGCGCGAACGACACCGCGTCGGCGAGCAGCGGTACCGCCCGCCCGAGCGCGAGCAGCGCACTGCCCGCGGGCGGCCCCGCGAAGCCGGACATGGCGGTCTGGGCGCCGCGCAGGCGGGAGTTGGCGCGCTCCAGGAGTGCGGGGTCGCGGCCGAGCAGATCCGGCAGATAGGCCGTGGCGGCCGTGTCGAAGAAGAGTCCGCCGAGGCCGAGCAGGAAGGCGACGGCCGCGAGCAGTGGAATGCTCAGCACGTCGAGCGCGGCCGCTGCCGCCGGTATCGCGAGCAGCACCGCACGCGCCGCGTCCGTGACCCACATCGTGCGCCGGCGGTCCCAGCGGTCCACCAGCGCACCGCCGAGCACCCCGAAGAGCAGCCACGGCAGCGTTCCGGCGGCCGTGACGACGGCGAGCGCCATCGGATCCCGCGTCAACGCCAACGCGAGCAGCGGCAGCGCGGCATGCGACACCCCGTCACCGAGCGAGGACACCGTCTGCGCGGTCCACAGCCGTCCGAACCCGGTCGGCAGCTTCCGAACGTCTGAGGTCACTTGGCGTCCCCTTCGGCCGGCTCGCGCGGTGCCGGGTGGAACAGTGCGAAGACGAGTGACGCGTTCGGCAGCGACGGATCGGACAGCTCCCGGTACTCGTCCGCCAGCGCCTGCAGCCGCGCCCCCAGCTCCGCGAACTGCTCCTCGGTGAGCCGCAGATGCGCCATCCGCACGTGCCGCTCGCCATCCATCGGCGCTGCCTCCAGGTCCGCCACCGCGTGCCGCATCAGCACATCCGGGCCTCCCTCGCCCGGATCCGGCAGCACGATCGCCCGCGCGGCCATTGCGTAGTACCGCTCGGTGACCCCCCGGACCTTCCGCGTTCGTACCACCTTCACCAGGCCGGCCCGTTCGAGCAGCCGTACGTGGTAGCTGGAACTCCCCTTCGCAAGGCCCACCCGCTCGGCGATCTGCGTAATCGTCGCGGGCTCGAAGCGGAGCACGGCCATGATCCGGTGACGCGTGAGATTGGAAACGGCGCGTAGCTGCTCGTCAGTGGTGACGTGAAACGTCTCGGGAAGATCCTCAGCAGGCATGCGCCCAATGGTCAACGATTCTTGACCATTGGGCAAGGGAACTCCGTACGTCCTTCCGGGAATTCGCCGTCCAGCGGGGCTCGCGTTCTGCTGCGCCCTGTGATCAGTCGCTTACGGCCGGCATCCATGATGCTAACGTTGAAGTTACTAACATTAATGTCAGTGTCGTGGGTGGAGGTCGGCAGGCATGGTGGACTTCGTAGGTCGTCGGCACGAGCTGGCGACGCTGGAGCGAGAGCTTCAGAAGGTGGCGACAGGGGTTGGCGGGGAGCGGCCCGGTCGGTGCGTGATGTTGCGTGGGCGGCGCCGCGTGGGCAAGTCGCGACTGGTCGAGCGGTTTGCGGAGCGCTCCGGAGCCCCGTTCTTGTTCTACGCGGCGACCGGTGCGTCCCCAGGGGATGATCTGGCACGGCTGGCCCGGGACGCCCAGGCATCGACGCTGCCGTTGGCGGGGCTGGTGGCCGCCGCGCGGCCGGAGAGCTGGGATGCCGCGTTCGACGTGCTGGCCGCGGCGCTGCCCGCCGACCGGGCGAGCGTGCTTGTCATCGACGAAGTGCCGTACCTGATGGATGCCGATGGCGCCTTTGAGGGGATGCTGCAGCGGGCCTGGGATCGGGTGCTGGAGACCAAGCCGGTGCTGCTGGTCCTCATCGGTTCCGATCTGTCGATGATGGAGGCCCTGAACAGCTACGGGCGACCCTTCCACCAGCGCGGCCGGGAGATGGTGCTGGGACCGCTCAATCCCGCCGAGGTGGGGCAGATGCTCGGGCTGGATCCGGCGGAAGCCTTCGACGCCGCACTGGTCACCGGCGGGTTGCCGCTGATCTGCGCGGAGTGGCCGCGGGGCGCGGGGCTTTGGGACTTCCTGGGCGAGGCGCTGAGTGACCCGGTCTCGGCCCTGCTGGTGTCGGCCGAGCGCTCGTTGGCTGCCGAGTTCCCTCCGCAGGCTCAGGCGCGTACGGTGCTGGCGGCCATTGGCAGTGGCGAGAGAACCTTTACCAACATCGCCCGTGCGGCCGGCGGTATCGGGGCCACGCCCCTGCAGCGAGCGCTGGAGTTGCTCACGGACAAGCGGATCGTCGCCGCGGAACTGCCCGTGTCGCTGCGTCCGTCGAAGGATCGCCGCTACCGAGTGTCAGATCCCTATCTGCGGTTTTGGCTGCACCTGCTCGGTCCGTCCATGGAGGAGATCGAGCGAGGGCGGGGCGATCTGACGTTGGCGCGGATCCGGGAGAGCTGGACCAGCTGGCGTGGCCGAGCCGTCGAGCCCCTTGTCCGCGAGGCTCTGGCGCGGATACTGCCCGATGACGGGCTGCCCGCGGCCCCCGCAGTGGGCGGCTACTGGACCCGCACCAACGACGTCGAAATCGACATCGTCGGGGCGGACCGCGCCCCTATTGCCAAGGAGCTGCTCTTCGTCGGTTCCATCAAGTGGTTGGAGCAGTCGCCCTTCGACCGGCATGACTTGGCCGCTCTGCATCGGCACCGGGCTGCCCTCACCGACGAACCTGTTCCAGTCGTGTCGGTTTCGCGTAGTGGAGTCGACTGTCCGGGGCTCGATGCCACCTACCGCCCCGGCGATTTGCTGACCGCCTGGCCGCTGTGAGTGGCGGATGTCAGGCGCGGCACGGGAGACGAGGAGCGCGGTCAGGCTGAACAGGCGTCGCGGAGAAGTCCCTCGAACCTCGGCCCCCTGCTTACCGCTGTTGTGTAGCGTTGGCGGTCCCGAGCCCTCTCATATTTTGTCGCGAATCCCGTGCTGGGATGGTGCTGGGATGACTCCGCGTTTCCGCAGGTCAGACAAGTTGTGGTGGAGTTCCGCTTCAACGTGCGGCGAGTGACACAGCACCACATCGCTGATCTGGTAAACATGCAGGTCGGAAGGGGGCCGACTCTTCCGGGAGTCGGCCCCTTGCTGTTTCCCGTGCCGGGATGGCGTTGGGAAATCCGATCCCTCGCCACCCGCCATCACCCCTGCTCACCTCTACCGTTCCGGGTTGGCGGGGATGCGGCGGTGCGTCACACGGCGCCCAGGGCGCCGCAGCGGAAGATGCGGCGGTCCACGGGATTGCCCCGCAGGATCGCCTCGCGCAGATCCTGCAGCTCGCGGCTCAGATCCAACCCCAGTCGCGCGGTCATCTGTGCTCGCGCCGAGGACAGCACTCGCAGCGCATCCGCGCGACGGCCGCATTCGTAGAGCGTGGCCGCACGGAAGGCCAAGAGCATCTCGTGTTCCGGATGGTCCTCGGTGAGCCGCGCGAGCTCCGCGGCGAGCGACCAGTAGTTACGCAGTTTGAACTCCGCCGCGACACGGAGCAGTTGCGCCGATATCAGCAGTTCGTCGAAAGCGGTGCCGACACCTCGGCGTGTCCGCTCGGACGCGACGTCCTCCAGCACCGCCCCGCGCCACTCGGCCAGGGCGGACGAGGCGAGTCGTGAAACCTCCTGCGGCTCCGTGCTCCGCTGGGCCCGGTTGACCAGCTGAGTGAAGCGGTGCAGATCCACCAGCTGCGGATCGCCGGTCAGGGCGTACGTCGAACCGCTCCGCACCAGCCGCACCGACCCGTCGCACCCGCCCTGGCGAAGGCTCGCCCGCAGCCGGGAGACATCCACATACAGATCGGCCCGGGACCGCGGCCGTTCGTCCTCGTCCGACAGCAGATCGATCAGCCGGTCCATCGGGAGCGGCCGGTCCATCTCCAGCAGGAGTAAACCCAGTAACAGACGTTCGCGGCGGCGACCGATGGCTCTGGGGCGTCCGTCGACGGTCCACTCAACCCTGCCTAGCACTCGAAAATGCGACCCCGTGGCAAGCATGGCGGCAATGATGCTCAGCTCGTCATGTTCCTGGCAAGGTTTTGGCGTCCTCCCGACAGGCCTCATCTATCACACTGCTCCCCCGTGCAACCGCGCCAGGGGGTCGAAACTTGCCTTACGTCATTGCCGGTCTGGTACTCGTCGGAGCCGTCGCCCTGCTCAACCTCGTCATGCTCGTGGTCATCCTGCGCCGCTGGCAGGAGCTCGAAGTCGTACGCCGACGCGACGACTTCGCGGCCCAGGGGCCGCAACCCGGAGACGGACTCCCGGACTTCACCGCCACCGCGCTCAGCGGCCGGACCCTGACCCAGGACGACTTCCGCTCCGGGGAGCTGCTGCTGGGCGTCTTCTCCCACGACTGCCCGTCCTGCACCGACAGCCTCCCCGACTTCGCCGAACGGGCCGACCGGGCCCGGGCAGCAGGCGGCCGGGTCCTGGCCCTGGTGATCGGCGCCGAAGCCGGCGAGAGCAGCCTGAGTGCCCAACTCGTGGGGCCGGCGGACGAGGTGGTACCGGGGCCCGAGGCATCGCCACTGTTCCGCGCCCTGCGCGTCCCTGCCTTCCCCACGATCCTCAGCTACCAGGACGGCGTTGTCGCCGCTCCCTCCGCCGCCGACCGCGAACCGGTATCGGCGGCCTCCTGAACCCCGGTGCGACCGCGGACCGCGGTCGCACCGCGGAGTACGCACATCCCATCCACACAGGAAGAGGAGAACCATGCGCACACTCAAGGCCGGTGCCGGCCGCCTGATCGAGCGGATTCTGCCCAAGGCCGAAGCCGAGGCAGGCTGCCCGCCGGACTGCTGGACCGAGTGGAGCACCAGCGCCCAGCGGTGCCGCCGCTGCTGTTACACGGGCGCGTGCGGGGTCAGCTGCGGAAGCTGGGACTACTGCTGAACAACCACGGGGCGGGCCGCGTGCGGCCCGCCCCGTGCCCGCCGGCCCAGGACCCATTCTTTCGGAGTCACCCTTGTCCGACCTGCTGCTCGTCTGCCGCCTGACCCTGATCTGCGTGCTGGCCGTGGCCGGCCTCGCCAAGCTGCGCGACCGCCGCCGATTCGCCACGGCACTGGGCGATCTCACCTACCTACCGGCCGCCGCCCGGCCGGCTCTCGCCGTCCTGGTGCCCGCGGCCGAGATCGTCGCCGCCGTGCTCCTCGCCCTGCCCCGGACGCTCACCGCGGGCCTGGCCGTCGCCGCCGCCCTGTGCGCGGCATTCAGCGCCGTCGCCGTCACCACCATGCGGCGCGGCAGCTCCGCCGGCTGCCCCTGCTTCGGCAGCAGGACCACTGTGCCCATGGGCCCCTGGCATGTCGCCCGTAACGCCACACTCACCGTGCTCGCTCTCCTCGGCGGCGCCATCGCCCTCACCCACGGCACCACCACCGCTCCGAACGCCCCTGGACTCGCGCTCGCCGTCGCCGTCGCCGTCTATCTCACCGCGTTCGCCGTCTTCACCGACGACCTCGCCTTCTTCTTCGCCCGCACCGGCCAACGCTGAAAGGACGATCACAGAGTGAGCTACGCCATCACCGGCCTCGCCCTTCTCGCCGCGGTCACCCTCGTCAACGCCCTCCTCACCTTTGCGGTCATCAAACGCTGGCGCGCCACGATGGCCGCCCCCGCCCCGGCCACCGCGGCCTCGGGTCCGCCGGCCCTTGCCGTACACGAAGGTGACCGCACCCCCGCTTTCACCTTGCACACGCCCCGAGGCGAAGTCAGCGAATCCACCCTGGCCGGGCACCCCGCCCTCATCTGTTTCCTCCGCCCCGACTGCGGGCCCACCAGGGAAAGCCTCCCCGAGATCCAACGGTGGACCGAGGTGAACGCCCCGTCAGGCGCGCATCTCGTCGCCGTCATCAGCGGACAGCCCCCCGAAGCCGGCCCCCTGCTCGAAGCAGTCGGCCCGCTCACCGAACTCACCGCCACCGAACCCCCGAACGGTCCCGTCGCCGGCGCCTTCGGCGTACGCCACCACCCGACCTTCGTCCTCCTCGACGCCGACGGGACCATCACAGAGACAGGCATCGGCCAAGGTTCCCTGCCCGCACTCAACCTCCTCACCGCATGAGGGGGCAGTCCACCTCCCGCACGGCCGAATTCCTGCGGGGCCTCACCGCCGTACTCGCCCTCACGCTGCGGTCCTGCCCCGGGGCCCTCGCCGTCCGCATCGTCACCGTCGTCATCGCGGGTGCAGCCCCCGTAGCCGCCTCCTGGCTGCTCAAGTACGTGGTCGACAGCCTCACCGCGGATGAATTCCGCGCCTCGGACCTCAACTGGGCCGCTGCCGGCATCGGCCTGCTCACTGTCCTCCTCGCTGCGGCCTCAGCCATCTCCTCCTACGCCGACGGCCGCATCCGCCGCGCCACCTCCACCCGGGCCCAGAGCGACCTGCTCACGGCTGTCAACCGGCTCAGCGGTCTGTCCAAGCTCGAACAGCCCGCCTTCCACGACCGCGTCCAACTCGCCATCCAAAGCGCGCAGGGGGCCGAGCGACTCGTCGGTGCAGCACTCCAGGGCGCCCAGGGAGTCCTCACCCTGGCGGGCTTTCTGGGAAGTCTCCTGCTCATCAGCCCCACCCTGGCCGCCATTCTCGTCGTCGCGGCCGTTCCGGCCCTCTTCGCCCACCTGGCCAACAGCCGGCATCGCGCGGACATGTTCTGGCGCACCAGCAACCTCGCCCGCCGCCAGATCTTCTACCGAGGGCTCCTCACCGGCACTCAAGCGGCGAAAGAGATCCGCCTCTACGGCCTCGGCGGCTACTTCGCGCAGCGCATGCGTACCGATCTCGACAGCATCAACCGGCAGGAGGAACGCCTCGACCGCCGCCTCGCCACCTACGAGACGGCCCTCGCCGCCCTCGGAGCCGGCGTCTCCACCGGCGCACTCGTCTGGGGCGTGCACCAGGCCGCCGCCCACGCCCTCACCGCCGGTGACGTATCCCTCCTCGTCGCCGCCCTCGCCGGTATGCAGACGGCACTCATCGGCCTGGTGGGGTGCATCGCCCAGAGCCACCAGACGGCCCTGCTGTTCAGCCACTACCTGCATGTCACCCAGGTCCGGGACGACCTCCCCGCCCCGGCCGCCCCGATCGCCCCACCGCCCCTGAGCCACGGCGTCGAACTCCGGGACGTCTGGTTCCGCTACACCGACGACGGACCGTGGATCCTCCGCGGAGTCAGCCTGACCATCCCGCACGGCACCAGCCTGGCCATCGTCGGTCTCAACGGGGCCGGCAAGAGCACCCTTGTCAAACTGCTGTGCCGCCTCTACGACCCGCAGCGGGGCAGCATCCACTGGGACGGCATCGACCTCAAGGACTTCCCTGCGGACCAGCTGCGCCGACGAATCAGCGTTGTCTTCCAGGACCCGATGGAGTACGACCTCACCGCCGGGGAGAACATCGGCCTCGGTGACCTCGGCTCTCTCCACGACCACGGGCGCATCCACGCCGCCGCCGCCGACGCGGACATCCACACCGCCCTCGCCCGCCTCCCACAGGGGTACGACACCATGCTCAGCCGGATGTTCTTCCCCGACGACACCGAAGACACCAGCCCTGGCGTCCAGTTGTCGGGCGGCCAGTGGCAGCGCCTCGCGCTCGCCCGGGCCCTGATGCGTTCCGAACGGGATCTCATGATCCTCGACGAACCCAGCACCGGCCTCGACGCGGTCGCCGAGCGCCACGTCCACGACCGGCTCACCTCGCTCCGCCAGGGCGCGACGAGCATCCTCGTCTCCCACCGCCTCAACACCGTCCGCGCCGCGGACGCCATCGTCGTCATCGCCGACGGAACCGTGCAGGAGGAAGGCACCCATGAACAGCTCATGACCGCCCACGGCACCTATGCCGAGCTCTTCACCACGCAAGCCGAAGGCTACGAGGAGACCGTCCGGTGACCGCCGCAGCCCCGGTGCTCCTCGCCCTCGCAGGACTCCTCGTCCTTGCCGCAGCCCTGCTGCTGGCGCGTGGGCGGCTGGTGGCCGTGACCGTCCGCGGACACAGCATGTCGCCGAGCCTCATGCCCGGCGACCGGATCCTCATGCTCCGCGGCAGACGCCGTGTCGCCACGGGCCGGGTGGCCGTCGTCGTCGCCCCCCACCCCGAGCACGGCTGGCACTTCCCCACGGGCGCCACGCCCGACTCGTGGTACGTCAAACGCATCGTCGCCGTCGCCGGAGAGCCCGTACCGCACTGGGCCGGCCGATGCCCCGGTACCCACGTGCCGCCGGGCATGCTCGTCCTCCTGGGCGAGAAGCCGGGCTCGATGGACTCCAAACAGTGGGGCTACTGCCCCGAGGACAAGCTCATCGGAACTGTCCTGCTCCGCCTGCGGGCCGCTGCGGCTTCCGGTGCACCTTCTTCGCTTCCTTCTTGAGGCCGGGACGTACCGCACTCGGCGGACGCCGGTGCGGGCGCCCGGTGAGGCCTGTCTTCGAGGATCAGGGCTGGAAGGACCACATGTCCTGGCTCGACAACGACCGCAAGATGCTCGCTCGGGTCAACGGGCTCATCGAGGACGCCAGGCGTGACCCGTTCTCGGGAATCGGCAGGCCTGAGCCGCTGAAGTACCACTTGCCGGGAGCTCGGTCGCGACGGATCGACGATGAGCACCGCCTCGTCCATCCGGTCACGGACAAGGAGATCGTCGTCCTCGCCGCCCGCCGTCGCTACTGACCGCGGAGCGGTTCCGGGCGGGAGGGCGGCGTCCGACGGGTCAGGAAGGCGCGCCGGCCAGGACTTCCACCTTGCCGGTGTCGAGCGAGTAGTAGGCGCCGACGACGGCAAGGGCGCCCTGCCCCACGAGTGGGGCCAGGTCCTGGTTGGAGCGCAGGTCGGCTGCGGTCAGCTTGACCTGGGCGCGGGCCATGGTCTCGACCGGGTCGGCACCGCCTTCCCGGACTGCCTGCTCGTACGCCGGCCGCAGAGCCTTGGCGATCGCCTCCAGGTTTCCCGGCAGCGGTTTGCCGTCACGGATGGACTTGTATGCCGCCTCGATGGCACCGCAACGCTGATGTCCGAGGACGACGACGAGCGGAGTGCCACTCGTCATGGGTCCGTACTCCACGGAACCGGTAACCACCGGGCCGACCGCCTCCCCGCCCGTGCGCATCACGTAGAGGTCACCCAGCCCGGTATCGAAGAGGAGTTCAGGCGGCACCCGGGAGTCGATGCACGAAAGGATCGCCCCGAAAGGCTCCTGCTTCTGGGCTACGAACTCGCGCCGGTCCGGATCACGGTCGGGGTGTCGGAGGTCGCCGCTCACCCAGCGCTTGTTGCCGTCCATCAGTCTCGTGAATGCCGCGGCGGGCGTGGTCGGCCGCGCTTCCGGCGAAGTGCTGGTCGCCAATGGGGTGGCGCTCGTCGATGAGCACCCCGCAAGGGCGACCGAGGCGACCACGAGTCCGCCGGCGAGCAGAGTTCTGCGATCCGGATGTCCCGCTCTGTCCATCGGTCGTTCCCCTCAGTCCGTTGAGACGCGTCCGTACGTTCTGACCCGGGTGATTGTTCAGCGCGGTGTGGGAGCCCGACGGCAGGCGCAAGCGGGCGCGGGCTGCTTTGCCACCGACGGCCCACAGAACCGGCTCGGGCGGCGGCACACTCGGCTGCGTCGCCGGCTGGAAACACCACGACCTCGGTACGAATCTCCGCCAGGAGACGGCCCCTTCCCTGCTGACGCGCCGGGTGCGTCCGTTGCCGGGAACCGGTCAGGTGCGTGATGTTCCTGGGGGGCGCATGGTGCGATGGGCGGCGGATTCGACTCCCCCCGGCGTGCCGATCGGTTCACCCCTGTGCGCTCGTCCGTCCAGGTGACTAACGGTCAAGATGCTTGTGTCGTATTTCATTCGTATGGGTCACTTGGGTATCCGAACCGGTGGGCCGCCCATCCCTCTCCGGGGGAGCGCGGAACCGTTCTGTTCGCCGACCGTCCATGCGTGACGGACCTCGGCATCATTTGCTCCGGACGACCGCGATGGGCGCCCCTGTAGAGGACTTGGATCCGACCAGTCGCCCCTGCCAGGTAGTGGCAGGAGCTGGTGCGACAGCCCCCGGCCTCTGCAAGGGAGCGGTGCGCGAGCCATCCGCGCACACCAAGTACCTCGTCATCGAGGCCACAAGCGTGGCCGTGGACTCTGCGACCCGCGTGCGGTTTGCCGCCGTGAGCGAGTCGACATCAGTCGCGTGAACGCCTCGGCCTCATGTCGGGCAGTGCGATGGCTGTCGGTTCATCACCGCGAGGGCGGCCCCGGCTCGTACGGAGCGGCGCTCGCGGCGGGACGGCCGCGGCGTCCGAAGCCGGCGGTCGGCGACACGGCTCATCACGGCTCCTGGCGCCCTGTGCGAGGACGGCCGGGTCCGACAGCGGCCCGGTGGTCCAAGCCATGGCCGCGGGTCTTGAGCCGGACCCGGCTTGAGTCAACTCCCGCACTCGGTAGTCCAGTTCAAACACACGGAGGACGATCATGCCAATCAGTCCGAACCAGGGCTCCACCGGCGGCGGTACCACCGTCACGGTCACGGGCACCAACCTCACGGGCACCACCGCTGTGCTCTTCGGCACCAAGCCGGCGACCGGCGTCACCAACGTCTCGCCCACCCAGGTCACCGCTGTCTCGCCGTCCGGCTCCGGCTCGGTCGGCGTGACGGTGACCACCCCGGGCGGAACCAGCAACCCGATCCCGTTCTTCTATGTCGGCGCCCCGTTCAAGTCCGGTCTGAGCGTGAGCTCGGGCGACACCGCGGGCGGCAACACCATCACCATCAACGGCACCGGCCTGTCCACCGCCACGGGGGTGACATTCGGCGCCAACACCGTGACGCCGACGGTGCTGTCGGACAGCCAGATCAGTGTCGTCGTGCCCGCGGGTGCGGCAGCCGGGCCGGTGGGTGTCAGTGTGACGACCGCCGGAGGCACCAACAACGGTCTGTCGTACACGTACATCGACGACCCGACCATCACCGGGATCACTCCGGCTTCCGGGCCGGCGTCCGGCGGAACCGCGGTGACCATCACGGGGACCAACCTGACCTCGACGACCCAGGTCACGTTCGACTCGGTGGCGGCACCGTTCTCGGTCATCAACGCGACGACGGTGTCCGCCGTCACCCCGCCCGGCGCCGTCGGTGCGGTCGACGTCACTCTCTCCAACCCTGCGGGCACGGCCACGGGCGTCGGTGCCTTCACGTATGTGACAGGCCCCGGCATCTGATCCGTCACGGCTGCGGCACCGACTGCCGACGCGGAACAGCGCCCGGGCCGGTACCGCCTCCGGATGCATGACGTCCGCCCCGGTCCGGGACCTTGCGCCCGGCCGGGCGGGCAACCCACCCGGCACCACTCGCTCATCGCCGCCCGGCCAGGGGGTCCGGGCGGCGCCCCGATCACCACATTCCTGTCTCCGCATCCCGTCCACAACGCCCCGATCACATCCCGCAGATCACATCACTCGACAGGAGAACGGCTTTGGAGAGCTCCGACAGCGCAATGCCCCGCGCTACGCAACCGTCGACGGCCGCGGCGGCCCCCGTAATCACCGTGAGCAGCCCTCTCTCGGGGCTCGCCGGAACGGTCGTCACACTGACCGGCACCGGATTCACCGGCGCGACCGCGGTCACCTTCGGCGGTACTCCCGCCGCTTCGTTCACCGTGGTGTCCGCGACCGAGATCACCACGGTCGCGCCGGCCGGTGCGGGCGCCGTACAGATCACGGTGACCACGCCCGATGGAACCAGCAACGGCGTCGGCTTCACTTACACGATCGCGACGCCCGCGATCAGTTCCGTCGTCCTCAACCAGGGGTCGGTCGAGGGCGGGAACACGGTCACACTGACCGGAACCGGCTTCACCGGCGCCACCTCGGTCCGTTTCGGCACCGTGGCCGCCGCGTTCATTGGCGTCTCGGCGACGCAGGCCACCGCGGTCGCCCCCGCCGCGTCCCCCGGCACCGTCAACGTCACGATCACCACTCCGGGCGGCACCAGCGCCGGGATCCCCTATACGTATGTCGCCGCTCCGGTTCTGGGCAGTGTGACTCCGGCCCAGGGGCCACTCGTGGGTGGGAACAGCATCACCTTGACCGGGACCGGCTTCACCGGAACGACCTCCGTGCGCTTCGGGGCGAACGCGGCGAGTTCGTTCACTGTCGTCTCGGCGACCCAACTGACTGCCGTTGTCCCCATCGGCGTCCCGGGCCCGGTTGCCGTCACGGTCACCACGCCCGCTGGTACCAGCACCCAGGCCGTCTCCTACTACTACCTCGCCGCACCGGTAATCAGTGGCGTCACCGCCGGGTCCGGGCCGGTGAGCGGCGGCATGCCCGTGACGCTGACCGGTGCGAATTTCCTCCAGACCACGGCGGTTCGCTTCGGTGCGACGGCGGCGACCCCTTACACCATTTTCTCGGCCACGGAGATCAGAACGGTATCGCCGCCCGGTGTCGCCGGCACCGTCCCGGTCACCGTCACCACGCCCGGTGGCACGAGCAACGGTGCGGCCTACCTGTATCTGGGTGCCCCGGTTCTCACTGGTCTGGTCCCCAACCAGGGGCCGTTGGCAGGCGGAACCACGCTGACTCTCACCGGCGTCGGACTGACGTATGCCACCGCAGTACTGTTCGGCGCCGTGCCCGTCGGCTTCACCGTGGTCTCCGACACCCAGCTGACAACCACGGCACCGCCCGGCGCGGCGGGCGCGATCACCATCAGGGTCGTCACCCCCGGTGGCACCAGTGTCGGCGTTTCTTACACCCGACTTGGCCCACCCGGCATCTGAGCCGTCCGGGTGCCGTACGACCGGGCCGAGGCGCGGATAGCCGCGGCGCTCGCTGCCGGCGGCCGCCTGGTGAATGATGCCGACGCGCCGTCGAACCGGGTGCCGGCCGACCCCGGGGGGAACGAGGCGTGTGTCGGCGTGGCCGGCTGGACCGGGCCGGACGCCGGTCGCCCGTGAGGATCCCGACTCAGGGGACTAGGGCTGCACGACACTCAACTCCCGTACGCCCACCGGCTTCTCCGCGTCCTCCGAAGTGACCGTCAGCCGCACCCGACGGGCCGTCGCTCCGGGGCGGTACGGCTGCCAGTCCGTGCCGTTCACCGATGTCTCCAGGCGGTAGGAGGAGAAGCGTGCGTCCGTCCACTCCGGCTCGATCGAGGTCACCGGGGCCGCGCGCCCCAAGTCCACCGTCAGCGAGCCCGTCGCGCCGTCCGGGGACCAGGACGTGGCCGGGCTGCCGTCCACCGCGGCGGCCGCGTACAGGCCGGGGGTCTCGGAGGTCGCCGTCGCAGGGCGGCAGCGGGCCGCGTCCGTCGTCCGGGCGAGGTCGGGGCGTCGGGTGGCGAGGGCGAGCGTGCCGGTGAGGAGGCGGGGGCCGGTGGGCGTGTGGACGGTGAAGGGGGCGCCGGAGATCAACCGGACCGTCGTCGTCAGGGGACCGATCGCGATGTCGTACGTACGGCCCCGGTAGCGCAGCCCCGTCAGAGTGACGCCCTTTCCCAGCTGCGGCGGCAGCAACGGATCGAGGCGCACCCCGTCCTCCCGCAGCCGAAGACCCGTCAGGCCGTGTGTGAAGACCTGGAGGAATCCACCCTTTCCGGTGAGGAAGTCCTGGGCGGGGGAGCCCGACAGCGGGTCCTGTGCGCCCGTTTTCGCGCCCCGGGCCTCGCTGAACAGGGCATACGGGCCGCGCATGAACGGGCGCACGGCGCGCTGGAGATAGGTGTACGTTGCGCAGCCGGCCTCCCCGATCGTGGCGGCGTCGATCGCATGGACCGAGTCCGTCATCGCCGGGCCGTCCGGATCGGTGCGCGCTGCGTAGTAGTCGAGCGTGGACGCCCGGGCGCCCGGCTCCATCGGCCATTCGAGCGGGTAGATCAGCAGCACCGCGTCGGCCTGTTTGATCGTCGAGCCGTGGTAGCCCGCGTACTGGAGGAAGAGTTTCCGCTTCGGGTCGTACGGGATGCGCAGACCGTCCGCGACCCGCGTCCACTCGGCCGGTGCCGGGTGCCCGAGCAGTTGCGCCGCGCGGGTGGCGTTGCGCAGGGCCGTGGCCGCGACCGCGTTGGTGAAGACCCCGTCGGTGACGCCGTTGCTGTACTCGTCGGGGCCCGCGACGTCCTTCACCGAGTAGCTGCCGTCGCCGTTCGCGGTGGCCCGCGAGGCCCAGAAGTCGGCGATCCCCCGAAGCAGCGGCCAGCCGTGCCCGGCCAGCCAGTCGCGGTCCCCGGTCGCCAGGTAGTACTGCCAGACGGCGAGCGAGACATCGCCCTGGAGGTGGTTCTGGGTGAGGCAGTGCGGGGGATCCCAGCTCTGGCACTCGGTCCAGAGGTTGCCCTTGCTCGCACTCGTCCACGGGTAGAACAGCCCCCGGAATCCCAGCTTCTGGGCGTTGGCACGGGCAGCCCGGCGCGTGCGGTAGCGGTACTCGACGACGGAGCGGGCCAGTTCGGGGCGGGTGGCGAGCAGTGCCGGGAACATCCAGGTCTCGGCGTCCCAGAACACCATGCCCGCGTAGTCGTCGCTGGTCAGACCGGCCGGTGCGATGCTGTCGCGGGACCCGGTCCGGGTGGAGGCGAGCAGTCCGTACTGCGCCGACCGCAGCCACCGCTGCAGCTCGGGACTGTCCGGTACGGAGATGTCGGCCGCCCAGGCCTGTTGCCAGGCGGCGGCGTTCTCGGCGAGGACACCGGACCAGCCGCGCCGGGCCGCGCGCCGGGACGCCTCGCCGGCGGTTGTGCGCGGGGCGGACGAGGTGAGCGCGGTGTCCACTCCGACGTACTTCTCGAAGGTGTACGTGCGCCCGTTGCGTACCCGGACCGTGCTGCGTACCCGGTCGGTGCCGGGTACCTGCGCCGGCTTCGATCTGCCGGTGCGCATCGTCTGGACGATCGCGCCCGCTGTCCCGGTGCCCTGCGTGCGGAACGTTCCGTCGTCGTTGAGCGTGATCCGGCGTGCGCCCCGAGGGTCGAGGCGTCCGGTGACGGTCGCCGTACCGCTCCAGTGCGGTGTCATACGCAGCTGCACGGCGCCGGTGTGCACATCGGACCGGTCGGCGAGCACCTCGTACGTCAGGTCCGTCGTGTGCCCGTCGGCCGTGGTCCAGCGCAGCGATGTACGCACCAGGCCGCAGCGCAGGAACACCGTCTGGCGGTAGTGCGAGATCCGGCCCGGAGGCGTGGCGGAATCGTAGGTCTCGTTGCCGACGCGTACGTCGAGGGTCGTCCAGCTCGGCAGTGCGGCGATCACCTCGCGGCCGGCCGCGAGGTTCTTGTCGCGCCCGAACAGGCCGGAGACGAAGGCGCCGTCGTAGCGCGGAGTGAACAGCGGCCAGCCGGTCTTCTCGCCCGAGGCGGCATAGCCGGCGCCCGTGGCGGGCACTCGATGGGCCAGATATCCGTTGCCGGCATAGGGGTCGTAACCGGCGGCCGCGCCGAACCGGGTGGAGGTCGGCGCCCAGGCGGGGTCGGTGTCCCGGCCGCAGGCCGTGGGCGAGGGCGGGAGGGGAGCGGCGGCGTACGAGAGGGGCGGCAGCGGTGCGATCAGGGCGCCCGCGACCAGAGACGTCAGGGACGTGAGGAGACAGAGGCGCGAGAGGCTCACCGTATGAAGGTATGGACGCGCGCGCCGAGCGGCGGTGCACGGCGCGCGGCGCGTGGGTGAACGGCCGCCGGGCCCCGTCAGCGGGCGAGGCCCGTTTTGAGGCCTGCTCCGCACAGGGGTACGACGACGCTCCGGTCCGTCCAGCCGCCGACCGCAGCCCAGCAGGCGACGCCCGTCGTCTCCACGTAGAACCCGCGGGCGGCGAGATCCAGCTGTGCAGCACGGATCTGATCCTCGGTCACCGTGAGGAAGGTGCCGCCCGATTCCCGTACCGCGGCCAGGATGGCCCGGGCGCGCGGCGGGCGGGGGATGGCGATGCCCTCGGCGAGGGTGGGGGCGGCCGCGCCGGCCGGGGCGTCGAGCAGCCCGTCCGCTTCCGCGCGGAATGCGGCGGCCAGCGGTGACACGGCCTCGGCCTGTACGGCGATCAGCGCCGGGCGTTCGTCGATCAGCCCCTGGGCGTGGAGTTCGGCAGTGGCCAGGGCCGCGCCGAGGAGGAGCGTGCCGTTGCCGACCGGTACGGCGATGGCGTCCGGGAGGCGGCCGCCGAGGTCCTCCCACATCTCGTACACGTAGGTCTTCGTGCCGTGCAGGAAGTACGGGTTGAAGACATGCGAGGCGTAGAAGGTGCCCGGGGTGTCGGCGGCGGTACGGGCGGCCAGCGCGGTTGCCTCACGGTCGCCGGGGACGATCTCCAGGCGGGCGCCATGGGCCTGGATCTGCTCGGTCTTCTTCGGGGACGTGCCCTCGGGGACGAACACCGTGCAGGGGAGCGAGGCGCGGGCGCAGTACGCGGCGACGGCCGTGCCCGCGTTGCCGCTGCTGTCCGCGATGACGCGCTCGGGCGAGAGACGGCGGGCCAGTTCGGCGAGCATCACGGCGCCGCGGTCCTTGAAGGAGAGCGTCGGCATCAGGAAGTCGAGCTTGGCCGTGACCGTGCCGGTGAGCGGGACGAGCGGGGTGCGGCCCTCGCCGAGGGTGGTCGTGGGAGCGGCGAGGGGCAGCGCCTCTTCGTAACGCCACAGTGAATTGACGCGTCCGGTCAGGGAGTTGAGCGAGAGCGGCCCCGCGACCTCGAAGTCGAGGTCCCAGGGGCCGCGGCAGACCGGGCAGCACCAGGTGAGAGTGGTGGTTTCGGCGCGGGTGCCGTCCTGCGGACAGAGATACATGGCCATGCCCGTCAGCATGTCAGGCGTGTGGCGGCCGCGTGGCGAAGGTATGGCACACGTCAACGCACCCTTGTGTGATTCCCAAGGATCGGTCAATCTTTCGCTGTCGGCCGGGCCATGGGCAGCGCGGAATCCGAAGCGATTGATTGTCATGCCCATGCTCTTCAGTCGCTCGGTTCGGCCCGGCCCCACCTCCATTTCCCATGGAACCCCCCACCAGTGCACCGCAATCGAGGAGGACCCCTCACATGTCAGTGATGCGTCACACCCCCCACGCGCGTCGAAGACTCGCCGCGGCGAGCGTCATAGCCGGTGCCGCCCTCGCGCTCTCCACCGCGGCGGCGTTCCCCGCCGCCGCGGCCGGGACGGCGGCGGAAGGCCGGATCGAGAACGCGGGTGCGCCGGGCACCATCAGCGGAAGCTACATCGTCACGCTCGACGAAGCGGCGGCCGACGCCGGCTCCGCGCAGGGCAAGGCGCTCGCCAAGGAGTACGGCGCCAAGATCAAGAAGACCTACCGCGCCGCCCTCAACGGCTACGCGGTCGAACTCTCCGCCGCACAGGCGAAGAAGTTCGCCGCGGACCCGGCCGTCGAGTCCGTCGTACAGAACCGGACCTTCACGGTCTCCGGCACCCAGCCCTCACCGCCCTCCTGGGGACTGGACCGGATCGACCAGAAGACCCTGCCGCTGAACCAGAGTTACACCTACCCCGACAAGGCGGGCGAGGGGGTCACCGCGTACATCATCGACACCGGTGTCCGGATCACCCACAGCGACTTCGGCGGCCGGGCCTCGTACGGCTACGACGCCATCGACAACGACAACACCGCACAGGACGGCTACGGCCACGGCACCCATGTGGCGGGCACCGTCGCCGGTTCGGCGTACGGCGTCGCCAAGAAGGCGAAGATCGTCGCCGTCCGGGTCCTCGACAACAGCGGCTCCGGCACGACCGCGCAGGTCGTCGCGGGCATCGACTGGGTGACGGCGAACGCCGTCAAGCCGGCCGTCGCCAACATGAGCCTGGGCGGCGGGGCGGACTCCGTGCTCGACGCCGCCGTACGGAAGTCCATCGCGTCCGGCATCACCTACGCGGTCGCCGCGGGCAACGAGTCCACCGACGCCTCCACGAAGTCCCCGGCACGGGTCACCGAGGCCATCACGGTCGGCTCCACGACCAGCACGGACGCCCGCTCCAGCTTCTCCAACTACGGCACCGTGCTCGACATCTTCGCCCCGGGCTCGTCGATCACCTCGGCCTGGAACACCGGCGACAGCGCCACCAACACGATCTCCGGTACGTCGATGGCGACCCCGCACGTCGCCGGCGCCGCGGCCCTCTACCTGGCCGACCACCCGAGCGACAGCCCGGCACAGGTCTCCGCCGGACTGGTCGCCGCAGCCGGCACCGGAGTGGTGACGAACCCGGGTACGGGCTCCCCGAACCGGCTGCTGAATGTCGGCAGCGGCACCACCACGCCGCCGGGCAAGAAGTTCGAGAACACGACGAGCTACGCCATCGGCGACAACTCCACCGTCGAGTCGCCGATCACCGTCACCGGTGTCACCGGCAACGCGCCGGCCACGCTCAGCGTGCCCGTCGACATCACGCACACCTACATCGGCGACCTGAAGATCGACCTGGTCGCGCCCGACGGTTCGGTCTACAACCTGAAGGCGTACGGAACGGGTGGCAGCAGCGACAACGTGGTCACCACCTACTCGGTGAACGCCTCGTCGGAGGTGGCCAACGGCACCTGGAAGCTGCGGGTCGGCGACAATGCGGCAGCCGACACCGGCCGGATCAACTCCTGGGCCCTGCAGTTCTGATGACGGCTCCGTAGACAGTTGAGCCTGTGTGGGGGGGGGGGGGGGGGGGGGCGCCCCCCCCCCCCCCCCCCCCGGGGGGGGGGGG
>NZ_JBHVWS010000052.1:30197-42925 GCF_042882185.1 Streptomyces sp. NPDC058239
TTTTTTTGCGGGCTCTTTTTTTTTTTGTGGTTGTGGGGGGGGCCCGCTCCGGGGCCCCCCCCACACACCATGCGCTAGTGCCGGCCGAGTCCCCGGTCGACCGCGGTCATCAGCTCGCCGTCGTCGGTGTCCCCGTCCAGCGACCAGAACATCGCGCCGCCCAGACCGTGCTTGCGGATGTACGAGGTCTTGGTGCGCAGCACCTGCGGGTCGTCGTACGTCCACAGGGTGGTGCCGTCGAACAGCCAGGCGCTGCCGTCCCTGACGTTCCGGTGGATCTTGTACGTGCTTGAGTCGGCCAGCTTCTTGAGGGCCTTGTAGTCCTCGTAGCCGGCGGCCCAGGTAGCCGGCGCGGGTGCCGTGGCGGGCCGGCCGAGACCGTCGCCGCCGCCCGTGACGCCGGTCCAGCCCTGACCGTAGAACGGCATGCCCATCACCAGTTTGCGGGCAGGGGCGCCGCGCTCGATCCAGTCGCGGACGGTCTGGTCGACGCTGAAGTCGCCCTTCGCGTACAGCGCGGACTGCTGGGCCGTGGTCGCCTCGCCGGAGACATGGAAGTCGTAACCCTGGAGGTTGACGAAGTCGAAGTCCCGCATGATGCGGCGCACATCGAAGCCCGCATCGATCTTGGCGGGGGCGGTGGGGACGAACGCGGAGAGCTCGTAGTGCTTCGGCTTCGTGCCGTGGCCCCTGCTCTTCTGCGTCTTCGCGCTGTTCTTCGCGTAGGCGTCGAGCTGGGTGCGGAACTCGTGCACCAGCGCGGTGAAGTTCCGCTTGTCCTCGGGGCGGTGGACCGTGTCCGTGTCGCCGGCGGAGCCGGGCCACTCCCAGTCGATGTCCACGCCGTCGAAGAGACCGGCCGCGGCGCCCTGGCCGCCGCGCGTTCCGTCCACCGGCAGGTTGCCCTTGATGTACAGGTCGATGCAGGAGGAGACGAACGCCTTGCGGGAAGCGGCGGTGCGGGCCGCGTCCGAGAAGTGGGTGGACCAGCTCCAGCCGCCCAGGGAGATCATGACCTTGAGGCCGGGATGCTCGGCCTTGAGCTCGCGCAGTTGGTTGAAGTTGCCCGCCAGGGCCTGGTCGTCGGTGTCGGCGACACCGTCCACCGATCCCGCCGCGTCCAGCGGACGGACGTAGTCGGCCCAGGCGTCGGCCTCGCCGGGCACATTGCCGGTGAAACACTTGCCGTCGGCGCTGACGTTGCCGAACGCGTAGTTGATGTGGGTGAGCTTGGCCGCGGAGCCGCTCGTGTCCAGGTCCTTGACCTGGAAGTCGCGCCCGTACACGCCCCATTGGGTGAAGTAGCCGACGCGCTTGTAGGCGGGGGCCGAGCCGTGGTCGCCGGTGCTTGCGCTGCCGTGGCCGGCGGAAGCGGAGGCGGCGGGGGTGATGCCGGCCGCCAGCGCGGCTGCGCAGGCGGCAATGGCCAGGGAGGACAGGGTTCTTCGACGCATGAGGCCCGTTCCTGTGCGTGTGCTGAGAGGTACATGAGTCGTGCTCTGTGGAGAGGAAGCTATTGGTCTGGACCAAAAGGGGTCAAGGGGTTGGGGAGAACCCGGGCCGGAAGGGTCGGGGCCTCTCCGGCGATTGGTGGCGGGTTATGCGTGAGGTCGTGATGAATCATCACTTCGGGTGAAACTCTGGCCTGTGCTTGCGATCCACAACCGACGGTTGCCAGGCTGTTGCAGACTGTCAACCTGTTGGGAGTGGCCTGTGACTTTCGGTGAGCAGCCCGCCTATCTGCGCGTTGCGAGCGATCTGAGAGAGAAGATCGTCAACGGTTCGCTGCCGCCGCATACGCGCCTGCCCTCGCAGGCCCGTATCCGCGAGGAGTACGGAGTCTCGGACACCGTCGCGCTGGAGGCGCGCAAGGTCCTCATGGCCGAGGGTCTGGTCGAGGGGCGTTCCGGCTCCGGTACCTATGTGCGTGAGCGCCCGGTTCCGCGCCGGATCGCCCGCTCCGGCTACCGGACCGGGGCCGGGGCCAGCCCGTTCCGCCAGGAGCAGACGGCGGAGGGGGTGCGCGGGACCTGGGAGTCCCGCAGTGAGCAGGAGGGCGCGAGCGGTGAGATCGCCGAGCGCCTCGGCATCGAACCGGGCGACCGGGTGATGCGTACGAGATACACCTTCCGGGAGGCCGGGGAGCCGATGATGCTCTCCACCTCCTGGGAACCCCTCGCCGTGACGGGGCGTACGCCGGTGATGCTGCCGGAGGAGGGGCCGCTGGGCGGCTGCGGGGTGGTCGAGCGGATGGCCGCGATCGATGTCGTCGTGGACAACGTGGCCGAGCAGGTCGGCGCGCGCCCGGGGCTGGCGGAGGAGCTCCTCGCGCTCGGCGGCGTACCGGGCCATGTGGTGATGGTGATCGAGCGTACGTATTACGCATCGGGTCGCCCGGTCGAGACGGCGGACGTGGTGGTGCCCGCCGATCGCTTCCGGATCGCCTACCACCTTCCGGTCAGGTGACCGATACCCGGAGGGCGCCGTCCGGCGTCGGTGACGACAAGTTAACGCCCTGTCGGGTCCCGTAACCGAGGGGCAATCACCGGCTGCAATGGCTTGTCATGTCCCGCTCCTACCTTCCCGTTCGTACCCGCACACCGGACGACGAACGGGAAGTCACCGATGACGGACACAGCCACACCGAAGACGGCCGAGGCGCCGGCCGGGATTCCGGCGGCGCCGGCCACGGAGGTTCCGGCCGGGCCCGATGCTCCGGCTCCTGGGCGCAGTTATGCGAAGCTCGCCGCCGACGAGAGCCGTGAGGACTACTCCCTCCGCTACGCACCGCACTCCTTCCGGCGCTGGTCGCCGTCCACGGTCGCGGGCACCGCGCTCGGCGGAATCGCCTATCTCGCCGACTTCGCGATCGGCGCCTCGATCGTCTTCACCTACGGCTTCACCAGCGGACTCGCCTCGATCCTCGCCGCCGCGACGATCATCTTCCTCACCGGCATACCGATCGCCCGGGCCTGCGCGAAGTACGGCCTGGACATGGACCTGGTCACCCGTGGCGCAGGCTTCGGATACTTCGGCTCGACGCTGACCTCGCTGATCTACGCGTCCTTCACCTTCATCTTCTTCGCCCTCGAAGGCTCGATCATGGCGCAGGCCATGCATCAGGCCGTCGGGCTCCCGGTCGAGGCCGGTTATCTGCTGACCACGCTCATCGTCATCCCTGTCGTCTTCCGGGGCATGGGAGCGCTCGCCAAGGTGCAGGCGTGGACCCAGCCCATCTGGATCATCGGCATGGTGCTGCCGTTCGTCGTGCTCGCCTTCGAGGCGCCGGAGGCCTGGGGCGCGTTCGGTTCCTTCGGCGGTACGCAGGGCGCGGGTTCCGGATTCTCCTGGATCGGCTTCGGACTGGGTACGGGCGTCGCGCTCTCGCTCATCGCCCAGATCGGTGAGCAGGCCGACTATCTGCGCTTCATGCCGGCGAGGACGGAGTCCAACAAGCGGCGCTGGAACCTCGCGGTGCTAGCCGCCGGGCCCGGCTGGGTCGTCATCGGGGCGGCGAAGCAGCTCGGCGGCGCGCTGCTCGCCTTCGTCGCACTGGAGGCGGTGGGCAAGACGCACGCGCTGGAGCCGATCGCGCCGCAGATCGAGGCGCTGAAGCCATGGCTCGGCTCGTTCGCCCTGCCCGCGGCGGCGGTCTTCGTGATCGTGTCGCAGATCAAGATCAATGTGACCAATGCCTACAGCGGTTCGCTGTCCTGGTCGAACTTCTTCTCCCGGATCACCCACAAACACCCGGGCCGGGTCTGGTACATCTTCCTCAACCTCGCCATCGCGCTCACGCTGATGGAGATGAACATGTTCGCGGCTCTCAACAAGCTGCTGGGCTTCTACTCGAACGTGGGCATCGCCTGGATCGCCGCCGTCGCAGCCGACCTGGTCATCAATAAGCGGATCGGGCTGAGTCCCCGGTACATCGAGTTCAAACGGGCCTACTTGTACGCGGTGAACCCGGCCGGATTCGGCGCGATGGTGATTGCGTCGGCCGTTTCGATCCTGGCCTTCTTCGGGCTCTTCGGACGCTATGCGGAAGCCTTCTCGACCTTTGTCGCGGCCGGACTGTCATTGACTCTCTGCCCGTTGATCGCCTGGGCGACCAAGGGGAAGTACTACCTGGCCCGGCCCAACCCGGTGAACGGTCCCGGTGTCGAGGTCGCGGACATCACCGCCAGCCACACCTGTGCGGTCTGTGAAACCGCCTATGAGCTGCCGGACATCGCCGACTGCCCCGTGCAGGCAGGGCCGATCTGTTCGCTGTGCTGCTCGCTCGACGCGGAGTGCGGGGACGTCTGCCGCAAGCAGCCGTCGGCCGGGCCCGTCCTCATGCCGATGCCGACGGTCCGTACGGCGGCGGAGGCGCAATAGGGGTTGGGAACCGGCGGCGTAACTGCTGCAGGGGGCGCATCCAACCGGGTGCGCCCCGTCTTCATGGCCGGATCGGTATCTCTTTGTGTAATTACGTATCCGTTGAGTGAAGGTCAGGCGTAGGCTCCGGCATATGCGTACTGCGGTTTCCTGGGGATCCTTAGAGACGTGCATGCCGTTCGAGGGAGGGGCGCAATGCTGGGGAGGGGCGCGATGAGCGACAACGGTGCCGAGCTCCCTTGGCTGGTGATACGGCAGGACGACAACGGCAATCGCTACCGCGTCGGCAGGTATGCCACACAGGGCGAGGCCCAGAAGACTGCCGACAAGCTCGACGCCCACGGGCACAAGCAGCTCTATTGGGTGGAGCGCATCGGGCAGAGCGCCCGGCCGTAGAGCGTCCGCGAGGAGTGGGGCGCGCGCGTTACGCTCCGGCTCATGAACGATCGTGTGGTGGTGGCCGGAGCCGTCTACGACCGGGGCCGCCTGCTGGCCGCGCGCCGCAGCGCCCCGCCCGAGCTGGCCGGCCGGTGGGAGCTGCCGGGCGGGAAGCTGGAGCCGGGGGAGAGCGGCGAGCAGGCGCTCGTACGGGAACTCCGCGAGGAGCTCGGCGTGGAGACGGAGCCGCTGGAGCGCATCCCCGGTGAGTGGCCGCTGAAGCCCGGGTACGTGCTCCGGGTGTGGACGGCCCGTCTGGTGTCCGGGGTGCCCGCACCGCTCCAGGACCATGACGAACTGCGCTGGCTCGGGCCCGGCGAGAGTGACGCGGTCGACTGGCTGGACCAGGACCTGCCCGCGGTCGCGGAGGCGATGCGCCGCCTGCCGGACGGTGCGCCCCGCTGAGCGGAACACCGCGGCGAACGCTGTCGGCGTGGATTCCGGTGGCGCGCGCCGCTCGCCCCGTGCGCCCCTCTCTCTGTGTACGTCTGTTCGTGCGCGCGGCCGTACACCCGTACGCCCCACGTGTCGGCCCTGGCGATAGTTCGCCCCGAATATCGGGTATGTCCTGATTAGCCCCCGTAAACAGGACGTTCCCGTTGCTGGTCTTGGGAAGTGATCGGCGTGATCGACACCGAAGGCGACTGCGCCGAGTGGACCTTTCCGGCTGTGCCGGGCGCCGTGCGTTCCGCGCGGCATGCCGTCCATGAGGCGTTGCGCGGCTGGGGGCTCGACGCTGCCGTGGGGGATATGACAGTTCTGCTGGTCAGCGAGTTGGTGACCAACTCCATGCAGTACACATCGGGCCCCATCGGCGTACGGCTGCTGCGCCCCCATCTCAACGGTCACGCCCCCGCCGCCCGTCCCGGACTGCTCGTGGAAGTCTCCGATCCGCTTCCGGATCCGCCCACCGAACGTATGGCGGGACCCGACGACGAGGGCGGCAGAGGACTGCAGCTGGTGGCCTGTTCTGCTCGCCGCTGGGGGACCCGACGCGGAAAGACCGGCAAGACCGTGTGGTTCGAGCTGGCCCTGCCTGGTTAGGAGTGGGGTGGGACGCACAGCGATCACCAGAGGTCGGGCAGAACCTGGCTGAAAGGGACTGAGACCGTGCTGTGATCGTGAACGCCGTGTCGGTAGGGGCCGTAGTGCTGAATACTGCGGGCAGGACCGGTCCGGTGTGTGAGCTGGAGGGGACGGTCGCGTGAGCGAAATACCTGGGACAACGGGCGACATTGTGTGGCAGAGCAGCCCGCCTGGCTCGATCTATGACTACATCAGGGTCGCCTCCTTCTCGATCGGCCCCGACGGCCTGATCGAGCAGTGGAGCCGGCGGGCCGCCGGCCTCTTCGGCGTTCCCGCAGACAAAGCGGTAGGCATGGATCCGGTCGAGGCGTTCATGCCCGCCGAACTGCGCACGGACGGGCACCGCCGGGTCGGCGAGATCCTCGACGGCAAGGAGTGGACGGGCCTCGTCCCCTTCCGGATACCGGGTGATGATCCCGTGCGCGGGCTCGCCGAGATCTATGTGATGCCGAGCGAGACGGGGACCGGGGAACGCGCCGCGCTCTGCATCGTCGTGGACGTCCGCGCGCTGCGCCGCATCGAGACGGACCTTGCTGCGTCACAGGCCATATTCGGCCAATCTCCCTTCGGTTTCGTGCTGTTCGGTACGGACCTCACGGTGATACGGGCCAACCAGCGCTTCGCCACCGTCTTCGGCGGCCAGGCCGCCGACCACCGCGGCCGTACGGTCGACGACTACCTCTCCCGCCCCGAGGCCGACCGGCTCACCGTCACGCTGGAGCGCGTTCTGGAGACCGGCGTATCCGTCACCGATCTCCAGCTCGTCGGCACCGCGCCCGGCGACAGTGACAACCGCCACTGGTCCATGAACCTCTACCGCGTGCACAGCGGATCGGGCCGTCCCATCGGCATCGCCGGACTGGCCACCGATGTGACCCGACGGCACATCGCCGCCCGTGAGGCGGCCAGCGCCCGCCGCAACCTCGCCCTGCTCAACGAGGCCAGTGCCCGTATCGGCAACTCCCTCGACCTGGAGACCACCGCCCGCGAACTCCTCGATGTCGCCGTGCCCGGCTTCTGCGACCTCGCCTCCGTCGACCTCTACCAGGGGCTGCTCACCGGTGACGACGCGCCGCCCGGCAGCTGGGATTCGCTCCGTCAGGAGTCCGTCGGCGGCTCCGCCGAACTGCGCCGCGTCGCCCTTGCCAGTGCCGTGTCGGACGCCCTGCCCGCCACCGCCGCACCCGACACGGTCACCGGCCCGCCCGCGCTCGGTGCCGTGCACCGCTTCTCGTACAACTCGCCCTGTGCCATTGCCCTGCGCACCGGTCATGTCGAGGATGTGCCCGGCGACGGCCGGGGCTTCGTCCAGTCCACGCTCGCCGTACCGATGGTCGCCCACGACACGGTGGTCGGTCTCGTCCAGTTCTCCCGCACGAAGGGCAGCGAACCCTTCGGCGAGAGAGACCGGGCACTGGCCACCGAACTCGCCGCCCGCGCCGCGGTCTGTATCGACAACGCCCGCCTCTACCGACGCGAGCACGAGCGCGCACTGATCCTCCAGCGCAGCCTCCTGCCACCCGGCGACCCCGTGGCCGCCGGCCTGGACATCGCCTGCCGCTACCTCCCCGGCAACACGGCCACCGAGGTGGGCGGCGACTGGTTCGACGTGATCGAGCTCCCCGGCCACCGGACCGCCCTCGTCGTCGGCGACGTCATGGGCCGTGGCCTGCGAGCCGCCGTGGCCATGGGCGAACTGCGCACCGCAGTACGGACCCTGGCACTCCTGGACCTGGAACCCGCCGAAGTGCTCTCCGCACTCGACGAGGTCGCCCGCGGGCTCGGCACCCCAGGCGGCGGCACCTCCTCATCCGACGGTTTCGGCGGCGGCGCCCAGTGGCCCTCGAGGGCCGCCCACAAGTCCCGCGAGGCAGACCTCTCCGAGGTCTACCTGGCGACCTGCGTCTACGCGGTCTACGACCCGGTCACCCGGCGGTGCACCTTCGCCAACGCCGGCCATCTCCCCCCTGCCGTGGTCGAGCCGGGCGAACCGGCCATGCTGCTCGACGTCCCGCCCGGTATGCCGCTCGGCGTCGGCGGCGAACCCTTCGAGGAGGTCGAGGTCGAGCTGAAGGAGGGCGCCCTGCTCGCCCTCTACACGGACGGCCTCGTCGAGTCCCGCGACCATCCGCTCGACGAAGGACTGGATGCCCTGCGCGGTGCGCTCGTCGAACCGGAACGGCCGCTCGAAGACGTCTGCGACCACGTACTGACCACCCTCGACACCCGGCACGGCGAGGACGACATCGCCCTGCTCATGGCCCGCATCCGGGGGTTGCCGGCCGACGCCGTCGGCGACTGGCGGCTGCCCCGCGAACCCCGCTCCGTCGGCCGCGCCCGCGAACTGGCCCGTGGCCGGCTGCTCGCCTGGGACCTCGAGGAACTGGTGGACACCACCGAACTGCTGGTCAGCGAACTGGTCACCAACGCCCTGCGGTACGGGGAGGGCGAGATCCGGCTCAGGCTGCTGCGCGACCGTACGCTCGTGTGCGAGGTATGGGACGCGGGTCTCGTCCAGCCGCGGCGGCGGCGGGCACGCGACACCGATGAGGGAGGGCGTGGGCTGCAGCTGGTCGGGCTGCTGAGCGTGGCCTGGGGGTCGAGGCGGACACCGCGCGGCAAGACCGTCTGGTTCGAACTGGCGCTGCCCGACGGGGAGCCGGCCGCCGAGCGCACGGTCGAGCAGCTGCTGAGCATGTTCTGAGCGGTTCAGGAGGCCGCCGTGCCCGCCATGGGGTCGCCGACGGCGCTGCCCCGTCATCAGCCCGCCGGGACCGCTGTCACGAGCCCGTTTTCAGGGCGGCGAGACGGGCCTCGACCTCGGCGCTGTCGCCCATGCTGTCCAGTTGCTCGAACTGGGCGTCCAGGGACGACGCGGCGAGCTCCTGCTTGCCCAGCGCCCTCGCCTCCTCGCGCCGTACCTTGTCCTCGAAACGGCTGAGTTCGCTGGTCGGGTCGAGCACATTGATGTTCTTGACGGAGTCCATCATCCGGTTCTGCGCCTGGGCGGACTTGGCGCGTGCGACGAGCTCGTCACGCTTGGACTTCAGCTCCGTCAGCTTGGTCTTCATCTGGTCCAGGCCGGACTTGAGCTTGTCCACCACCTCGGTCTGCGAGGCGATGGTCGGCTCCGCGGTCTTCGCCTCCTTCTCCGACTGGAGCTGACGGCCGAGCGCGACCTTGGCCAGGTTGTCGAACTTGTCCGCTTCCGCGCCCGCCCCCGCCGCCCGCAGCTCGTCGGCCTTACGACTGGCGGCGAGCGCCTTGCCGCCCCACTCCTTGGCCGCGTCGACGTCCTCCTGGTGGTCCTGTTCCATCAGCCGCAGATTGCCGATGGTCGCGGCGACAGCCTGCTCGGCCTCCGAGATGTTGGCCGTGTAGTCGCGGATCAGCTGGTCCAGCATCTTCTGCGGATCCTCCGCCTGATCCAGCAATGCGTTGATGTTGGCCTTCGCCAGCTGGGTGACGCGGCCGAGGATGGTCTGCTTGGTCATGGCACCTCTCCTGTGCGTGAGTACGAATGAAGCCTTGAGCCGGTGTCCGCGCCGTCGGTTCAGAAGCGGCCGCCGCCGCCCCGCCGGCCGCGCGTGCCCCCGCCGCCGAAACTGCCCGGCCCGCCGCCCCCGCCGAAGCCTCCTCCGTAACCCCCGCCGCCGCGGCCGCCCCCGCCGCCACCCAGGAGTCCGCCGAGGATGATCCCGCCGAGCACCGCGCCGCCGACCCCGCCGCCCCCTCCCTGCATACCGCCCGGACCGCTTCGGCCCCCGTACGACCGCACATCCTGTTCGGCCAGGCTCCGGGCCTGCCCGGCCAGGGAATCCGCCTGCTGCGCCTGGGCCAGCGCGCCCTGGGGATCGCCGGTCCCGGCCAGTTCACGGGACCGGTCGAGCCGCCGCTGGGCCTCCGCGAGGCGGGTCCGGGCCTGGCTGCCCACGGCTCCGCGGTTGGTGGTGATGTAGTCGGCTGCGGCGCCGATCGCCGAACGCGCGGTGAGCGTCGCCTGGTCCAGAAGGGAGCGGGCCCGCCGGTTGCCCTGCTCCTGTTCCCGGGCGCCGGCCAGCGCCTCGTCGAGCGCCGCATCGGCCTCCTCCACCCTGCGCAGTGCGTCGATGGGGTCGTACGGACCGGCCTGCATCTCCCGCTTCACGTCACCGAGCACCGACTCCGCGCGCGCGATCCGGCCCCGTAGGTCCGCCGTCGACACACCCTCCGCGGTGCCTTCGAGCAGCCCGCCCGCATCGGCCAGGTCGGCTTCCGTCTCGGTGAGGGCGGCAGGAAGTCTGCCCGCTGCCTCCGCGAGCTCCCGGCTCCTGCGGTCCACGGCATCGACGAGGGTGGTCGCCTGGTCGACAGCGCCCTCGGCGGCCCGTACGTACACCGCCGCCGCGGCGTTGTTCCCGCTGTCCACCGACTGGCGGGCCCGGTTGAGGCCGGAAGTGGCGAAGACGAGCCGGTCCTTGGCCTGTTCGACGGCGCCCGCGACCGGCGCGGAGGCCGACTCCGCGTACCGGCTGCGCAACGCTGTCAGAGCGGCCTCGGCAGCGGAGACACGGCCGGCGAGAGCACGGAAAGCGGTCTCGGCCGTGGCCAGGGCCTGCGGAGCGTTACGTTCCAGGGCGCGCAGCCGGTCGAAGTCCTCGGACACGGCGTCGAGGCGGGTGTTGGCGTCCGTGCAGCGGCTGATGATCTCGTCCAGCATCCGGCGCCGCGTCGCATCGTCCTCGGGAAAGGCGTCGTCCAACTGCTGGCGCAACCGGAACGCGGCCGTCAGCTCACCCTTCGCGTAGGTGACGGCCTCGGTGAAGGGGGCTGCGGCCTCTTCACCGAACTGGGCGGTGGCAAAACCCAGTTCCTCCTCACTGGTGCGGACCGCGTCGTCGGTGTCCACCAGCAATTCCTTCGCACGGGCATCGAGCTCCGGCAACGGAGTCGGTGGCCGGGGCGGCGGGCCCGCTCCGGCGGAGCCCGGACCCCAGCCGGTCGCTCCGGGCGTGGTGCGGGTCGTGGCCCGCCTCCTGCGCCGGGTGTACGCATAGCCGGCGACCGCTGCCGCTCCGCCGACGACGACCACCGGCAGAATCAGGTCCCCGGCACTCGTCCCGCCGGAATTCCCGGTTCCGGGATCGGCGACGCCAGGCGTGATCGTCGGGGTGGGCACGGGCTTGTCGGCCAGCACGGCGGAGTACCCGTTCGCGGCGCCGATCGCCGCGCCGGCCCAGTCGTGCACCCTGAGCGCGGGCTCGATCGCCGTGCTCGCCACGTCCTGGAGCTGGGCGTCGGTGAGGCGTGAGCCCTGTTCGACGGTGTACGCGTACTGCCGGTCGTGGGTGGCGACGGCGAGCAGGACGTCGTCGCGGCCGAGGCCGTTGCGGTTGGCCGTCTCATCGGCCCAGCTCTGCGCGGACCGGCCGGAGAAGTCCCGTACGTAGACCACGAAGAGCTGGATGCGGCGGTCGGCGTACAGCCGGTCGAGCGCGGCCGTGACCTGGTCCCTGCGGTCCCCGAGTGCCCCCACCTTGTCGGTGATCTGCCCGTCCTTGGACAGGGTGACGGGATCGTCGGCGCGAGCGGTCAGCGCGGCGGGAAGGGCCAGCCAGCACACCGTCAACAGCACGGCGAGAAGGGCCCGGCCCGGTATGGATATCCGGGTACGGCTCACGAGCGGCATCACATTTGTGAGGCTATGTCCACCCTCTGTCACCCGCGACCGGGCGGTCGGTCCCGGAGCCGGGAACGACGCCGTTCATACTGCGACGGCACACCGACATCAGGCATTCAGGGGGACGGACGTGCGGACGCGGACGAAGCGCATGACTCAGGCCGTACGGAACCGGGCGGCCCGGTTCCGCTGGAGTGGGCTGTGGGGCACCTGGCCGAGACGGATCGCTCTGGGAGCGGTCCTGGTGATCGTGGTACCGGTCCTCACAGCCGGGATCGCCCTGCGGCTCAACTATTCAGGTGACCCCGGCGACGGCACCCGCACCCGTGGCCGCGACGCCATCTGGCTCGGCCACGCCTGGGTCGACGGGCGCAAGGACGACGCAGACCTCGCCGCGTTCGCCGCCCGGATCAAGGGGACCGGGATCAAGGACCTGTACGTCCACGCCGGGCCGCTGGAACACGACGGCACCCTGCCCGCCGCCCGCTACCCCCGGGCGCGGTGGCTGCTCGACGCAGTACACCGCACCCTGCCCGGCATCCGGGTCCAGGCCTGGCTGGGCGACAAGCTCGCCACCGAAGGGCCCGACGGGCTGCGCCTGGAGCGGGCCGCGTCCCGAAGCGCTGTCGTCGCATCGGCGCGGCAGATCCTGGACGCCGGATTCGACGGCGTCCATTTCGACCTGGAGCCGCTGCACTCCGGCGACGGCCACTACCTCTCGCTCCTCGACGACCTGCGCGGGCTCACACGGGCCCGCAAGGTTCCCCTGTCGGTCGCCGCCCACCAGATGGACCCGCTGCCGGCGGCGCACAGGGTGGTGGGGGCGCTCAGCGGCCGTCAGAAATGGTGGTCGCAGAAGTTCTTCGGGCAGGTCGCACGCCGGGTCGACCAGATCGCCGTCATGTCGTACGACACCTGGATGCCGCTGGAGGGCATGTTCGGCGGTTACGTCGCCGAGCAGACCGCGCTCGCCCTGGAGGTGACGCCCCCGGAGACGGATCTGCTGATGGGGCTGCCGTTCTTCCACGAGAACGACCTCGGACACCACGAGTCGGCGGAGACGGTCGCGGGGGGGGGGCGGGGGCCCCCCCGGGGGGGGGGGGGGCCCGGCCCCGGCCGGGGCCGGGGGGGGGGGGGGGGCGGTGTGGGAATAGCGGCGCGGGCC
>NZ_JBHVWS010000052.1:42935-63859 GCF_042882185.1 Streptomyces sp. NPDC058239
GGTGAGGTATCGGCTTTTGGGCCTGCCGATGTCCCCCGAGAACGACCTCGCACCCCCCGAGTCGGGGGACAGGGGCGGGGCCGCGGTCGGGGGCACCAGACTGGGGCTGGGGCGCACGGACCGCGGCCGGGAACGGTTCGGGGTCGCGCTCTATGTCGACTTCGCGGCGCGGGACGGCGACTGGGCGGCGTACCGGAAGGGCTGGAACTGATCTCCGGGCACGCCGCCACAGGGCAGATCAGATGGAGAAGCGCTCCTTGGCGAGCAGCGGACGCACCTTCGACCGGAACCCACCGGTCCGGAACGGCCGCTGCAGCAGACCCGGACGGATCGCCTGGGCCAGCGCCGCGGCGATCATGCCCTGGTCGAGAGCGAGCATGTAGTCACTGACCCGCCCGGTGCCGACGTTGACGGAGTCCCGGAATCCGTATCCGGCGTGGTAGGCACCGAAGTCACGGTCGAGCGCACGCAGGTTGGCGATCGCCTCGTCCGGCGCGTAGGGCAGGGCGAGGAAGGAGGCGTGCGGGGTGACCACACCGTTGGTGAACGCCGAGGGAGGCGGCAGCAGCTCACCGTCCGTGGTGTACGTACGGTCGGTGTTGGAGGCGTATCCGTCGACCTGCATGCCGATCGCGTCGACGCCGTACTCCTGGTACCCGCCCTCGGGAATGTTGGCGGGGGAGAAGCCCCAGTACCCGTACTCCGCTTCCTTCATGCCGTGTTCGATCTGGCTGCGGACGTAGCGCCGGTGCGTGAGGCCCCAGGACCGCGGCGACCACTCCGGCTCCGGCACGAACAGCGGCACCATCAGGGCCTCGAACATCGACCCGCCCCAGGTGGGGACGATCTTCCGGCCGCGGTGGGTGTAGTGCCCCTGCCAGACGCGTACGCCGTCCATGGTGACGTAGCTCCCCTGCGGGTGCTGCTCCTGCCCGTTCTCGGGGAGCATCGTGCGCAGCAGGTGCCAGTAGTGGTCGGTGGGCAGCGAGCCGTCCGCGAGGCCCAGGTAACTGGCCATGCGGGGCTCGGTGTTGAGCGCGCCGTAGTGATGGCCGGTGGGCTCCTCGGTGTCGGTCCAGAACCCGCCGCGCAGCTGACCGGGGCCTGCGACGGGGTCGGCCGGGTCGTACGGCGTGTAGTAGTACGACCAGTCGGCGGTGGCCAGGATGCGGGCGATGCGGGGGCGCAGGGCGGGCGAGGCGTCGGCGGCGATGCGCAGACCGGTGATCAGCCAGGCGTTGTCGACGGAGGAGAGGAACGGACGCACGGGGTCGCCGCTGCCGGGCCACTGGGTCAGGACCGAACCGTCGTGCGCGTCGTACCAGTTGAGCCAGAAGCCGTGGTGGCGCTCCAGCTTCTCGACGGCCCCGACGGTGCGTTCCAGCCTGCGTTCCATCGTGGCATCGCTGATCACGCCGAGCCCGGCCGCGGCGACGGTCGACCAGAGGCCGCAGCCGATGTTGGTGGGGGACGTCTGGCGCGACTGGACGGGGGCGGTGCCGCTGACGTCGATCTTGTCGACGGCGAGACCGAAGTCGGTCGTCATCGCCTCGATCGAGCGGTAGGTGTCGCGGAACCAGCGCAGGAGCAGTGGTGAGTCCGAGCCGCGCACGGATTGCGCGGCGCCTGCCGACGGCGCGGATACGGCTCCGAGGGACAGGGCGGCAGCCCCTGTTCCCGCGGCGGTGAGAAACGTGCGACGGTCCATCAGAACCTCTCGAAGAAGAAGAGCCACCGACTGTGGGCGGTGGGCGGATTTCGTTCGTCGGTCGTGACTGAGGCGCGGGGCGCCGTGATACGCACGGCACCCGCGCCGGCGCCGCACGTGGGCGGGGCTGGAACACGTGCGGCGCCGCACGCGGGCGGAGCTGTACGGGAACCGGCGTCCGTCAGGTACCGCCGGTTCCCGTACGGGCGGGAGCTGTCAGGTCGCTCCCGGTCGGGGGCCGACGTCAGTCGGCGATGCGCGGCAGCGCGCGCGTGCGGCCCATCTCGCCCAGCCAGACGGCGGACGGCTTGGGCAGGCGCTCGAAGGTCTCCGGGTTCCAGCCGATCAGACCGAAGGTCGGCTTGTAGGAGCCCCACTCGTAGTTGTCGAGCGCGCTCCAGGCCAGGTAGCCCTGGATGTTCAGGCCGTCCTCCAGCGCGGACGCGACCTCGTTCAGCGCGCCGGTGTAGTAGTCGATCCGGCGGCTGTCGTCGTCGGTCGCGATGCCGTTCTCGGTCACGATCAGCGGTACGTCCTTGCCGACGACCTCGGCGGTGTGGCGCAGCGCGTAGCCGACAGCGGAGGGGTAGTACTCCCACTGCGTGAGGGTGCGCTCGACGCCTTCGGCCGTGGGTATGGGTCCCTCGGTGCCGATCTTGGTCCGGGTGTAGGACTGCACACCGATCCAGTCGTCGCCGCGGGCGGCCTCGATGAAGATGTCCTCGCGGGGGTGACGGTAGGCCGCGGTGACCTCCTCGGCGCCGGGCAGGGCCTGGTAGACCTGGTTGGCGATGGTCCAGCCGACCTGGATGCCGGCACCGATCGCCCTGACCTCCTTGACGGCCGCGTGGTGCGCGGCGATGACGGCCTGGGTGGTCTCGTCGTCGGGGGTCGGCAGACCGGCGGGCGGGAAGCTGTTGTCGCCACGCTTGGCCTGGCCCGCCATCACGGCGATCATGTTCGGCTCATTGATGGTGCAGACGTGGCTGACGCCCTCGCCGATCACCGGTGCACAGGCCGCGACGTAGCGGGCGAAGAGCTCGACCGCGCCGTCGGCGGTCCAGCCGCCGCGCGCCTCGAACCACTGCGGCACGGTGAAGTGGTGCAGGGTGATCATGGGGCGCAGGCCGCGCTCGACGGCGCCCTCGACCATGCGGCGGTAGTGGGCGAGTTCGGCCCGGGAGAACTGGCCCTCGGCCGGTTCGATGCGCGCCCACTCGATGGAGAACCGGTAGTCGGTGAAGCCCAGTCCGGCGAGCACGTCCATGTCCTCGTGCCAGCGGTGGTAGCTGTCGCAGGCGTCCAGGCTGGGCTCCTGGATGTGGGTGCCCGCGGCGTGCTCCTTGACCCACCAGTCGCTGTTGGTGTTGTTGCCCTCGATCTGATGGGCGGCCGTGGAGGCACCCCACAGGAAGCCTTCGGGGAACGGGACCTGGGTGTGAGTCATCGCAAACTGTCTTTCTGGTGATGAAGGGGTGTGGCCGTCGGGGGTGTGGGGTGCGGCCTCGTACGTTTCGGTGGGGCGGCCGGGACGGGCCGGCCTGCCCAGGGGGACGGCTACTTCATGCCGGCCGTCGCGATGCCCTGGGTGAAGTGCCGCTGGAGAGCGATGAACAGGACCACGACAGGCAGGACGACCAGCAGGGATCCGGCCATCAGCATGCCGTTGGATCCGCCCGCCTTGTTGGGGTCGGTGGCGAAGGTGGCCAGGGCGACCGGGAGGGTGTACTTGTCGGGGTCGTTGGTCGCGATGAGCGGCCAGACGAAGTTGTTCCAGGAGCCCAGGAACGTGAAGATCGAGAGCGTCGCGAGGGCGGGCTTCACCAGCGGCATCACGATCCGCCAGAAGATGTACCACTCACCGGCGCCGTCCATCCGGGCCGCTTCCAGCAGCTCGTCCGGGATCGACTGCATGAACTGCCGCATCAGGAAGACGCCGAAGGCTCCGGCGGCGAACGGCAGCACCAGACCGGCGTACGAGTCGATCAGGTGCAGCCTGCTCATCAGCACGAAGAGCGGCAGCAGCATCAGGTTGCCGGGCACCATCAGGGCGCCGAGAACCAGGCCGAAGATCTTGTTGCGTCCGGCGAAGTTCAGCTTGGCCAGGGCGTACCCGAGCATCGAGCAGAACACCAGGTTCGAGACGGTGACCAGCACCGCCACGATGACCGAGTTCATGAAGTACAGCGGCAGATCCAGCTTGTCGAGCAGGTTCCGGAAGTTCTCCAGGGTCCACTCGGTCGGGATCCACACGGGCGGGCTGGCCGTCAGCTCCGCCTGCGTCTTGAAGGCCGAGAGCGCCATCCACAGGAACGGCGCCGACATGATCAGCAGACCGACCGAGAGCAGGACGTAGACGAGGGGACGCTTCAGGTTGCGGGGCTTCTTCGCCTCGGACGGCCGTGTGTCCCCGGGCTTCTTCGACGGCGCCGTCGAGACGGCGCCCGGTGCACTGGTGGCGCTCATTTCGTGTTGTCCTTCAGCAGTCGGAGCTGCAGCACCGTGATGCCCATGATCACTACGAAGAGGACATACGCCATGGCACTCGCATAGCCCATGTGGAAGAAGTTGAAGCCCTCGCGGTACATGTTCAGCGAGACCGTGAGCGTGGAGTCCGAGGGACCGCCCTGGGTCATCACGAACGGCTCCTCGAAGACATTGAGGTAGCCGATGGTCGTGATCACCGTGGCGTAGAGCAGCGTGGGCCGCAGCAGGGGCACGGTGATGCCCTTGAACTCCTGCCAGACACCGGCACCGTCCAGCCGCGCGGCCTCCCGTACCTCGGTGGGAATGGCCTGCAGACCGGCGATGAAGAGCACCATGACCGTGCCGAGGTTGCGCCAGACCGCCATCGCGATCATCGAGGGCATGGCGAGCGTCTCGGAGCCCAGGAAGTCGGGCGAGGTGAGGCCCACTTCGGAGAAGAGACCCGCGACCAGCCCGTCGCTCGGGTCGAGCACGAACCGCCAGACCACGGCGACCGCGACGATGGTCGTGACCACCGGGGCGTAGAAGCCGACGCGGAAGAAGGTCCGCGCCCGGTCGATGCCGTTGTTCAGCAGTACGGCGACGACCAGCCCGAGGAAGATCGTCAGCGGGACGCCGATCACCACGAAGTACGCCGTGTTGAACAGCGACTTGAGGAACTTGTCGTCGCTGAAAAGATTGACGTAGTTCTCGAAGCCGATGAAGTTCGCGTCCATCGGGTGCGTCACATTGCGCAGCCCGAAGTCGGTGAAGCTCATCACCAGCGTCGCGAGGATCGGGAACGCCATGAAGACGAGGAAGAGGACGAGGAAGGGAGTGGAGAACAGCCAGCCGGCCAGGTTCTGCACACCCATCGAGGACTTCTTGCCACCCCGGCGACCTGCGGGCCCGGTGGCCGGGGACTCGGAAGCCCCCGGCCCGGCCTGCACCTTGGCCGGCTGAGCGGCCTTTGAGGTCATGGTGCGCATGACTCCTACTTCACGAGGCCTTCGATTTCGGACTGGGCCGTCTTGAGGGCGTCCTCGGCGGACGCCTTGCCCTGGGTGACCTTGGCGATGGCCTGGTCGACCTTGTCGGTGATCTCCGCCCAGTTGGACAGCGACGGGGAGGACTTGGCGGTGTCCATCTGCTTCTTGAAGACCTGGAGGCCGGCGTCGTCGGCGAGGTCGCCGGAGGTCCAGGCCGAGGTGTTGGCCGGCAGGTCCTTGGTGCGCTTGTACCAGTCGGCCTGGCCCTCGGTGTCCGTCAGGTACTTGATGAACTCGGTGGCGGCAGCCTTGTGCTCACTGTCCTTGGAGATCACCAGGGAGGAGCCGCCGGCCATGGAGACCGAGGACTTGTCGGCGGGCACATTGGCCACCGCCCACTTGCCCTTGATCTGCGGCTGGCCCTCGTTCAGCAGGGTGACGTGCCAAGGGCCGCCGAAGAACATCGGGACGCGGCCGTTGCCGAAGTCCTTCACCACGTCGTAGCCGGGCTGCACGGACTTGTTGGAGAGCCCCTTGTCGAAGTACGAGCCGTACTCCTTGAGCGCCTTGACGGCCTCGGGGCTGTCGATGACAACTTCGCCCTTGTCGTTGACGATCTCGCCGCCGGCCGAGTACAGGAAGGAGTAGAAGTTCTGCACCGTGTCCAGGCCGCTGGGCTGGATGGACAGGCCCCACTTGGTTCCGGCCTTCTTCTGGTAGGCCGTCGCGAGGTCCTGCATCTCCTTCCAGTCGGTCGGAGCCTTGGTGACGCCGGCCTTCTCGGCCAGGTCGGTGCGGTAGTAGAGGACGCGGGTGTCGACGTACCACGGCACGCCGTACGCCTGACCGTCCACCTCGCCCTCCTTCCAGCCGGATGCGAAGAAGTCCTTCTCGTCGAACGTCTTGGTGTCGACCGGCTCCAGAACGCCGAGCTCGGCGAACTCGCCCATGTAGGTCCCGCCCATCTGGGCCACGTCCGGCAGCGTGCCGGCGGCGGCCGCGGAGACCAGCTTCTGGTGGGCGACGTCCCAGCCGACCGGGGTCACCTTGACGGTGATGTTCGGGTTGGCCTTCTCGTAGACCTTGGCCACATCTGCGAGCTTCTCGCCCTCGGCCCCCATGGCCCAGACGGTGATCGTCTGCTTCTTGTCCGCGGCGACGTCGTCGCCACCGGAACTGCCGCACGCGGTGATGCCGAAAGTGAGCGCGGCTGCGACTGCGATACCGATCGAGGCGTTTCTGGCGGTGCGGGGCATGGAGGGCTCCTCCTCGAGCAATCCGAATGTATGCGCTGCCTGTAAGCGCATACATCACTCTGCGACAGAGATTCAGGAATCCGCAAGAGGGTGCTAGGTCACACTCGTGCAACGTGCTGGACATCTGAATGTTCAACTTGGCACGGTATGCGCGACGTTTGTGAAATTGGAAACGATGTGACCTATTTCGCGGTGTTGATCCGCGTGCTCAATGGTCTGCACCGGCATGGGTGGGGGGCGATATTGTCGTGATCATGACTCCGTTCGAACATGACTTCCCCTTCGATCCGGCTTACGGGCGCACGCTCGACGACCTGCTGCTCATCCCCGCTCCCGCCGCCCCGGACGACTTCGACGCCTTCTGGCGGGCCCGGTACGAGGAGGCCCGCAAGGTCGCCACGGAGCCGGAGATCGGCCCGCTGGAGGACGAGCGCGACGGTGTACGGATTCACGGCGTGACGTTCACGTCGGTGGGCGGGGCGCGGCTCGGGGGCTGGGTCGCGCTGCCCGCCGAGGGGGGCGCGGAGTACGGATTCGTCATCGGGCACGGTTACGGAGGCCGGCAGGAGCCGGGCTCCGACGTGCCGCTGCCATTGCCCCGGGCAGCGGCGATCCTGCCGTGCGTACGGGGCATGGGAGCGCGTGGCCTGCGTCCGGGCATCCCGGACGTGGCCGACGGCCATGTGCTGCACGGCATCGAGTCGCGCGAGCGCTATGTGATCGGCGACTGCGTGGCGGACCTGTGGTGCGCGGCGTCTGCGCTGCACGAACTGGTGCCGGAACTGGCGCCCGGGGAGGGCGGAGCGCGGCTCGGATACCTCGGAGAGAGCTTCGGCGGCGGGCTCGGTGCGCTGGCTCTGCCCTGGGACGACCGGTTCGGGGCCGCGCAGCTGACGGTGCCGACCTTCGGCAATCATCCGTTGCGGCTCACGCTGCCGTGTGTGGGGAGCGGGGAAGCGGTGCGGGGCTACCGCCGGGAGCACCCCGAGGTCACCGAGGTGCTGCGGTACTTCGACGCCGCCACGGCTGCGACGCGGCTGGAGCTGCCCACTCTGGTGGCTGCGGCGCTCTTCGATCCCTCGGTGCCGCCGCCGGGACAGTTCGCCGTGCACAACGCGCTGGCCGGTGAGCGCGAGCTGCGGGTGCTGAGCGCGGGGCACTTCGAGCACGAGGGGCTGGTGGCGGAGGTGGCGGAGCTGCGGGCGGCCCGGCGGGGGTTCTTCGGGGCGCGGCTGGGGCGGTGACGTCGGGGCGGGGTGGTGGCCGGGGTTGCGGCCCTTGCCGCCCGTGGCATCGCACGTCGGAGCCCAGCCCACACGCGACCGGCGGTGCGAGCGGGGCGAGGGCCTGCGCGCTGGGCTGTGCTGATCGCCACCGCTCAGCGGACCGCGACCTACTCGTCGCGAGTCACCCGGGCGTGATCCGTCACCACCCGCCGGAACAGGTCGTGCCCGGTGCGCCCGCTGTGGCCGAGCGCCCAGTCCTGGGCCCCGGCCTGCTCGTCCCGGGCGCCGGATTCGGCTCCGCAGCCATCAGCGACACAGAATGCCTCGAATGCCACCCTGCCATCGAGGGCGTGCCGGATCGTGTGCGGCACGTAGCGATACACGGTGTGCGTCATTGGTCGTCCCTCCCGTGGGGGTGCTGACGGATCTCGACGTTGCAATCCACGACACCGGAGAGGTCTCGCAGCCGATAGCACTCGGTGCGCTGCGCCAGCAGCGCCGTGCACACATCGCAGCCGGGGTCTTCCGGCTCGGGGTCCGGCGCGGGAAAGGGATTGCGCTGTTCGACCTGCTGCCACAGTCCCCGTGCCATGCCGTGTCCTTTCACCGCCGCTGATGACGAGATCGTCGTGCTGGTCACCGGGACGGTGGAACCTCGTACGTTTCCCACTTCGGGACGTCCCGCGGCATGTAGAACGTCCATATGCAGAACGAGCGGTTAAGAGCCGTCATGGCATCCGGCGGGTGGACTCATGCCGCCCTTGCGAGCGTCACGGGCGTGGACCCCAAGAGCGTGGAACGGTGGGTCAACCTCGGGCGCACTCCTCGACGGGCCACGGCGCTGCAGGCCGCCGAGACCTTGGGCGAGGACGTCCATGCACTCTGGCCGGCGCTCCGACAGGCACGCGCGGCACGGGCCGTCAGTCCGGAGCTCGTCGCTCTCTACGACCAGCGGGCAGACCTTCCGGTATCAGTGTTCGTGGACCTCCTCGGGGTGGCACGTGAGCGGATCGACATGCTGGTCTACGCGGCAGTGTTCCTGCACGAGGCGTTTCCCCGGCTGAACGATCTTCTCCGGGAGCGTGCTGCCGACGGGTGCGAGGTCCGGATCGCGGTAGGCGACGCCGACAGCGAAAACGTGCAACAGCGAGGGCGGGAAGAGAAGTTCGGGCACGGTATCGAATCGCGCTGTCGACTCGCTCTCCTGCACTACCGGCCGCTGGCCGACGTACCAGGGATTGAACTGCGGACACACTCCACGACGCTCTACAACAGCCTGTTCCGGGCGGACAACCAGGTGTTGGTCAATGCCCACGTCTGGGGCGTGAACGCGTACGGTGCGCCCGTGTGGCACCTTCGCCGCCATGGCGACGGAGGCTTGTTCGACACCTACGCGGACAGTTTCAACGCCGTGTGGCAGACAGCGCGTCCCGTGGAGGAGTGATCCGATGGCCCGGACCGAGTACTACGACGATCCCCACGCGCCCAAGCCGAACAGCATGGTCGTGGCAGCCTCGGCGGTCGTAGCCGACAGCGAGGGCCGCATCCTCCTGCAACGCCGCCGGGACAACGACCTGTGGGCCCTGCCTGGCGGAGGCATGGACCTGAGCGATTCGCTGCCCGGCACGGCCGTCCGCGAGGTCAAGGAGGAGACCGGATTCGACGTGGAGGTCACGGGGCTGGTCGGCATGTACACCGACCCCCGGCACATCATCGAGTACAGCGACGGGGAGGTGAGGCGACAGTTCAACGTCTGCTTCACCGCGCGCATCACCGGGGGTGCGCCGGCCATCTCGGACGAGAGCACGGAACTGCGCTTCGTGAAACCGGCAGAACTCGACTCGCTGCCCATGCATCACACGCAGCGCCTTCGGCTGCGCCATTTCCTGGAGTGCCGCTCTGCCCCCTACCTGGGGTAGCGGCGCTCCGGCCGAACCTTCCTTGGAACTCGCGTGGCCTTCCAGGGGCCGATTCCGGCGCAAACACCGGTGGGTTCGCCCTCGGGCCGGCTCGAACGGCGAGGGCTTCGTCTCAGGGGCCGGACGGGCTCGATCTGCCCGCGCTTGCGTGTGGCGTCCCCGTCAGCCGCAGCCGCAGCTCGCGCGGCGGATCAGGGATACCGGGAGCATGAGCGATACCGGTTCGCGCCCGCTGCTGCCCAGGCGCTGCACCAGCAACTCGACGGCCTGTTCGCCGAGTTGGCGGATCGGCTGGCGTACGGTCGTCAGTGGCGGCCGTACGATCCGGCTCAGCGGAATTCCGTCGAAGCCGGTCACCGCGATGTCCTCGGGCACCCGCACCCCGCGCCGCTCCAGTGCGCGCAGTGCGCCCACCGCCATCTGGTCATTGGCGAACAGCACGCCCTGTGGCCATTCGGTCTCCCGGTCGAGCAGTGCCTCCGCGGCCCGCGCGCCCTCGGCCTGCGTCATCATCTCGGCCCGCAGGTCCGGCTCGTCCGGCACCGGCAGCCCGGCGTCGCGGCACGCCTCCTGGAAGCCGAGGAAGCGCGCCTCGGCGTCCGGCGAGTCGACATCGCCCCCGACGAAGGCGAGCCTGCGCAGCCCGTGGTCCTCGATGAGATGACGGGCCAGCTCGCGCTCCCCGTCGGCGTTCGCGACGACGATGTGGTCGAGATGGTCGATCTCGCGAGGTCCGGCGAGCATCACCACCGGCAGCCGGCGCGAAATCACTTCGAGGTCCTCGGTCGGCACGGTCTGCGCCAGTACCGCGAAGCCGTCGACCCGTCCCGCGACCTTCGCGACGAGGCTCTCGGGCCCGCCCTCCAGCGAGGCGGCGATCAGCAGCGCGTAACCGTGCCGGCGCGCCGCCCGCTCCATGCCGCGGATGATCTGGTCGGAGTAGAGCATCACCGCGTCGTCGGCGTCGCTGTCCGCCTCCGCGTCGGCCTCGGCGTCGGCGTCGGCGTAGTCGGGGAAGCAGAGACCGAGCACGCCGGTGGTCCGGCTGGCCAGGCCCCGGGCGTTCCCGCTGGGTACGTAACCGAGCTGGCGGGCGGCTTCGAGGACCCGCTCGCGGGTCTGGGCACGGACCGAATCGGGGGTGCGGTAGACCCGCGAGACCGTGGCAATGGAGACGCCCGACCGCTCGGCGACGTCGTACACCGTTGGGGCGCTCACTCGACCGACCGTCCGCTTCTTCTTCCGTACCGAAGCACCTGCTGTTGCACGTACCACCCTCTTTTGAAAGCGCATTCACCCTAGATCGCGGGCCGTGTGACGAGCAAGACCGTCCCCGCTCCCTGGCTGAAAGATAGACAGGCAACCTTGCAAGATGGCCTGTACATCTTCTACGCTGAAGGAATGCCGGAACCGACCGAAGCCATGCCCGCCGACCCTGATGCCGAGCTGAGCGCCGAGCAACTGGCGACGCGGCTCACCGCAGTGGTCAGCCGACTGCTGCGGCGGCTGCGCACCACCTCGTCGGACAGCCTGCTCACTCCGACGCAGCGCTCGGTGCTCGCCGGACTGGAGCGTGAGGGCCCGGCCACCACGGCCGCGCTGGCCCGTGCCGAGTACGTGCGTCCGCAGTCCATGCGGCTGACTCTCGGCGCACTGGAGAGCCAGGGGCTCGTCGAGCGGGCACCCGATCCGACCGACGGCCGGAAGTCGGTGATGTCGATCACGGAGACCGGACTCACGGCGCTCGCCGCGGTCCGGACCGCCAAGCACAACTGGCTCGCCGAGGCCATCGCCGCCGAGCTCGACGGGGCCGAACGCCGCACGGTCGCCGAGGCCACCGATCTGCTCGACCGACTGGTCGGGAAGTGACCGGTCAACCGCCCGGCCGCGAGGCGCCCCCGGAAGCGATACGGAAGGCGGCGCCGCCTCCCGTACCCGCACCGGAAACCCTCACCGATCGAACAGTCCCTCTCGGAGGAGCGTCATCATGACCGCCACCACCCTGGACCCGAAGACCGCCCTGGTCGTCGTCGACCTTCAGAAGGGCATCGTCAGCCGGTCCACCGCCCCCCACCCCGCCGCCGACGCCGTCGCCAACTCCGCGACCCTCGCCGACGCCTTCCGCGCCAAGGGCCTCCCGGTCGTCCTGGTCCGTGTCACCGGCGGCGCCCCCGGCCGGAACGAGGGCCCGGCTCAGTCCGGGCAGCCGGCCGCCGACTGGGCGGACATCGTGCCCGAGCTCGGCCCGCGCGAGGGCGACATCGTGGTCACCAAGCGCACCTGGGGCGCCTTCTACGGCACCGACCTCGACCTCCAGCTGCGCCGCCTCGGCGTCACCCAGGTCGTCGTCACGGGCGTGGCGACCAGCATCGGCGTCGAGTCCACCGCCCGCTCCGCCCACGAGTACGGCTACCACGTCACCGTCGTCACGGACGCCGTCACCGACCTGGACGCCGACACCCACCGCAACAGCGTCGAGAAGATCTTCCCGAGGCTCGGCGAGACGGACACCACCGAGGCGATCGTCAAGCTGCTCGGCTGACCTTCACGTCCGGTCCCCGCGCCGGCCGATCTTGTTGCCCAGCCACACCAACGGGTCGTACTTGCGGTCCACGGCCCGTTCCTTCAGCGGGATCAGCGCATTGTCGGTGATCTTGATGTGTTCGGGGCACACCTCCGTACAGCACTTCGTGATGTTGCAGTAGCCGAGCCCGTGCTCCTCCTGGGCCGTCGCCTTCCGGTCGAGTCCCGACTCGGCGGCGGCGTCCAGGGGGTGCATGTCCAGCTCGGCGATCCGCATCAGGAAGCGCGGTCCGGCGAACGCCGTCTTGTTCTCCTCGTGGTCGCGCACCACATGGCAGGTGTCCTGGCACAGGAAGCACTCGATGCACTTGCGGAACTCCTGCGAGCGGTCCACGTCGACCTGTTGCATCCGGTAGTCGCCCGCCTTCACCCCCTGCGGGGGTACGAAGGCGGGCACTTCCCGTGCCTTGGCGTAGTTGAACGTCACATCCGTCACCAGATCGCGGACGACCGGGAAGGCCCGCAGCGGGGTGACCGTGATCGTCTCCTCGCGGCCGAACACCGACATGCGTGTCATGCACATCAGCCGCGGCCTGCCGTTGATCTCCGCGCTGCACGAACCGCACTTGCCCGCCTTGCAGTTCCAGCGCACCGCCAGATCGCCCGCCTGGGTGGACTGGATCCGGTGGATGATGTCGAGGACGACCTCGCCGTCGTTCACCTCGACCTCGAAGTCCTCCAGGTCACCGCCGTCCGGGTCCCCGCGCCACACCCTGAACTGCGCGTTGTAGCTGCTCACTGGTACAGCTCCTCTTCGGCCAGGTACTTGACCAGCTCCTCCTTCTCGAAGAGGGAGAGCAGATCCGGACGGATGGGTTCGGTCGTCTTCCGTACGAGTTCGATCCGGCCGTCCGACGCATCCTGGGCAGCCTCGTCGGCCAGCCGGCACAGCAGATTGGCCGGGCGCCAGGAGCGTTCCATCGCCGGACAGTCCTCGCGGGTGTGACCGCCGCGGCTCTCCGTACGCTCCAGCGCGGCCCGGGCGATGCACTCGCTGACCAGCAGCATGTTCCGCAGGTCCAGGGCGAGGTGCCAGCCGGGGTTGAACTGCCGGTGTCCCTCGATGCCGGCGCGCCGTGCCCGTAGCCGCAGCGTGGCCAGTTTCTCCAGGGCCTGCTCCATCTCGGGCGCCCGCCGGATGATGCCGACCAGGTCGTTCATGGTCTGCTGGAGTTCCTGGTGGAGGGTGTACGGATTCTCCGCGGGCTCCCCGGCCGTATCCGGCTCCCCGGCGCTGAACGGACGCAGGGCCTCCGCCGCTGCCGCGTCTATCTGCTCGTTGTCCACCACCGGCGGGGCGCCGATGGCGTCCGCGTACTCGGCGGCGTGCAGCCCGGCCCGCCGCCCGAAGACCAGCAGGTCGGAGAGGGAGTTCCCACCGAGCCGGTTGGATCCGTGCATGCCGCCGGCGACCTCGCCCGCCGCGTACAGACCGGGCACGGCCACCGCGGCCGCGGTGTCGGAGTCGACGGCGATCCCGCCCATCACGTAGTGACAGGTCGGGCCGACCTCCATCGCCTCCGCCGTGATGTCGACATCCGCCAGCTCCTTGAACTGGTGGTACATCGAAGGCAGCCGCCGCCGGATCGTGTCCGCGGGCATCCGGGTCGACACATCCAGGAACACCCCGCCGTGCGGCGAGCCGCGGCCCGCCTTCACCTCGGAGTTGATGGCGCGGGCGACCTCGTCGCGCGGCAGCAGCTCGGGCGGGCGGCGGTTGTGGTCCGGGTCCTCGTACCAGCGGTCGCCCTCCTCCTCCGACTGTGCGTACTTCTCCTTGAACACATCGGGGACGTAGTCGAACATGAACCGCTTGCCCTCGGAGTTGCGCAGTACCCCGCCGTCGCCGCGCACCGATTCGGTGACGAGAATCCCCTTCACCGACGGGGGCCAGACCATGCCGGTCGGGTGGAACTGCACGAACTCCATGTTCAGCAGGGGTGCGCCCGCCAGCAGCGCGAGGGCGTGGCCGTCGCCGGTGTACTCCCAGGAGTTCGACGTCACCTTGAAGGACTTGCCGATGCCGCCGGTGGCGAGGACGACCGCGGGGGCTTCGAGCACGAAGAAGCGGCCGGACTCGCGCTCGTAGCAGAAGGTGCCGGAGACCCGTTGCCCATCCTTGAGGACGCGGGTGACGGTGCACTCCTGGAAGACCTTCAACCGGGCTTCGTAGTCGCCGTGTTCGCGGTAGTCCTCCTGTTGCAGCGAGACGATCTTCTGCTGGAGGGTCCGGATCAGTTCGAGGCCGGTACGGTCCCCGACGTGCGCGAGGCGCGGGTACTCATGGCCGCCGAAGTTGCGCTGGGAGATCTTTCCGTCCGGCGTACGGTCGAAGAGCGCGCCCCAGGTCTCCAGCTCCCAGACCCGGTCGGGCGCCTCCTTGGCGTGCAGCTCAGCCATCCGCCACTGGTTGAGGAACTTCCCGCCGCGCATGGTGTCGCGGAAGTGCACCTGCCAGTTGTCCCCGGAGTTCACATTGCCCATGGACGCGGCGATTCCGCCCTCCGCCATGACCGTGTGCGCCTTGCCGAAGAGCGATTTGCAGATGACCGCGGTACGGGCCCCGCGCTCGCGCGCCTCGATGGCCGCGCGCAGCCCGGCGCCTCCGGCACCGACCACGACGACGTCCCACTGCTGCCGTTCGAGCTCTGTCATTCAGAAAAACCTCGGATCGTCGAAGGCGCCGGAGGCGACGAGATAGACGTAGAAGTCGGCGAGCGCCACGCTGATCAGCGAGGCCCAGGCGAGCAGCATGTGCCGGGCGTTGAGCCGGCCCGCCCAGCCCCACAGCCGGTAGCGCACGGGGTGCTTGGAGAAGTGCCGCAGCCGGCCGCCGATGATGTGGCGGCAGGAGTGGCAGGACAGCGTGTACGCCCAGATCAGGGTGATGTTCGCCAGGAAGATCAGCGAGCCGAGACCCATGTGGCCCCAGGCGTAGTGCTCGTCGCGGAAGGAGAGCACGGTGTCGTACGTGAGGATCCCGGCGACCGGCACCGCGGCGTAGAAGAAGTACCGGTGGATGTTCTGCATGATCAGCGGGAAGCGGGTCTCGCCGGTGTATTTCGTGTGCGGCTCGGCGACCGCGCAGGCCGGGGGCGATGCCCAGAAGCCCCGGTAGTAGGCCTTGCGGTAGTAGTAGCAGGTCAGCCGGAAGCCGAGCGGGAAGATCAGGATCAGCAGCGCGGGGGAGAGGCCCCACCAACTGCCGAAGAGTTCCCAGTTCGGGCCGTGCCGCATGGGGGCGCAGTTCTCCGCCAGACAGGGCGAGTAGAACGGCGACACATAGGGGGCGGCGTAGTAGTCGGCGTTCGAGAAGGCCCGCCACGTCGAGTAGACGATGAAGGCGAGCAGCCCGCCGGCCGTCAGAGCCGGCGCCAGCCACCAGCGGTCGGTGCGCAGATGGCGGGCGGCGATGGCGGCCCGGGTGGCGTGGTGGACGCCTGTCGTCCGTGGCGCCGCCGTAATCGGTCGAGGTGGTTCCGTACCTGGTTCCGTACCGGTGGCCAAGGAGCTCTCCTAGGGGGCGTGCCGGCCCCGGACGCCCAGACCTTCGTCGTCCGAGTCCGTCCACAGGGTGGCGTCGTACGGCGCTTCGCTGATCGTGATGACGCCGTCGACGGGTTCGGTGCGACCGGCGGCTTCGAGCGGCGCCGGCCCGGCTTCCGCCTCGCGCAGCAGCGCAAGGCTCCGCTCCAGCCGGCCGACGTTGCGGACCAGGTCGTCGAGGCAGTGCTGAATCGCCGTCAATTCTTCGTGCAGTGACATGACTTGCTCTCACTTCCGCAGTTGCGGGTGGTCATGTTCATGCGCCTGAGAGTGTCGCGCGTCACACCCCGGTTGTGAAGGGTGCGTGCCTTCCCGGTCTCGCGGGGTGTTCCGCCGCACGGGTGAGGTTCGAGGGCGTTGACGCCGTGTCTGCGCCGCCTCTCGCGCGGGGGCGCCTTCAGTGGACGGACGGAACCAGTGTGATCAACTGCAAATGCCACCAGAAACGCACAATCCGGCCCATTCGCGTGCGGGTGGGCCGGGCCGGCCCCGGAGGTATCAGCCATGTCCCACGTCGGCGTCCCGCGGGGGACGGCCCGAAAGCGCCGCTCGCTCGCGCTCCTCACGACGGGTGTGCTGACGCTCCCCGTGCTGGCCGGCTGCAGCTCCGACGACGGCGGCGGCTCCACCGCGGCCGTCGTCCCCCAGGACATCGCGGTCGCGGCCCGGAACCTGGTCGCCGCAGGGGGCACGGTCAACTGGGCGATCGACGCGGTGCCCACCACCCTCAACGCCTTCCAGGCCGACGCGAACAGCTCCACGACCCGCATCACGGGCGCCGTGCTGCCGACGCTCTTCCCGCTGGACGCCAAGGGCAGGCCGCAGCTGGACCCGGACTATCTGGAGTCCGCGAAGGTGGTCGAGCGCGAGCCCAAGCAGGTGGTGCTCTACCGGATCAACCCGCAGGCGGTGTGGAGCGACGGCCGGGACATCGGGGCGTCCGACTTCGTGGCCCAGTGGCGGGCGCTGAACGGCAAGGACTCGGCCTTCTGGACCGCCCGCAACGCCGGCTACGAGCGGATCGAGAAGATCGAGCGCGGCGCCGACGACCAGGAGGTCCGGGTCACGTTCGCCAAGCCGTACGCGGACTGGCGCTCGCTCTTCTCCCCGCTGTACCCGAAGGAGGTGACGGGCTCCCCCGACGCCTTCAACGACGGTGCGCGGACCACTCTCAAGGCCACTGCGGGACCGTTTCTGCTGGGCAGCGTGGACACGGCGAAGGGCGAGGTCACCCTGGTCCGCAATCCGCGCTGGTGGGGCGGCCGGGCCAAGCTCGACTCGCTGGTCTTCCGGGCAGTCAAGCCGCAGGACCGCACCGAGGCCCTGACCGAGGGGAAGGTCGACGTCGCCGACATCGACGCCGCAGCCGCGCACCGGATCGTGCAGGCTGCCGACGACAAGGGCGGCAACGGACAGCCGCTCGCCCAGGGCCCCGGTTCCGGTTCCGGGTCCGGGACCGGCCCGGCCGCCGCACTGCGCTCCTGGGCCGAGGCGCACGGTTCGGACGAAGAGGTGGCGGCGGCCGCCCAGGCGGCCAGGGAGAAGAACCGGGCAGCCGCCGAGGCGTACGCCGCCGAGCAGGGCAAGCTGCGCGCGTATGCGGTCCGCAAGTCGCTGGAGCCTGCCTACACCCAGCTCGCACTGAACGGCGAGTCCGGGCCGCTCGCCGACGAGCGGGTGCGCAGGGCCGTCGCCCGGGCCCTGAACCGCCAGGAACTGGTCGACACCGTGCTCAAACCGCTCGGCCTGCCCGCCACACCGCTCGGCAGCCACCTGGCCCTGGCCGGACAGCCGGCGTACAAGGACAACAGCGGCGCACTCGGCGGCCAGGACACCGAGGAGGCGCAGGCGCTGCTGGCCGACGCGGGCTGGACGCGGGAGGGTGCGATCAAGAAGCCGGACGGCGCCAAGGCGGGCAGCGAGGTCGAGAAGAAGGGCAAGAAGGAGAAGGACACCACCGCCGGGAAGGGCGACAAGGCGGCCTCGTCCGAGAAGCCCGGCAGGACCGGCAGCAGCGCCGGCGCCAAGGCCGACGACGGCAAGGCCGACAACGCCGCTCCCGGGCGCGAGCACGCCGCCGACGATGTACAGGCCGTCGTCGGCGACGACAACAAGCCCGGCGCCGGCGACGGAGCCGGCAACGCCCCCCAGGTCCTCGCCCCCGCCACCGCCGCCGCGTTCCACAGCGCCGCTCTGCTGCGCCAGGCCGGATACCTGACCGAGACGGGCACCACCGAGAACGTCCCCTCCGAGGTCGCCGCCCAGGACCGGCGGCCGGGCGGCGCCGCCGGTGCGTACGCCCCCGCGGGCACGGCGGCCCCCGCCCAGGCCCCCGACGCGCGCCGCGGCCCGCTCGGCAAGGACGGCAAGGCGCTGAGCCTGCGCTTCGTCCTGCCGGCCGGTCCCGGGTCGGAGCCGCTGCGCGCCGTCGGGGACAAGATCGCGGCGATGCTCGACTCGATCGGCATCAGTACGGCCATCACCAAGGTCTCCGACGACAGCTACTTCCAGGACCACATCGCTGCCGGCGACTACGACCTGGCGCTGTACTCCTGGCCCGCCACCGCCTACCCGGCGACCGACGACCGCCCGATCTTCGCCAAGCCGGTGCCGGCCACCGACGGCTCCCTGCTCGTCGAGCAGAACTACACCCGCGTCGGTACGGACCACATCGACCAGCTCTTCGAGCAGGCGGTCTCGGAGCTCGACGAGGGGACCGCCCGGGATCTGATGAAACAGGCGGACGCCCGGATCTGGGCCGCCGCTGGATCGATTCCGCTTTATCAGCGTCCACAGCTCGTGGCGACCGACAGAAAGCTGGCGAACGTCGGCGCCTTCGGCTTCGGCGTACCCCACTACCAGGACATCGGTTTCAAGAAGCCGCAGCCCGCCGGAGCTCCGGCAAACAAGAAGAAGTAGCAGGTCAGAACGGCGCCGGAAGCTCAGAACTGGCTCAAATTCCTTGCCCGCCGGGGCTCCGGCGGGCAAGCTCGTGTTTCGACCGGACCCGAGCTGCCCGCCCCCCCACACGCCCCCCACGGGGCCTTGCGGAGCCCCCACGGATCTCCCCACGGATCCCTCCGCATCCCCTCCTCCTGCCACGCACACCCACCTGGCACAGCCCCGATACTGAGGTAATACCGGCCGAATATCGGTTGAAGAGTGGCTTAAGACCGGTCTCGCGGATCGGGCCGGGAAGCCCGGGACGCGCCAGCCCCGTACCATGGGGGGTAGCCGTGGCGCGTCCGCCCGGCGGGCGTACGAGGACCCGAGAGCGACTGAGACGCCTGATCCCACGATCCGAGAGAAGCGCAAGCCACCCATGCCCACGCGCCACGACATCCGTAACGTAGCCATCGTCGCCCACGTCGACCACGGCAAGACCACGCTGGTCGACGCCATGCTCAAGCAGGCCGGCGCCTTCGCCGCGCACGCCGCCGAGCACCTCGACGACCGCATGATGGACTCGAACGACCTGGAGCGTGAGAAGGGCATCACGATCCTCGCCAAGAACACGGCGGTGAAGTATCACCCCAAGGACGGCGGGGACCCGATCACGATCAACATCATCGACACCCCCGGCCACGCCGACTTCGGCGGCGAGGTCGAGCGCGGTCTGTCGATGGTGGACGCGGTCGTGCTGCTCGTCGATGCCTCCGAGGGCCCGCTCCCGCAGACCCGCTTCGTGCTGCGCAAGGCGCTCGCCGCGAAGATGCCGGTCATCCTCTGCATCAACAAGACGGACCGCCCCGACTCCCGGATCGCCGAGGTCGTCGACGAGACGTACGACCTGTTCCTGGACCTGGACGCGGACGAGGACCAGATCGAGTTCCCGATCGTCTACGCCTGCGCCCGTGACGGCGTCGCCTCGCTGACCAAGCCGGAGGACGGCACCGTCCCGGCCGACAGCGAGAACCTGGAGCCGTTCTTCAACACGATCCTGTCGCACGTCCCGGCCCCGGAGTACGACGACGAGGCCCCGCTGCAGGCCCACGTCACCAACCTGGACGCCGACAACTTCCTCGGCCGTATCGCGCTCTGCCGCGTCGAGCAGGGCGAGCTGCGCAAGGGCCAGACCGTCACCTGGATCAAGCGCGACGGCACGATGTCCAGCGTCCGCATCACCGAGCTGCTGATGACCGAGGCGCTCACCCGCAAGCCGGCCGAGAAGGCGGGCCCGGGCGACATCTGCGCCATCGCCGGTATCCCGGACATCATGATCGGCGAGACCCTGGCCGACCCCGAGAACCCGATCGCGCTGCCGCTGATCACGGTCGACGAGCCGGCCATCTCGATGACCATCGGCACGAACACCTCGCCGCTCGTCGGCAAGGGCGGCAAGGGCCACAAGGTCACCGCCCGCCAGGTGAAGGACCGTCTCGACCGCGAGCTGATCGGTAACGTCTCGCTCCGCGTCCTGGACACCGAGCGCCCCGACGCCTGGGAGGTCCAGGGCCGTGGTGAGCTCGCGCTGGCCATCCTCGTCGAGCAGATGCGCCGTGAGGGCTTCGAGCTCACGGTCGGCAAGCCGGAGGTCGTCACCAAGCAGGTCGACGGCAAGACGCACGAGCCGATCGAGCGCATGACGATCGACTCCCCCGAGGAGCACCTCGGTGCGATCACGCAGCTGATGGCGACCCGCAAGGGCCGCATGGAGACGATGACGAACCACGGTTCGGGCTGGGTCCGCATGGAGTGGATCGTCCCGTCCCGCGGCCTCATCGGCTTCCGTACGGAGTTCCTGACGCAGACCCGCGGTACCGGCATCGCGCACTCCATCTTCGAGGGCCACGAGCCGTGGTTCGGCGAGCTGCGCACCCGTCACAACGGCTCGCTGGTCGCGGACCGCTCGGGTTCGGTGACCCCGTTCGCCATGGTCAACCTCCAGGAGCGCGGTGTCATCTTCACCGAGGCCGGCACCGAGGTCTACGAGGGCATGATCGTCGGCGAGAACTCCCGCGCCGACGACATGGACGTGAACATCACCAAGGAGAAGAAGCTCACCAACATGCGTGCGGCTTCCGCGGACACCACGGAGAACGTGGTCCCGGCCCGCAAGCTCTCCCTGGAGCAGTCCCTCGAGTTCTGCCGCGAGGACGAGTGCATCGAGGTGACCCCGGAGACCGTGCGTATCCGCAAGGTCGTCCTGGACCAGAAGGAGCGCGGCCGCGCCGCTTCGCGCGCCAAGCGCTGATCCCTGATCCGAGCACAGCCGCCGAGAGGCCCGGCTC
>NZ_JBHVWS010000053.1:0-62294 GCF_042882185.1 Streptomyces sp. NPDC058239
CCCCCTGAGCAGCCCTGTCGATCAGGCGACGAACGTCCGCGGCGCCTCCACCCCCGCGCCCGCCCCCGAAACCACCAGCTGCGCCGCTGCCGCGAGCCGTACCGCCGCCTCGTCCGCGACCGGCCCGGCGACCGTGAACGGCAGCCGTACGTACCCCTCGAAGGCGCCGTCGACACCGAACCGGGGGCCGGAGGGAACGCGTATGCCGACCCGCTCCCCGGCCACAGCAAGCCGGGAGCCGGAGAGGCCGCCGGTTCGCACCCAGAGGGTCAGACCACCGCGCGGAACCGAGAACTCCCAGTCCGGCAGCTCCCGGCGCACCGCGGCGACGAGCGAGTCCCGGTTCTCCCGCGCCTGTTCGCGCCGGACCTGCACGGCCTGCTCCCAGCCGCCGGTACGCATCAGCCAGTTGACGGCGAGCTGCTCAAGGACGGGTGTCCCCATGTCGGCGTAGGCGCGGGCGGCCACCAGGCTGCGGATCACATCCGGGGCGGCGCGCACCCAGCCGATCCGCATGCCGGCCCAGAAGGCCTTGCTCGCCGATCCGACGGTGAGCACGGTGGAGCCCGCCGGATCGAAGGCGCAGACCCGGCGCGGCATCTGCACATCGGCGTCGAGATGCAGCTCGTTCATGGTCTCGTCGACGACCAGGACCGTACCGGCGGAGCGGGCGGCTTCCACCAGGGCACGTCGCCGGTCCTCGTCGGCCAGCGCACCGGTGGGGTTGTGGAAGTCGGCGACGACGTAGGCGAGCCGCGGCGCCGCGTCCCGCAGCACCTGCCGCCACCGGTTCATGTCCCAGCCGCCGAGCCCCTCCTCCATCGCCACCGGCACCAGCCGGGCGCCCGCCTCCCGCATGAGCTGCAGGATGTTGGCGTAGCTCGGGGACTCCACCGCGATCCTTTCGCCGCGTCCTGCGAAGAGGTGACAGATCGCATCGATCGCGCCCATCGCCCCGGTGGTGACCATGATCTGTTCGGGCATGGTCGGGATGCCGCGCTCGGTGTAGCGGTCGGCGATCATCTGCCGCAGCGCGGGCAGACCTGCCGGGTAGTCGCCGTGGGTGTGTGCGTACGGTGCCAGCTCCTCCAGGGCGCCCTGGACCGCCCGGGTCAGCCACGGTTCGGGGGCGGGCAGCGAGGCGCAGCCCAGGTCGATCATCGAACCGAGCGACTCCGGGGGAAGCGGTTCCAGACCGCGTGCGGGCAGCGGATTGCCCGCGGGCACGGCGGTCCAGCTGCCGGCACCCCGGCGGGACTCCAGGAACCCCTCGGTCCGCAGGGCCTCGTACGCGGCGGCGACGGTGGTGCGGCTGACGGACAGGGCGAGCGCCAGTTCACGCTCGGCGGGGAGCCGGGCGGCCACCGGCACCCGGCCTTCCAGGACGAGCAGACGGACTCCGTCGGCCAGCGCGCGATAGGCGGGCGGCCTGCGGGCACCCGGTCCGGCGGGCCGGGGCTGTTGTGCCTGGAGCTGCCGGGCGAGCTGTGCCGCACCGACTGCCGAAGTCCACTGCGCCATGAAAATCAGTCCACCTTCCTCGGATTGGCCATAGTTGGCGGCCAATCCCCTGCCACAGAGTGACATGCGGCAGTCCACTACCACCACTCCAGGGGGCACTTCTTGTCCATCACACCTGTCCCTCGCGGGGCACACCTCACTCGAAGGCTGATTCAGCTGTACGTCGGCCTTGCGCTGTACGGGGCGAGCTCGGCGCTCCTGGTCCGCGCCGGTCTCGGCCTCGAACCCTGGGGAGTGCTGCACCAGGGACTCGCCGAGCGCACCGGCCTGTCCATCGGGGTCGTCTCGATCATCGTCGGCGCCGCCGTTCTGCTGCTGTGGATACCGATCAGGCAGCGTCCCGGCCTCGGCACCGTCTCCAATGTCTTCGCCATCGGCATCGCCATGGACGGCACGCTGGCCCTCGTGCCCGATGTGCACGGCCTCGCCGCGCAGATCGCCGTGATGGTCGCCGGTGTCGTGGTCAACGGTGTCGCGACGGGTCTGTACATCGCGGCGCAGTTCGGCCCGGGACCGCGAGACGGGCTCATGACCGGTCTGCATCTGCGTACCGGCCGCTCCATCCGGCTCGTCCGCACGCTGATCGAGGTGGCGGTCGTGGTGACCGGCTTCGTGCTCGGCGGCTCGCTCGGCGCGGGCACGGTGCTCTACGCACTGGGAATCGGCCCGCTCGCCCAGTTCTTCCTGCGCTTCTTCGCAATCGACGGGAAGCCGGCGGCGGCCGCCGCCGGGTCCGGTGACGAGGCGGCCGTCGCATCCGAGTCGGACGGCGTCGACACCACCGTCACCGCCCGGACAACGGAGCAGGCCATACTGCCGCAGTGACTTCCGTACGCCACCCCTATCTGGACCATCCCGCGACAATCCCCTTCGCCCATCGAGGCGGTGCCGCGGACGGGATCGAGAACACCACGGCCGCGTTCCGCCGGGCCGCCGATGCCGGGTACCGCTACTTCGAGACCGATGTGCACACCACGGCGGACGGCCGTCTGGTGGCCTTCCACGACGCCACTCTGGACCGGGTGACGGACGCCCGGGGCCGGATAGCCGAACTGGCATGGAGCGAGGTGCGGCAGGCCAGAGTGGCGGGCCGGGAGCCGCTGCCGCTGTTCGAGGAACTGCTGGAGACGTTTCCCGGAGCCCGCTGGAACGTCGACCTCAAGGCCGAGTCCGCCCTGGTCCCGCTGGTCGATCTGATCCGCCGGGCGGATGCCTGGGACCGGGTGTGCGTCGGCTCGTTCTCGGAGACCCGGGTCGCCAGGGCCCACCGTCTTGCCGGGCCCCGGCTCGCCACCTCCTACGGCGTCCGCGGCGTGCTGGGCCTGCGGCTGCGCTCGTACGGAATTCCGGCGGCGCTGCGGGCCGGCGCGGTGTGCGCGCAGGTACCGGAGAGCCAGAACGGCGTCCGGGTGGTCGACCGGCGCTTCGTACGCGAGGCACACGCACGCGGACTCCAGGTGCACGTCTGGACGGTGAACGAACCCGAGCGGATGGCAGCGCTCCTCGATCTCGGTGTGGATGGCATCATGACCGATCACATCGAGACGCTGCGTACGGTGCTGAGCGAGCGGGGGGCCTGGGCCTGACGCCTGCCGTGCGAGGTCTCCACGGGGAGAGACGAGGGGGTGCGGTTTGAGCGCCGAGACCGCTGAGCCGACTGGACTCACGACGGGTTCCGCCGACGCCGCGAGCCGCAGACGTGAACAACGCGGCTGGTATTTCTACGACTTCGCCTGCTCCGTCTACTCGACGAGCGTCCTGACGGTATTCCTCGGCCCCTATCTGACGTCGGTCGCCAAGGCGGCCGCCGACGCCGACGGTTTCGTGCACCCGCTCGGCATACCGGTGCGTGCAGGATCGCTGTTCGCCTACGCGGTTTCCGTGTCCGTCGTGGTCGCGGTGATCGTCATGCCGGTCGTGGGCGCCGCCGCGGACCGTACGGGGCGGAAGAAGCCGCTGCTGGCGGCCGCCGCCTACGTGGGGGCCGCCGCGACCACCGGCATGTTCTTCCTGGACGGCCACCGCTATCTGCTGGGCGCGTTCCTGCTGATCGTGGCGAACGCCTCGATCTCGGTGTCGATGGTGCTCTACAACGCCTATCTGCCCCAGATCGCCGGACCGGACGAGCGGGACGCGGTCTCCTCGCGCGGCTGGGCGTTCGGATACACCTCGGGTGCGCTCGTCCTCATCCTGAATCTGGTCCTGTACACGGGCCACGACTCCTTCGGCCTCTCCGAGTCCGACGCGGTGAGAATCTGTCTCGCATCGGCCGGTGTCTGGTGGGGCGCCTTCACCGTCATACCACTGCGACGGCTGCGCGACCGGCGCGTGACGCCGGGCGGCGAGGGGGCGGTCGGCTCGGGGTGGCGGCAGCTGACGGCCACCCTGCGCGACATGCGCCGCCATCCACTGACGCTCTCCTTCCTGCTGGCGTACCTCGTCTACAACGACGGCGTGCAGACGGTGATCTCCCAGGCCTCGGTGTACGGCTCCGAGGAGCTGGGCCTCGACCAGACGACGCTGATCACGGCCGTGCTGCTGGTGCAGGTGCTCGCGGTGGCCGGAGCGCTGGGAATGGGCCGGCTGGCGCGGGTGTACGGCGCGAAGCGCACGATCCTGGGCTCACTCGTCGTCTGGACGCTGATTCTCGTCGCCGGCTACTTCCTGCCCGCCGACTCGCCGGTCTTCTTCTACGTGCTGGCCTCGGCGATCGGTCTGGTGCTCGGCGGCAGCCAGGCGCTGTCGCGCTCGCTGTTCTCCCATCTGGTGCCGCACGGCAAGGAGGCCGAGTACTTCTCCGCGTACGAGATGAGCGACCGCGGACTGAGCTGGCTGGGGCCACTGGTGTTCGGTCTCGCGTATCAGCTGACCGGGAGCTATCGGGATGCGATCATCTCGTTGGTGATCTTCTTCGTGGTCGGTTCCGTACTGCTCGCGAGGGTGCCGATCCGACAGGCCGTGGCGGCTGCGGGGAATCCCGTTCCGGAGCGGATTTAGACGTTGAAGTGAAAGGCCGGTAGTGTACGCCTTTGGCCTGCCCGGAGGACCGTTACTGCGAGCGGAAGAAGCCAAACCGTTGGGTGACAACTTCTGCCAGATGTGACAAACCGGGCATTGGCGGGTATCCCAACCCTGATAGAGCAGCGGCACGACGGGCGACGCATGACCGGCAACGGGAATCTTTACCGCCGACCGGACGTTGACCGGATGACGACGACAGCGACACCTGTCCTGTGGGCGACAAGCCCGGGAGGCACGATTCATGAGTGAGCGAGCTCTCCGCGGCACGCGACTCGTGGTTACCAGCTACGAGACGGACCGCGGCATCGATCTGGCCCCGCGCCAGGCGGTGGAGTACGCATGCCAGAACGGACATCGATTTGAGATGCCGTTCTCGGTAGAGGCGGAAATTCCGCCGGAGTGGGAGTGCAAGGCGTGCGGCGCCATGGCACTCCTGGTGGACGGGGATGGCCCCGAGGAGAAGAAGGGCAAGCCTGCGCGTACGCACTGGGACATGCTCATGGAGCGACGCACACGCGAGGAGCTGGAGGAGGTGCTGGCCGAGAGGCTGGCGGTTCTGCGCTCCGGAGCCATGAACATCGCCGTGCATCCGCGGGACAGCAGGAAGTCTGCCTGACCGCGTAACACCGCAATACGACAGAGCCGCGGGCTGTGACACACCGAGCGTGTGCCACAGCCCGCGGCTCTGTCGCGTCACGGTCCGGTATCAGGGGGTCAGCGGCGGCCGGGGGCCCTCGTCGGGGCGGGAGCCCGGCCCTGTGCCGTCCTGGCGGATGACCTCACCCTGCACGATCTTTCCGTCCGGCCGGTGAATGCGGGCCTGCTGGAAGGCGCCGGAGAGGCTGCCGGGGTTCGCGGCGCGCATGCGGCGCTCCAGCGACCGCTCCGCGTACCGGCCCATCATCGAACGGACCGACGGCACGAGCAGCAGAAGCCCCGCCACGTCCGAGATGATCCCCGGGATCATCAGCAGCAGCCCGGCCAGCATCAGGAAGCCGTTGCCCTTGCTGCCCGCGGGTGCGGCCTGCGGAGCGGCGGCACCGGGCTGCCCCGGCATCTGCTGGAGCGTCTCGGTGAGATTGCGGAAGGCCCGGCGGCCGGCCCGCTTCATCACCGCGGCCCCGAGCACGATCCCCGCCACCAGGAGCAGCAGCACGGTGAACCCGCCCGCCGTGTCGGCCACGACGGTGAGCAGCCAGATCTCCAGCACCGCCCAGGCGGCGATGGCGAGGGGGACGAAGGTTCGGGCGCGTGAGCGCCTGGGGGCGGTCGGGGGCGGTGTGCCGGTCGTCATGCTCCCCAGTGTGCCCGTACGAGCGTCCGATCGACGTATGGGGGTGATCACGAGCGGCCGGACCGGCGCCCGCCGCCTTCGGTGACTCAGGTCGCCTTGCGGCCGAGGACCCTGTTCGTACGGGAGGTGACACCCCAGGAGGTGACCCGCCAGAGCGCCTCGACCAGGATGTCGCGGCTCATCTTCGAGTCGCCGATCTCGCGGTCCACGAAGGTGATCGGGACCTCGACGACGTGATACCCGGCGTCGATGGCGCGACGGGCCAGGTCGACCTGGAAGCAGTAGCCCTGCGAGGCGACCCGGTCGAGGCCGATGCCCTCCAGGGTCTCGGCGCGGAAGGCCCGGTAGCCGCCCGTGACGTCCCTGGTCCGCAGGCCGAGGAGGAGCCGGGAGTACGTACTGCCGCCGCGGGAGATCATCTCCCGGGACTTGGGCCAGTTGACCACCCGCCCGCCCGGCACCCAGCGGGAACCGAGCACCAGGTCGGCACCCTTGAGCGCGGTGAGCAGACGGGGCAGTTCCTCGGGCTGGTGGGAGCCGTCGGCATCCATCTCCACGAGCACGCCGTAACCGTGCTCGATGCCCCAGCGGAAGCCCGCGAGGTAGGCCGCGCCCAGCCCTTCCTTGCCCTTGCGGTGCAGCACCTGGACCTGGTCATCGGCCGAGGCGAGCTCGTCGGCGATCTTGCCGGTGCCGTCGGGGCTGTTGTCGTCGGCGACAAGGATGTCGGCTTCCGGCACAGCGGCGCGCACCCGGCTCACGATCGGCTTGATGTTCTCGACCTCGTTGTAGGTCGGAATGATCACCAAGGTTCTGCCGAGCGGGCCGTATCGCCTCTGACCGCCGTCGTTCACTTACTGCCCCTTAAGTCCGTACGCAGGTGCACACCATATCCAGCGGGCGGGGGCCGATACCGACGCGGTCGGGCGGGAGCGGACACCGCCACGGACAGAAGGAGGGAAGTACGGACAGACCCCCTGACGGGAACCGACGGGAACTACGGATGGGGGCCCAGCGCCCTTCGGGCCGACCTGGGACCCGCTGGCTGCGGGTCGACCTAGAGCCGTTGTCTACTGAACGTCCGGGCCCCACCCGGGTCGCACCTACCGTCCGGCTGAAACCTTCCCTCGCCCCCGAGGCGCGGGCGCTGAACCTGGCTGTCAGTGGTGGTGCGCCGGTGCGGCACACCACCCCATGACCCAGCGGCGTTCGACGACTGCGTGGAGGTTTAACCGGTCGGACGTCCTGTGGTGGACTCGGCCGAACCTACCGGCCGGTGGGCGCGTTCTGTCAATAGCTGTCTGACCTGCAATTTTTATAGAACTTGCCTGGTCAGTAGCGAAGATCCGCAGGTCGCGGCGGAGCGGGGACGTCTTCGATCGGCGGTACGAAATGTCCGGACGTCACTCGTTCGGTCGTACGTAGACATTTTGTCCGAAGATCGCGGTGCTCAGGCATACCGGGAGCTCGACGCCCGGGGTGAGGTCCGGCAGGCCAGGCGTTCCCGATCTTGGGTCGGTCGACCAGCGGGCGACCCGGTCGTCCGGTGCCTGGACCACCAGGTCAGCGGTGCGCCAGACCGCATAGTCGGCCGGGGCGCCGGGTACGAGGATCCCCGCGTCGTCGCGGCCGACGGCCCGCCAGCCACCCCTGGTGTGGGCGGTGAAGCCGGCTCGCACAGAGATCCGGTGTTCGGGCGTGCGATGGAAGGCGGCGGCCCGTACGGTCCCCCACGGGTCCAGCGGGGTCACGGGGCTGTCCGAGCCGAAGGCCAGGGGCACACCGGCCCGCAGGAGCGCCGCATACGGGTTGAGGGTCCTGGCCCGCTCGGCGCCGAGCCGCTGCGCGTACATGCCCTCCTTGCCGCCCCAGGCCGCGTCGAAGGCAGGCTGCACGGAAGCGGTCAGACCCAGTTCCGCGAAGGCGGCGACGGTCTCGGGGGTGAGCATCTCGGCATGCTCGATACGGTGCCGGGCGGCCCGGATCCGGGCCAGGCCGAGCGTCTCGGAGGCGGCCCGGACGCCCTCCACCACGGCGGAGACCGCCGCGTCGCCGATGGCGTGGAAGCCGGCCTGCAGCCCGGCTTCGGTGCAGGCGGTCACATGGGCGGCGATCCGCGCCGCGTCCAGGTGGGCGGTGCCCGTGTGTCCGGCCGGACCGTCGGCGTACGGCTCGTGCAGGCAGGCGGTGTGCGAGCCGAGCGAGCCGTCGACGAAGAGGTCGCCGGCGGCGCCGATCGCACCGAGTTCCCGGATGCGGCGGGCGTCCTTCTCGTCGCCGACCTGCTCGGCCCAGTAGCCGAAGACCCGTGGTCCGCTCTCCGTCGCGGCGAGCTTGAGCAGCGCGACGAAGTCCTCCTCGTCGGAGATGTCCGGGCCGCCGCACTCGTGGACGGTGCCGATGCCGAGCGACGCGGCGTGGCGCAGAGCGGCGCGCCGGGCGTCGGCGCGCTGCTGCGGCGAGACGGCGCCGTGGGCCGCGGAGCGTACCGCGTGGTGGGCGGCGCCGGTCAGCGGGGCGTCGGGGTGGTACCCGGTCAGTTCGGTGACGCCCGGGACCAGATCGAGCAGGGCGGTGGTGACGACCGCGGAGTGCACATCGATACGGGGCAGGTACACCGGCCGTCCGCCGGCGGCCGCGTCGAGCTCGCCGCGCGACGGCGGGCGTTGCTCCGGCCAGCGTGTGGTGTCCCAGCCGTGGCCGAGGACGACCCGGTCCGCGGGGTGCGCCGCCACGTACGCGCGCAGGAGACCGAGCGCCTCGTCGAGGGTCCGGGCACCGGAGAGGTCGAGGCCGGTGAGCGCCAGGCCGGTCGATGTGGTGTGGACGTGTGCGTCGGTGAACGCTGGGGTGACCAGCGCACCTTCCAGGTCGACAACTTCATCGACGCCGCTCGCGAAGGCGTCGGCGGCCCCCTCCGAGCCCACCCAGGCAACATGGCCGCGTTCGACCACCATGGCGGTGGCGAAGGGGTCGGCGGGGCTGTGGACGTCTCCACCGCGCAGCAGCACGGTGCGGTGTTCGCTCTGGGGGGCGGTGCTCTCGGTCATGGGACCAGTCTCGCGCCTGCCCGGACCCGCGCGTTCCGCGGCCCCCTCAGATCTGCGGGGGCCGGGCCTCGTACGGCGTGGAGAGTACGACGGTGGTCCGGGTGGAGACACCGGCCAGCGAGCGGATCCGGGTGAGCAGGTGTTCCAGCTCCAGCGGGGTCGCGACACGCACCTTGAGGATGTAGTTCTCGTCACCCGCGACGCTGTGGCACGCCTCCAGCTCCGGGACGTCCGCCAGCCGCTCCGCGATGTCGTCCGGCGCGCTCGGGTCGAAGGGTTTCACCGAGATGAACGCGGTGAGCGGCAGGCCGACGGCCTCGGGGTCGACGACCGCGGCATAGCCCCGGATCACCCCGCGCTGCTCCAGCCTGCGGACACGCTGATGAACCGCCGAGGTGGACAGGCCCGTGGCCTTGCCCAGGTCGGTGTAGCTCATCCGCCCGTCCTTGACGAGCAACTCCACGATCTGTCGGTCCAGCTCCTCCATACGGATCAACCTATTGCCCCAGGTCCCTCCAGGCACAGCGGTGAGGGCTCCGGAAGGGCGCCTGCGGCGGGCATGTGACGAATGCCACAGGTTTACGGATGGGTAGTCGACCCCCTCGTGGTTACGGCCGATGCGCGACGGGAAGTGCTTGCTGTGGTCGAGGCCGTGGCGCCTTGTCGGCCCACCTGAGGGGGGAATTTCCCATGCAGAGCCTGAAGCTCACCGGACGTACCGAACCGGAGCCAGTTGATCCGGTCGAGGACACCGCTCCCGACGCGTACGACATGTTCGAGATGTACCGGGTGATCTGCCCGGACTGCGCGCAGCCGATCGCGCTGCTGGCGGACGAGGACGTACTGCCGGAGCACGCGCTGTGCCCGACTCCGTGGAATCCGTTCGTTCTGACGGTCTGCGCCGGTACCGGCCGCGCGGCGTCCCAGACGCGGCCCGCCGACGAGTCGCTCGACCTCCAGGAGCAGGAGACGGCCCTGCTGTTGACGCTCCCTCAGGGACTCGACTGGCGAATGCAGCCGTTCTCGCATGCCGGTGGCCCCGGCTCGCGCCCGCTGCAGGTGCCGCAGATGCGGCGCGACGCCGCCTGAGGGCCCTTCCCGCACCCGCGCGGGACGCCCGGGCATCCGGGCCCATCCGGCACATCTGCGCTGCACCACGACGGCCCGGCCGACGTGGTGCCCGCTGTCGATGGAACTCCGCCGCCCGGGGACCCGGCGAACGGGCTCTCGAATCGGCCGGGCAGTGACCAGGGCCCGCCCCGCACCGTTGGCCGGGCATGACCCTGCTGCACTCAACGGCCGGCCCCGGTCGCCGCCGCCTCGCCGCTCCGACCGCCGAAGAATCGGTTCCGCAGCCCGGTTCACAGCCGGTGCCGCAGCCCGTGCCTCCCCGGTCCACGCCGCGACCGGCGCCGCACTCCACCGATCCGCCCATCTACCGGTCCCTGTTGCGTCATTGGGAGGGCACGGGACGGACCCTGCCGGGCCGCCACGACCAGGAGTGGAACCGGATCATGACGACGCCCGTGTGGTCGGAGCGACCGCTGCGGATCAGCGCGTCTCAGGACCCGCGAGGTGGCGCGCGATGACCATCCGCTGGATCTGATTGGTGCCTTCGACGATCTGCAGCACCTTGGCCTCGCGCATCAGCCGCTCGACGGGGAAGTCGAGGGTGTAGCCGTATCCGCCGAGCACCTGGACCGCGTCGATGGTCACCCGCATGGCCGCATCCGTGCAGAACAGCTTGGCCATGGCCGCCTGGCGCGAGAAGGGCCTGCCCTCGTCGCGCAGCCGGGCCGCCTCCAGGTAGAGCGCCCGGCCCGCCTCGATCTGGGTGGCCATGTCGGCGAGCATGAAGCGCAGGCCCTGGAAGTCCGCGATGGGCCGGCCGAACTGCTCCCGCCCGGTGGCGTAGGCGACGGCCTCGTTCAGGGCGGCCTGGGCGACGCCGATCGCACAGGCGGCGATGCCCAGGCGTCCGGAGTCGAGTGCGGACAGGGCGATCGCGAAGCCCTGGCCCTCCTCGCCGATCCGGCGGGCGTCGGCGACCCGTACCCCGTCGAAGTTCAGCTGGGCGGTGGGCGAGCCCTTCATGCCCATCTTCTTCTCGGGGGCGGCCGCGTTCAGCCCATCGGCGTCGCCGGGGACCAGGAAGGCCGTGATGCCGCGGGCGCCCTCGGCTCCGGTGCGGGCCAGGACCGTGTAGAAATCGGCGATGCCGCCGTGGGTGATCCATGCCTTGGTGCCGGTGATGACCCAGTCGTCGCCGTCCCGTACGGCCTTCGTACGGAGCGAGGCGGCATCCGAGCCCGAGGCGGGCTCGGAGAGGCAGTAGGCGCCCAGCAGGCCACCTCCCAGCATCGCCGGGAGGTGTTCGGCCTGCTGCTCCTTGGTGCCGTATCCGGCGAGCGCGTGGCAGGCGAGGGAGTGGACGCTGACACCGAGACCGACGGTGAGCCGGGCGGCCGCGAGCTCTTCGAGGACCTGGAGGTAGACCTCGTACGGCTGGTCACCACCGCCGTGGGCGGAGTCGTAGGGCAGTCCCAGCAGTCCGGACTCGGAAAGCAGAGTGAAGACTTCGCGCGGGAACCGGCCGGCGTCCTCCTCCTCGGCCGCCCGCGGCGCGATCTCTCGCTGGGTGATGTCGCGGACGAGCGCGACGAGTTGCCTGGACTCCTCGGTGGGCAGACGGCGTTCCACCAATTGCGGGGCACGGTCGGTCATGACGGCGCTCTCCTCCCTGTCGGGCGTTGCGACGGTCGCGCGCGCGGGGTGTGGGCGGCGCCGCCGGGGGGCTTCCGGGCGCGGCCCGGAGAAGCACTGCTGCCCAACCGATGCCGCTCTCCCGGATTTCGAGAGTCGCTGGCCAGCGGCTGTGGCGGCTTGAGTATGCCCGATCGGACGATATCCGTCACGGGGTGACGGAGCGACTCGGCGGCGAAGCGGGTGGTCACCGGAATTGGTCCGAACCATTGACCCAACTGGTCTAGTCCATCTACGGTTCCACCGAACCGGCCTTTCCGCGTTCATGCCAAGTACACGGGATGGTCGAAAGCACGCCCCCACTACCGAGTTCCCTCCCCCACGAGGAGACAAGATGTTCGGACCGCACAATCCCCGCGCCCGCCTCCGGGCGCTCGCCGCAGCCGCCTGTACCGCCGCCCTCGGCGCCACCCTGCTGGGTGCCGCGGGCACCGCATCGGCCGGCGCGGCCCCCACCGCCACGCAGGCTCCAGCCCCTGCAGCCGTCGACGCCACCCCCACGGCGTCCGGCGACAAGGTGGTCGGATACTTCACCAACTGGGGTGTCTACCAGCGCAATTACCACGTCAAGAACATCGAGACGTCGGGCTCGGCCGACAAACTCACGCACATCAACTACGCCTTCGGCAATGTGACCGGCGGCAAGTGCGCGATCGGCGACTCGTACGCCGACTACGACAAGGCGTACACGGCCGACCAGTCGGTCGACGGCGTGGCGGACACCTGGGACCAGGACCTGCGCGGCAACTTCAACCAGCTGCGCAAGCTGAAGAAGCTGCACCCGAACCTCAAGGTCATCTGGTCGTTCGGCGGCTGGACCTGGTCCGGCGGCTTCGGTGAGGCGGCGAAGAACCCGGCCGCGTTCGCCGAGTCCTGCTACAACCTCGTGGAGGACCCCCGCTGGGCCGATGTCTTCGACGGCATCGACATCGACTGGGAGTACCCCAATGCCTGCGGTCTGACCTGCGACACCAGCGGACGTGACGCCTACGGCAACCTGCTGGCCGCGCTGCGCTCCAAGTTCGGTGCGGACAACCTGGTCACCTCGGCGATCTCCGCCGACGGCTCCGACGGCGGCAAGCTCGACGCCGTCGACTACGGCGGCGCGTCGAAGTACGTCGACTGGTACAACCCCATGACGTACGACTTCTTCGGCGCCTGGGACGCGCAAGGGCCGACCGCCCCGCACTCCCCTCTGACCTCCTACAGCGGCATCCCGAAGGAGGGCTTCACCAGCGAGGCCGCCATCAACAAGCTGAAGGCGCAGGGCGTCCCGGCCTCGAAGCTGCTGCTCGGCATCGGCTTCTACGGCCGCGGCTGGACCGGTGTCACCCAGGACGCGCCCGGCGGCACCGCCACCGGAGCAGCCCCCGGCACGTACGAAGCGGGCATCGAGGACTACAAGGTCCTCAAGACCAGTTGCCCGGCCACCGGCACGATCGCCGGTACGGCGTACGCACACTGCGGCACCAACTGGTGGAGCTACGACACCCCGGCCACCATCGCCACCAAGATGAACTACAAGAACCAGCAGGGGCTGGGGGGCACCTTCTTCTGGGAGCTCAGCGGTGACACCACCAATGGCGAGCTGATCAAGGCGATCAACTAGTCACTGTGCAAGGTCCTGTCAGGCGTCGAGCACAGCTCGGCGACAGGACCGAGGAGCGGGGCGGCGGGCCGATCGGCCTTCCGCCCCGTTTCGTCCGTGATGGCCTGATCCGCCAGAGGTCCGACAGGCCGTGGTTCACGCGGCGTTCCCGCTCCGGCCGAAGCTCAGTTGGTCAGCCTTGTGTTTGTGGGCCCGGACCGACCGGCCACCCCCCCCAACCGCCCTCACCGGCATCCGCCGACCTGTCGATGCTGCCGGCGGCGGCTGTGGCTCATCGACGCGCGGAGGGGGCTCGTACGGTGCCCGCCTCGGGCGACGCTGCACGTGTGACGGGGGCGCTCCCGCTGAGCAGCGTGCGAACCGCCCCGGCTTCCGGGGCGTGCGAGCGCACGAAGATGTCCAGTGCTTCGTTCCACGACGCAACACCACGGCCGGTCTCGGCCCAGTTTCGAGAGCACGGGGCCAAGGACGGTCAGGGCGCTGCCCCGGCGCCACTCCCCGCCGATGCCCCGCAGCGCGGTCGATCGTTCACAGGCCGGAAAGGGGCGGGCATCGCCTGTGAGGGAGGAACGCCGTGAAAGCCATCGTCGCGGCCCTCAGCCGCAGGCTGCCTCTGATACCGGATGGTGGGCTGGGGATCGTCCGATTGCCCTGCGTCAGACATGGCTGACCGGCCTTGACCGCAGGAACAGCCGGTAAGGGCCGAAGCAGCCCGTAACCCGACCGTGTGACGTGCCCGTCCGAAACACGGCTGTATGGCGCGGCGATCCGTCCGCCCGCGGCACAGAGTGCTTTCGTCTGGTGCGCAGGTCTGCGTCAGCTCCTGTGCGCTCGTCCCGGTGGGCAGGCCGAGGCCCCCTTCCTCATGTGCGTCGCCTGTTCCCGTAGGCGTTTGTCGCGTGGGCGGGCGCACCCTTCGAAACCGCCTGAGGAGAGATCGTGGCAGGTAGCGCCGACGAAGACCGCGGGACCGTGTCCGCGCAACTTCTCAGGGGCCAGAAGGCGCTGGTGACCGGTGCCAACTCGGGCATCGGCCTGGCGACTGCCATCGCCCTGGGCCGGGCCGGAGCGGACGTTGTCGTGAACTACGTCGCCGGGGCGGACGAGGCCGAAAGGGTTGTGGCGCAGATCAAAGACTTCGGGGTCCGTGCCTACGCCCACGAGGCCGACGTGTCCGACGAGGCCCAGGTGGTCGCCATGGTCGCCCGGATGGTCGAGGCGTTCGGCACCATCGACATCATGGTCGCCAACGCGGGGCTCCAACGGGACGCGGCCATTACGGAGATGACGCTCGCCCAGTGGCAGAAGGTCATCGACGTCAACCTGACCGGCCAGTTCCTGTGCGCCCGGGAGGCCGCCAAGGAGTTCGTCCGGCGCGGCGTGGTGGAAGAGGTGTCCCGCGCAGCCGGGAAAATCATCTGTATGAGCTCGGTCCACCAGATCATCCCGTGGTCGGGACATGCGAACTACGCCTCTTCCAAAGGCGGTGTGGCCATGTTGATGCAGACCCTCGCCCAGGAGCTCGCCCCCCAGCGGATCAGAGTCAACGCGGTTGCACCCGGCGCGATCCGCACGCCGATCAACCGCGACGCCTGGTCAAGCCCCGAGGCCGAGGCCGATCTCCTGCGGCTGATCCCGTACCGCCGCGTGGGCGACCCGGGGGACATCGCCAACGCCGTCGTCGCCCTCGCCTCCGACCTGTTCGACTACGTCGTCGGCACCACGCTCTACGTCGACGGGGGAATGACGCTCTTCCCCGGCTTCGCCACCGGCGGCTGACTGCCGATGCAAGACCGCGCCACGGCCCGCCGGGTGCTGACCCTCGGCGAGGGCACCGGGCTGATCGCCGTCGCTCCCCCCGGCAGTCACCAGTCGCGGCGCCCCCGTTCGGCCGCCGCACCCACAGCCCTTCTGCCCTGATCCACCGGTGCGCCGGGCTCTTTGCCGAGCACTCCCAGGTGGGAGGGCCCCGGACGACACACAGAACACAGACCCCGGTGGCTCTACCGGGCATTTGGGGCGATCAAAAAGGACTGCAGACCCCCTTCGTGGGCTGCGGCAGGCAGCGCGGGGACGGCACCGACCATGCGGGACGCGTTCGCAGAGCTCGGCGAACGCGTCGACGCTCAGCCGCGGCATGCGCTCAGCGCCCCTGCTCATGGTCGAGCGCCTCATCGAGGGTGACGGCGGCCATGATCAGCGACAGATGGGTGAACGCCTGTGGGAAGTTTCCCAGTTGCTCCCCACTCGGACCGACTTCCTCGGAGAAGAGTCCGACGTGGTTGGCGTAGGTCTGCATCTTCTCGAAGGTGTAACGGGCCTGGGGCAGCCGGCCTGCCCGGGCGAGCGCGTCCACGTAGAGGAAAGTGCACAGGCTGAAGGTGCCTTCCGAGCCGCGTAGCCCGTCCGGCGATGCCGCCGGGTCGTAGCGGTAGACAAGGCTGTCGAAAACGAGCCTGCGGTCCATCGCGTCGAGTGTGGACAGCCAGGAGGGGTCCCTGGGGGCGATGAACCCGACCCTCGGCATGAGCAGCAGCGAGGAGTCCAGGACGTCGCCGTCGTAGTGCTGGATGAATGCGCGCTCCGTCTCGCTCCAGCCGCGTTGCATGACCTGCTCGAAGACGGCGTCTCTCGCCCTGCGCCATCCCTCCAGATCAGCGGGCCTGCGGAAGGCCTCGGCCAGGCGAAGCCCGTGGTCGAAGGCGACCCAGGACATCACCCGGCTGTGGGTGAAGTCCTTCCGGCCGCCGCGGGTCTCCCAGATACCCTCGTCCGATCTGTTCCAGTTCTCGGCGAACCAGTCCAATGTTCGGGCCAGTGCCCTCCAGCCCTGGTAGGTGGCCTGCTGCGCGATCTCGCCCCCTTGCGCCAGCGCGTATACCGCCTCGCCGTAGATATCGAGCTGAAGCTGGTCGGCAGCGCCGTTTCCGATGCGGACGGGGAAGGAACCGCGGTAGCCCTCGAATTGATCGAGGGTCTCTTCCGGAAGATCGGGGTTGCCGTCGATCCGGTACACGGTCTGCAACGGCTCTCCGTCCGCACCCTCGCGCTCGCGCAATCTGTCCACCAGCCAGTGCACAAAGGCTGCGGCTTCCTCGACGAAGCCGAGGTCCAGCATGGCCCGCACGGACAGCGCCCCGTCACGCACCCAGGTGAACCGATAGTCCCAATTGCGCTCTCCGCCGACTTGCTCGGGCAGCCCTGTCGTGGCCGCCGCGATCAAGGCGCCGGTGGGGGCGTAGGTAAGGAGCTTGAGGGTGATGACCGAGCGGTGCACAAGCTCGGGCCAACGACCCCGGTAGCGGGACTGAGAGAGCCACTGCTGCCAGAAGCGGACGACCTCCTGGAACTGTTCTGTCAGACCGTCCACGGTGGGGAAGGCAGGCACCTCGGCGCCGGACGCGCAGACGGTGAAGACCGCACCGTGGGACTCACCGGCCCTCAGCGTCACCTTGCCGCGCACGTCCTGGCCGTCCCGCTCCAGCGGGAAGGTGGTCTGCAGGTGCCCATCGATCCCCGGAGCCCTGAACAGGGCGCCTTCGCCGTCGAGTTCGAGCTGATGCTCGGCCCGGCCGTAGTCGAAGCGCGGCCGGCACTCGAGCGTGAAGTCGACGGTGCCCCGCACGGCGCGTACACCGCGGATCAGGGTGTGGCGGTCCGTGGGGGTGCGGGTCTGGTCCGGAGGCATGAAGTCGACCACTTCGCCCACGCCGTCCGGCGACATGAACCGCGTCACCAGGACGGCCGTGTCGGGGTAGTAGAGCTGTTTACAAGCAGCGTCGGGGTCCTCGGGCGCCAGACGAAAGTACCCGCCGCGATCGTGGTCGAGCAGGGCGGCGAAGATGCTGGGAGAATCGAACCTTGGAGCGGCGAACCAGTCGACGACGCCCTGTGACGAGACGAGCGCCGCGGTCTGCAGGTCACCCACCAGACCGTGCTCGGCGATGGGGGGATAGCGGTCCATGGCTGCTCCGGAGTCTCGGAGAACACCCCGTCATCCACCATCCCTCACCCCAGCCGTCCGCACCAATTGCGGTCTCACGCCATCGGCCCGGCCGGGCTCGGCAAAGGGGTCGCGTCCGTCGATCAGGATCGTCGGCGAGCCGGCGAAATACGCTGCTTCGGCCCTGATCGGCGACGGTGTGTGTCTGGAACATCACGGTCGTGCAGCCCGTCGCTGGTGCGGCCGGCCGGCTTGAAGGTCCTGCCGCGGCCGGCGCGGGCTTCGGGCTTCACGCCGCGGCCGCGGCGCCGGTGGCGCTGATCGCGGGAGCGTCAGTCGTCGGCGGCGACGAGGAGTGTGAGCATCGCTGCAGGGCGGTCGATGAGGACGAGCTCGTGGTAGTCGATGTGGATGGGGCCGTAGTCGTGGAGCGCGTCCTCGGGAAGCTGCCCCAGCAGGTATCTGCTGGTCGCTTTGCGGATCGGGGTGTGGATCTCCTGCCGCAGGCGTGATGCGAGCGACTCCGGCACGTGTCCATGCTGATCGGCCCAGGACTGGATGACGTCGGCTGCCGTTGCGGCATCGACGGCCTCGTAGGCGTCAGGGGTGATGCGGTCGAGCCACCACTGGCCATGCCGAGGCCAGTCCTGGACGCCGGCTCCGTCGTACGTGTCCCGAAACTGAGGGTGTGCGATCAAGGCGGCCAACACGTCTCGGTCGTCCGGTGCCTCGGACGACAGCCGGAAACGCTTGGCATCGACCCAGCGGTATCCGTGGGAGCCCTCGCCGAAGTCGAAATCCCGGAAGTTGATGAAGGGGCTGTCCAGGTGGACGAGGACGGGCACTGGTTCCATGCGGGTCATCGTAGGTCGCGCGGCTGCTCGAACCGGGCGGCGATCTCTGGCCTGACCAGCCACCACTCCTGACGGTGTCCATGTCCAGCGCCGGAATTCACCTACGAACGCGGGGCTCATGAGGTCGTGCGGCGGCTGACTGCGGCTGCATGGGCGCCCCGGTCACCGGCGACCGCCCGCTGCCGCTCGACGGCGACGGCTCAAGGGTTCAATCGGCTCGTCACAGTCCCGGCTGACCCGTAGCATCCGCCTGTGATCGAGAACATGACAGGTGATCAGTCCGCAGAGACGGAGACGGGCAGAGCGCCGTGCTGGCGAGGAAGGAAGGTCGGTCTCGCCCCTCTCGACGTCGACGACGCCGAGTTGATGCACAGCTGGCGCTCCGACCCCGTCGCCGCTCATGAGATCGGCTTCTGGCCTCGTTCCCTCTCCGCCCTCCGCGAGCGTGTGGAGCGCGACAGAGATGATCAGGACCGTGACGACTTCCTCGTCCTGCTTTCCGACGGCACGCCGATCGGCCACATCGCCCTCGTCGACCAGGACATTGCCGACGGTACGGCGGAAGTGCACCTGCTGCTGGACACGCACTACCGAAGGCAGGGATACGGCACGGACGCGCTCGACGCGCTGGTCGATCTCGCCTTCGGCGAACTGCCCCTGCACCGCGTCCAGGCAGTCACCCACACTGCCAACACTGCCGCGCTCACCGTCCTGGCCAAAGCGGGATTCGTCCAGGAGGGAGTGCGTCGCTCAGCATGTCTGCACCGGGGACGCCGCTATGACGTCGCGGTCCTGTCCTTGCTCCGCGACGAGTGGGAGGCGCTCGCACGCCCGAAGTCCTGGGACATCTGAGCAGGGACGGGAGTTGAGCGGTTCCCTGCCCCGATCCGGTTCCATTGGGCGCTGATTGAGCCGTCGATGCCGTCTCGGTCATGTCCGCGTGTACGCGTTGCGGGCGGCGGTCGTGGGGTGGTCATCAACTGCTTGGCGTTGTTTTGGCCGGAAGCTACGGATGGGCCTTCTCGGTGTGGTCGGTCAAGGCAGAATCTCGACGTACCCGTCGGTTCCGTGCACGCGGATCCGCTGCCCGTCCCGGATCAGCCGAGTGGCCTGCTCCACGCCCACGACGGCCGGCAAGCCGTACTCCCGGGCGATCACTGCGCCATGGGTCATCAGGCCGCCCACCTCCGTCACCAGGCCCGCGATTCCGACGAACAGCGGCGACCAACTGGGGTCCGTGAAGGTCGTGACCAGGATGTCGCCCGCTTCGAGATCGGCCTCCGCCATGTCGAGGATGACGCGGGCCCTCCCCTCGATGGTCCCGGCGGAAACCGGTAGGCCGATCAGGGCGCCGGCCGGCACGTCGTCGCGCCGGTACGCCCCGGTGACGGCCTCACCATCCGATGTGAGCACCCGGGGCGGTGTGAGCGCGTGGTACGACCGGAACGCGTCCTTGCGCCGCTGGATGAGCTGGTCGTCCACCTGGTTCGAGCGCACGACGTCGTGGAGTTCCTGGAAAGTGAGGTAGAAGATGTCCTCCTTCTCAGGAAGCACGCCTGCCTGCACGAGGCGCTCGGCCTCCTCCAGCAGGGCCTGCTTGTAGACGAAGGAGCGGCTGACGATGCCGTACTTCGGGTACTCCCGGTACCCGATGAAGGTTCTGACCCGGTCGATCATCCGCTTGGCCTCGTCGGCTTTCCGGTCCCCGTCCGGCAGGGCCCGCAAGCGTGTCAGCACGTCCTGTTCCTTCTTCTGCGCCTTCTGCCGCCCTTGCTCGAAGCGCCGCTCGGCGGCGCCCGGCTCGAAGATCCTGACGTTGTCGAGGATCACGGGCACGAGCGTGGTGGGGCGCTCGCGCCAACGTGGCCTCGTGATGTCGATCTCGCCGACGCAGCGCATGCCGTACCGGTCGAGGTAGGCCTCGATGGCGTCGCGCGCTTCGGTCCCGCCCGCGAGCTTCGCCAGCTCGTCCAGGAAGCCCTCGTCCTCGACGCCCTGCAGGAACGCCACCACCTCCGGATGCGGGCGGATCGCGTCCGCGACGTCGAGCAGCGCCAGTCCCATCTCCGACGTGACGTTGTCGGGGGCGGACAGCGTCAGCGTGTCAGCCGCGTTCTTCTCGCCCAGCCACTCCCGCAGCTTGTCGTTGAGCCACCACGTGGCCTCCATCCCCGCCATGATCGCCTGGAGGTTCAGCGGATCACTGAGGACCCGCTTGTGCTCCTCGAAGGCCTCCAGCAGGAAGTCGAACAGCTCCGGTCCGGTCTTCGTCCGGATGTCGCGCTCCAGGGCGGCGATGGACGTCTGGCTGCGCTCGATCAGCCCGGTGACGATGGCCGGATCGGTCTCGATCGGGGCGGACGCGCCGCCGGGCGGCGGCCCGCCGGGACCCGCGTCCGGGAGCGACGGGACGAAGTCGTCGCGGTCGAGGACGGTCTCCAGCGCGTCCCTGATCAGCGGATCGCCTCTGCCCAGGACGTCCAGGAGGCCGGCGCGGCTCGCGGGCGAGGCCAGGCGCCGGGTGACGTCGACGAACAGCCTCCCGCCGGCCTCGTGCATCGGCACCATGGCCGTCAGCTGCCACACGGAGAGCCCCAGGGGCTTCATGGGGTCGGTCATCATCTGCCCATGACCAACGGAGACGTAGACGTGATTCTCCTGGTCGCCGGTCTCGGGGATGGGGAACAGCGTTGTGATCGGCCGGCTCTGAACGATCTGGAAGTCATCGTCGACCAGGCACCATTCGATGTCCTGCGGGCGGCCGAAGTGCGCTTCGATCCGCCGCCCGAGCTGCACGAGCCGCACCACCTGCGCATCCGTCAGCGCCGGCTGCTCCTGCCGCTGCGAGTCGATCGCCACTTCCTGCGTACCGCCGGCCGGCAGGGCATGAACGGCACGCTGTTTGGCGGCGACCGCCTTGGCGACGACTTCGCCGTGTCGCACCTTGAAGACGTCCGGGTTCACCAGGCCGGAGACCAGGGCCTCGCCGAGGCCGAAGCCGGCGTCCACGCCGGCGACCTTCCGGTTGCCCGTGACGGGGTCGGCCGTGAACAGGATGCCGGCCGCATGCGGGAAGACCATCTGCTGCACGACCACGGCCATGTGGACCGTACGGTGGTCGATGCCGTTCCGTCGGCGGTAGGTCACGGCCCGCTCGGTGAACACCGAGGCCCAGCACCGGCTGACGTGCTGGAGGATCGCCTCCGGCCCCACGACGTTCAAATACGTGTCCTGCTGGCCGGCGAAGGAGGCCGTCGGCAGGTCCTCTGCCGTCGCGCTGGATCGGACGGCGTAGGCGGCCTGCTCGCCGAGCCGGGCGAGCGCGCGGGTGATCGCCGCCGCGAGATCGCCCGGGATGGCGATCCCTTCGATGGTCCGGCGGATCTCCGCGCTGAGCGTGCGGATCGCCTCCCGGTCGTCCGGGTTCAGGCGCGACAGCTGATCGAGCCGGTCGTCGATCGACGGCGCTTGCGCCATGATCCGCCGGAAGGCGTCCGTCGTCACGCAGAAGCCGGCCGGCACGCCAATGCCTTCGATCCGCGACAGTCCGCCCAGGTGCGCGCCCTTGCCGCCGACGACCGCGGCCTGCGTCTCGTCAACCTCTTGAAGATCCCACACGTACTGCTCGATCACCGCGATACCTCCGACGCAGTCGTGTCCCGTTGCACTGCACTGGCCGTTCGAATAACCGGCGCCTCCAGTTCTGTCGAACCTCTTGTCAGGCACGTCCTCGTCTCTGGCTGCCCTCCCTCTGACGGGTCGGCCGCCCTCTCATCCCAGTCGGGCGGCGCACACACCCGCACCACCGGCCCGAGCGCTCGCGACCGCACTGCCGGTCCCACCACTGATTCGACGTCACCGCGTCCCCCGTACGTCGACAACACACGCACGTCATGCCCTCATTTCCGCAGGTTGTGGCCTCGGCCGACAATTTTGCGCCACCACCCGGGTCTTGCCGCAAGCCCCCCAGTGCGCTATACGTTGAGAGTGGCAGGGAGAGAGATCTCCTTGCCTTTACCTTTTTCCGTCCGCCGGAATTGACAAGCTTCTCGCGAAGTGGGGCGCGCCGCGTACGGGTACGCGTCGTTGGCCCGGGCGGATGTCCCATCGGTCTACGGATGCAGCCGCGAACCAGAAGTTCTTTCCCTTGTCGGCAAGGCCCTGGATCAGTCGGACCGCCGGGCGGACCGGAGCAACACCCCGGGCCCGGCGAGGGGCGCCCGGGGCGTGTGATGCTGCAGCCGCGGGGGCACCGGCGGTTCCGACCAGGCACTCCTGGTTATGCGAACTGGCCGGGCTGGTAGCCACCGGCGGGCTGCTGGACGATGACGTTCAGGCGATTGAAGGCGTTGATGAGGGCGATGGTGCACACCAGGGCCGCGAGCTGCTCCTCGTCGTAGTGCTTGGCAGCATTCGCCCAGACCTCGTCCGTGACGCCACCGGCCGCGTCGGCGGTACGGGTGCCCTGCTCCGTCAGCTCCAGGGCGGCGCGCTCGGCATCGGTGAACACCGTGGCCTCCCGCCAGGCCGCGACCAGGTTGAGGCGCGTCGAGGTCTCCCCGGCGTGCGCGGCGTCCTTGGTGTGCATGTCGGTGCAGAAACCGCAGCCATTGATCTGACTGGCGCGGAGCTTCACCAGCTCCTGCGTCGCGGCCGGCAGCGTCGAGTCCACGAGCACCTTGCCCGCAGAGACGATGTGCTTCCCGAACTTGGCTGCGACCGGGCTGGCGAAGAGGTTCAATCGAGCTTCCATGGTGCACTCCGGTGTCGTTGTTGGTGGTGACACCTCTTGGACGGAACAGCTCCCGCAAGTTGTGACATGAACGAATGTGACCCGCGTCTCCCCTCCCGCGCCGCAGCAGGAGCGGGGCCGCATCCCTGACTGCTTCTCCCGTCGGCGTCTCCGATGCCATTGCTCGCGATGCCGGCGACCACTTCGAAGTCCGGTTGCGGGGCGCAGCCTTGCGCTTGGACGGGCAGCGAGCCCCCATGCAGCAGGAGTCGGAGGTCACCCCGTGAGTTGGGACCATCTCAGCCTGATCATCCTTGCCGCCTTCGGTTGCCTCACGCTCCTGCTGGCACAGGTGGGCGAGGTGCTGTCGAAGCTTCCGCAGATCATCCGTGCTTGGCGGCAAGTACGGAACGAGCTGCGCGACGGGGCAGATCATGACCGTCAGGAGGCCTCGCCGGAGTATGACGACCGAGGTGTCGGACCGGCATCCGAAGCAGCGCGTTCCTCGGGCACGCCCTATCGGCGTGGAACGCGCAGACGGCCATCCGCACGGAGTATCGATGAGTGATCCGCTCGATGCCTTCGAGCCGTATATCCGGGGTGGAGCGTCCGGCTGGGAACAGTCGCTGCGTGTCGCCAAGTGAACCGGTTGTGCACCGAGCACCTCTGGGAGCGGGTGCATGCCTGCCGTACCCCGGTCTCCTGCGCAAGTCGTGGGATCGGGCCATCAGGCGGCTCGGGCTGCTTGAATACAATCCGCACGACTTGCGGCACAAATGGACCACCGTGACCTTGACGAGCGGCGTGTCCATCCACGAAGTGTCTCGCCGGCTCGGGCATCGCTGGATCAAGGTCACGGTGGAGAAGTACAGCCACCTCACCCGGGACGGCAGGGAACGCCGCCGTCAGGTGGTCGAGGCGGCCGTAGCGCCGCACCTGCTCACAACAGGCCGAGTGACTTCAGAACCCGGCGCTGCCTCGGTGCTGGGTCGGCGGGCCAGTAGATGTAGCAGACACCGCCCGTACCGCTTCTGACCTTGCCGTTCGCGTCGTAGCGCTTGGTACGGAGCCAGATCGTCTCCCACTCCTGGCGCTTGTAGACCCGCCGCACGGCCTCGTTGCTCGGCGAGGCCGGGTCGTTCGCGATCACGTCGCCGTCCGCGGTGAACCCGATCACGGTCATCAGGTGGCCGGAGGTCCCGTACCCGGCGCCGGTCAGCTCCTCCTTGAGGAAGGACTGCGACGTTATGACCGGGATACCCGCCCGGACCAGCGTCTCCAGGTCCGTCAGCGAGCCGAGCCGGGTCACCACCGCGCTCATGTCGTCGTACGTCGCGGCGTACGCGGCGTTGAACGGCCAGTTGCCGCAGCCCTCGTACTGGTAGTCGTACGTGAACCGGGCGGCATGACAGACCTGTGGGTCGGCCAGGCCCGGCTTGACCCAGGCGAGCTCCTCGGCGGTGGGCCTGCGCCCCCAGTACTCGATGATCATCTGCGAGGAGGTGGGGCTGCACCAGGCCTCGCCGCCGTTGTCGTACTCCGGGTACTGGCCCGCGTGCACATTCTGCGAGTAGCGCGGCACCGGCAGCTCCCGGGCGAGGCCGGGGGTGCTGGCGGGCACGGTGAAACGGTCCGGGACGTCGGAAGCCATAGCGCCGAGCCGCCAGACGGTGGGCGTGAGGCGGCTGCCCGGGGGGCGGTGGAGCGTGAGCCGCAGCCGGTAGGAGACCAGCCGCAGCCCGCTCGCCGCGTCGTCCACCGAGAAGGTGTCGGTCCAGATGGAGCTCTTGCCGTCGGTCTGGTCGTCCACGGACGTCCGGCGGATGTCGGCGTCGCCCGCGGCCCAGCGTCCCATCACGTACCAGGGTGTCGAGGTGGCGTCCGAGTAACGGCCCTGCAGCTCGATCTGGATCCAGGTGCCCGCCGGGGTGTCGGCGTTCCAGGAGGCGATCACCTCGGTCGCCGGGACGGCGGACCGGTGGACCGGCGAGGTCCAGGTCGCGTACTCCCAGTCGGCGGTCTGGCCGGTGTGCGGATCGGTGTAGTCGGTGACCCCCACGGCGTGGCCGATCACCAGACCGGGCCGACGCCCCGCGACGGCGCGTGTCCCGGCGCCCCGACCGCTGCGCCAGTCGGTGTACGTGTGCCAGGAACGGTTCTCCACGAGAGAAGCGGTTGCCGAGGGGGCGGGATGCGGGGCGGCGGCTGGAACGGCGGCGGTTGCGGGGCCGGCGGACGACACCGTGCCGGCGGCGGCCGCAGCCGCGAGCGCGGCAGTCAGCATGGTTCTGCGCGAGGTCGGTCTGTTCATGGGCGAGACCCCCGGTCGTAAGCGGAATGGGGCTGCAAATGCACGACAGTGGGCCAACTATTGCGGGTAGTGGCCGGACTCGGCCAGCGATTCGACTTGCGTCAATGAACCAATATTGGTCTGGTCCACTGGCGTGACCTGCGAGTGCTTCGGATCGGCTCGTAGGCTGGGGCGCATGAACGACCTCTCGCTCCTCGCCGCACGGCTGCGCACCCTGGCGCCGTCCTGCGGACCGGTGCGGCTGATCGCCGTCGACGGCCATGCCGGATCGGGGAAGAGCACCTTCGCGTCCCGCCTCGCGGCCGTGCTCGACGACGCCCCCGTACTGCATCTGGACGACCTGGCCACCCATGCGTCCTTCTTCACCTGGGTGGACCGGCTGCGTGAGCAGGTGATCGGGCCTCTGTCGCGCGGGGAGTGCGCGCGCTATGCGCCGTACGACTGGACCGCTCGGACGTTCGCGGCACCGCGCAGCCTGGAGCCCGCACCGGTCGTCCTGATCGAGGGGGTCGGGGCGGGCCGCCGGGCGCTGCGGCCCCATCTGGCACGGCTGTTGTGGATGGATCTCGCTGCCGCGGAGTCCTGGGAGCGGGGCCGCCGCCGGGACGGACCGGCTCTTTCGGCCTTCTGGGACGGGTGGACGGCGGCCGAGGCGGAACATTTCTCGGCCGATCCCTCGCGCTCCCACGCCGATGCTCTGGTACGGCAGTTGCCCATGGGGTACGAGTGGCTGGAGGGGCCTGACACAGCAGCAGGAGCGAACCATTCCGTCACAGAACGTGATCACATTGCGCCGCCGTACTGAGTGGTGAGAAAACGGCCTGGAAGTACCTCAACTCTGCTTGACCCGAGGGCGGTACAGGTCTTACGTTCTCAATGTGCGGCTTTTCGGAGCCCTCGCGGACACGAAGCCCCCGGTTGTTCCCCCGTGATCGGGGGCTTCGTTCTGCCCTGGCACCCTCTTTCACACGCCGGTTCGGCGGATTCCGCTCACCCTCGGTCACGGTCTCCCTTCCGCCTGCGTCGCCCTTAGTCGCGCACTCCCTGCGCAGGTACGATGCCTCTCGGTGCGGTCAATTCCCGTCCGTGGCACAGTGATTCAGCGCGCCTCGGCGGGCAGGTCGTGCGGCGGGACATCCTGGGGGCACGGTTTGTGGGGGACCAGATGGACATCGGCACGCAGGGCACACAGGCCCCGGCCGACCTCGCCTGGCTGCGCGGCGTGGACGCCTACACCATGGGCGCCTACCCGCAGGCCGAAGAGGAGTTCAGGGCTGCGGTACGGATCGATCCCGCAATGGCGGACGGCTGGCTCGGCCTCCATGCGCTGAGGGCCGACACCACGACGGCGCTGCTGCGCATGTACCGCCATCGCGAACGCTTCGGCGAACAGCGCACCCGCCATCGGCGCACACTCAACTCCTGGTACTGGTTGGGCTGGTGGGTTCAACCGGTGCTGGAGAGCCCGCGCGATCTGCTCCTCGCGCACGCCTCGCACTGGCTGGACGGGCGCCATGTCCCCGAGCTGGACCGTGCACTGGCCGGCCTGCCGCCGGTGGACGCGGACCCACAGGTGCGCTTCCTGCACGCCTGCCGCTCCTATCTGGTCAAGGACTGGGAGCAGCTCGTACGCAACACCGAGCAGCTGATCGACGATCCGATGCTCGGTATCGAGGCGGGGCTGTTCGGCGGGATGGCGCGAGTGAGGCTGGAGATGTACGGGCAGGCCGAGCCGCTGCTCTCCGCCGCGCTGATGCGCTGCCGCAGCGAACAGCCGCAGCGCAAGGAACTGCGCTACTGGCTGGCCCGCGCACACGAGGGCACCGGCCGCAGCGCGGCCGCCCTGCCGCTCTACCGGGCGGTGCACCGGATCGACCCGGCGTTCATGGACACCTCGGCGCGGCTCGCCGCGATCGCGGACTACGACGGCCTCGAAGGCACCGACGAAGCCGCCGGTCTCACCGCCGTGTCGCTGGCCGGGTTCGGCACGGACGCCGTGGCGGAGGCGCAGCCGGACGGGGATTCGCTGCTCGGCACCGATCTGGTGGACGGCCGGGAGCTGCGGCCGGGCGGCGAGACCCCGGGACTCGTGGGCATCGGGGTGCCGCCGCCCGACGGGGCACGGCGGAAGACTGCGGTGCCCGGCCGGCCGACAGCCCCCTTCCCGGCCGGGCCCAGCGATCCGGTGCTGCTGGCCGAGGCGCTGGCGGAGCTGGAGCGGATGGTCGGCCTGGAGCCCGTCAAACGCCAGGTCAAGGCGTTGTCCGCGCAGCTGAACATGGCCCGGCTGCGGGCCGGCCAGGGGCTTCCCGTGCAGCCGCCGAAACGCCATTTCGTCTTCTCGGGCCCGTCCGGCACCGGCAAGACCACGGTGGCCCGCATCCTCGGCCGGGTCTTCTACGCTCTCGGTCTGCTCGGCGGTGACCATCTCGTCGAGGCCCAACGGGCGGATCTTGTGGGCGAGTTCCTCGGCCAGACCGCCGTCAAGGCCAATGAGCTGATCGACTCGGCGCTCGGCGGGGTGCTCTTCGTCGACGAGGCATACAGCCTCTCCAACACCGGCTACAGCAAGGGTGACGCGTACGGCGACGAGGCCCTCCAGGTCCTCCTCAAGCGCGCGGAGGACAACCGGGACCATCTCGTCGTCATCCTCGCGGGTTATCCGGAAGGCATGGACCGGCTGCTGGCCACCAATCCGGGGCTCTCCTCACGCTTCACCACCCGGGTGGACTTCCCGAGCTACCGGCCGCTGGAGCTCACCTCCATCGGTGAGGTGCTGGCCACGGAGAACGGTGATGCGTGGGACGAGGAGTCCCTGGAGGAGCTGCGCTCCATCAGCGGCCATGTCGTCGACCAGGGCTGGATCGACGAGCTGGGCAACGGGCGGTTCCTGCGCACCCTGTACGAGAAGAGCTGCGCCTACCGCGATCTGCGACTCTCCGGCTATGCGGCCGTGCCGAGCCGGGACGATCTGGCCACGCTGCGGCTGCCGGATCTGATGCAGGCGTACGGCGAGGTGCTGTCCGGCCGGGGTCCGGTGGGCCGGGGGCCGCAGGAGCCTCCGCCGTTGTGAGGGCGGGCTGCGGGGGTCACCCGTGGCCGTTGTCCTCGTTCGCCGGTACCCGCGGCCGTCGTGTCCGTCGTCCGGCGCGGCACCGAGACCCGGTGGGCCGGGTCGCGTACCTCACCGACCAGCATCTCCAGGACGTCCTCCATGGCGACCAGTCCGAGGACCCGGCCCGATGCGTCGGCGACCTGCGCCAGATGCGTCGCCGCGCGGCGCATCACGGTCAGGGCGTCGTCCAGGGGCAGCTCGGCCCTCACGGTCGCCATCGGGCGCCACACGTGCTGGGGGACGGCCCGCTCGCCGTCCTCCAGGTCCAGGACGTCCTTGACGTGCAGATAGCCCATGAACGGGCCGCCGCCCTCCGCGCACACGGGAAAGCGCGAGTAACCCGTCCGTACGGTCAGCTCCTCGATCCGGTGCGGGGTGACGGAGGGGTCCACCGTCACCAGGGAGGCCCGGCTGAGCAGCACATCGGTGACGGGCCTGCTGCCCAGCTCCAGTGCGTCCTCCAACCGCTCCTGCGCCTCCGGCTCCAGCAGTCCGGCCTGGCCGGAGTCCTCGACGAGCCGGTTGAGCTGCTCGCTGGTGAAGACGGCCTCCACCTCGTCCTTCGGTTCGACGCCGAAGAGCCGGAGCACCAGCCGGGCGCAGGTGCCCAGTGCGGAGGTGACCGGACGGCAGACGCGGGCGAAGCCGACGAGGCCGGGGCTGAGCCAGAGCGCGGTCTTCTCCGGCGCTGCCATCGCGAGGTTCTTCGGGACCATTTCGCCGATGACGAGATGGAGGAAGACCACGAAGACGAGCGCCAGCACATAGCCGAGCGGATGGATCAGGCCCTCGGGCAGGTGGACCGCATGGAAGACCGGCTCCAGCAGATGGGCGACGGTCGGTTCGGCGACGGCGCCGAGGGTCAGCGAGCAGACGGTGATGCCGAACTGGGCGGCAGCCATCATCTGCGGCAGGTTCTCCAGGCCGTACAGCACCTGGCGGGCCCGGCCCGACCCTGCTGCCGCGAGAGGTTCGACCTGGCTGCGGCGTACGGAGACGAGAGCGAACTCGGCACCCACGAAGAAGCCGTTCGCCAGCACGAGGAGCGCGGCGAACAGCAGCTGGACGAGGCTCATCGCACGGCCTCCAGGACACCGTGGGCCACCGGTGCCTCGGTGACGGGGTCGGTCACCTCGGCCGTGCGTACGAAGCGGACCTTCTCGGCGCGGTAGTGGCCGACCTGGCGGACGGAGATCCGCCAGCCGGGCAGTTCAGCCCGGTCGCCGGGGGCAGGGATGCGGCCCAGCAGATCGGCGACGAGTCCGGCCACGGTCTCGTACGGCCCGTCGGGTACGTCGAGCCCTATCCGGCGCAGGGTCAGGACGCGGCAGCTGCCCTCGGCGTCCCAGGCCGGGAGACCGTCCTCGGGCGCGGCGGGGGCCAGTTCGGGCCGGTCGGCGCCTTCGGCGTCGTGCTCGTCCCTGACCTCGCCGACGAGTTCCTCGATGATGTCCTCAAGGGTGACGACCCCGGCGGTGCCGCCGTACTCGTCGACGACCACGGCGATCGGCTGCTCATTGCGCAGCCGTTGGAGCAGCTGTTCGACGGGCAGTGTCTCCGGCACCAGCAGCGGCGGTACGGCGATCCGGCCCGCCGGCGTGCGCAGCCGGTCCTGGGCGGGCACGGCGAGCGCGTCCTTGAGGTGGATCATGCCGACGACCTCGTCGATGCGCTCCCGGTAGACGGGGAAGCGGGAGAGGCCGGTGGCGCGGGTGAGATTGAGGACGTCCTCCGCGGTCGCCGATGACTGCAGGGCGCTGACCTTCACCCGTGGGGTCATGACGTGCTGTGCGGTGAGTCCGGCGAGCGACAGGGTCCGTACGAAGAGATCCGCGGTGTCCTGTTCGAGGGTGCCGGCCTGGGCCGAGTGCCGGGCCAGGGAGACCAGTTCCCCGGGGGTGCGGGCGGAGGCCAGCTCCTCGGTGGGTTCGACACCGAGCAGGCGTACCAGCCGGTTGGCGACGGTGTTCAGCAGGCTGATCACCGGCCGGAGCGCGGCGGAGAAACGGTGCTGGGGACCGGCGACGAACCGGGCGACCTGGAGCGGCCGGGAGACCGCCCAGTTCTTGGGCACGAGTTCGCCGATCACCATCTGGACGGCGGAGGCCACCATCATCCCGATCACCACGCTGACGCCGGGTACGGCGCCGTCGGGCAGACCGGTCGCGGTGAGGGGGCCGTCCAGCAGCTGGGCAAGTGCCGGTTCGGCGAGCATGCCGACAACCAGCGATGTGATGGTGATGCCGAGCTGGGTGCCGGAGAGCTGGAAGGAGAGTTCACGCAGGGCTTCGACGACGGTGCGGGCCCGCCGGTCGCCCTCGGCGGCGGCGCGCTCGGCGTCCGGCCGCTCCACCGTGACGAGCCCGAACTCCGCTGCCACGAAGAATCCGTTGGCGAGGATGAGAAGGAATGCTGCGCTCAGAAGCAGCAGGGGGGTGGTCATGCCGCCGCCTCCTGGGAAGGGGCGGCGCAGGTACTACCGGACGATCCGTCCATTGCTGGAAGGAGTCACTCCTTGGGTCGCAGGAAAGCCCCGCAGGCCTCATGGACCCTCTGGTGCGGGGCGGGGCGCACAGGGCGCCGCCGTCCTCCAGAGTAATCAAGAAGAGGCCCTGTGGGGCAGGGGGCTCAGCCGTTGTCCGTGCCGGTGCCGTGCTTCTCGGCGAGGGCGCGGAGCGTGCGCGCGTCGCGGATGGCCTGCTGCTTGGCGATTCCCGGCTGGATACCGAGGGCAGGCATGCTGGTCCCGTCGCTCAGGTCGAGAAAGACCCAGGGGTCGCCGACGCGCAGGTTGACGCGGAGAATCTCCGCCCAGGACAGCCGGCGCGTTCGGGTGAGATTGACCACCGTCACCCCGTCCTCGTTCGCGACGATCTTCGGTCGGCTGAGCAGCGCGAGCACGCCGAAGAACAGCAGCGCGGTGAAGACGAAGCTGGACCGCTCCCCCGCGCTCAGCTGCTCCAGGGTCAGGGCGATGACGGTGATGACGACGAACATCGCCGCCCCCACGGTCAGCAGGACCACCCGGGTTCGGGTCGGCCGGAATGTGACCGGGAGCGTGGGGAGTTCGGGCCGGGGCGCGGGGGCGGACATGGTGTTCTTCTGTCTTCCGGGTGGTCGCCCGGCCGTCAGAGGCGGCAGGCGTGGATGGCGGTGGTGAGGATGGCTCGGGCGCCGAGGTCGTACAGATCGTCCATGATCCGCTGGGCCTCCCGGGCGGCGACCATGGAACGGACGGCGACCCAGCCCTCGTGGTGCAGCGGGGAGATGGTCGGCGACTCCAGGCCCGGGGTGAGGGCGACCGCGCGCTCCAGATGTTCGACGCGGCAGTCGTAGTCCATCATCACGTAGCTGCGGGCGACCAGGACGCCCTGGAGGCGGCGGAGGAACTGCTGCACCTTCGGGTCGTCGTCCGGTGCGCCGGTGCGCCGGATGACGACGGCCTCCGACTTCATGATCGGCTCGCCGATGACTTCGAGTCCGGCGTTGCGCAGGCTGGTGCCGGTCTCCACGACATCGGCGATGACCTGGGCGACACCGAGTTCGATGGCGGTCTCGACCGCGCCGTCGAGGTGGACGACGGAGGCGTTCACGCCGACATCGGCGAGGTGCTTGGCGACGATGCCCTCGTAGGAGGTGGCGATCGTCTTGCCGTCGAAGTCCTGCGGACCCTGGGCCGTGCCCGGCTTGGTGGCGTAGCGGAAGGTGGAACGGGCGAAGCCGAGCTGGAGGATCTCCTCGGAGTCGGCGCCGGAGTCCAGCAGCAGGTCACGGCCGGTGATGCCGATGTCGAGGCGGCCGGAGCTGACGTAGATCGCGATGTCGCGCGGCCGCAGGTAGAAGAACTCGACCTCGTTCTCGGGGTCGACGAGGACGAGCTCCTTGGACTCCTTGCGCTGCTGGTAGCCGGCCTCATGGAGCATCGCCATCGCAGGCCCGGAGAGTGAACCCTTGTTGGGGACGGCGATGCGCAGCATGAGGCCAGGTTTCCTTTGCGAGGAGGGAGTCTTGTACGGATGTGCGGTCATACGGAGTGCTACGTGGTGCTCAGGTCGTGCTCAGAGGTGAGCGTAGACGTCGTCGAGGGAGATCCCGCGGGCGACCATCATCACCTGGACGTGGTACAGCAGCTGGGAGATCTCCTCGGCGGCGGCGTCCTTGCTCTCGTGCTCGGCGGCCATCCAGACTTCGGCGGCCTCCTCGACGACCTTCTTGCCGATGGCATGGACACCCTTGTCCACCAGCTCGGCGGTACGGGAGGTGGAGGGGTCGCCGTTGGCGGCCTTGAGCTGCAGCTCGGCGAAGAGCTCTTCAAAGGTTTTGTTCGCCATGATGGTCCTTAGAGTACGGGGTCCACGTCCCCCACTCAGCGCCAGGGCTCGCTGACCGTGCGCAGTGTGGCGGCGGTGGCGACGGCCGCGGTGACCGCTTCGTGCCCCTTGTCCTCGTTGGAGCCTTCCAGTCCGGCCCGGTCGAGCGCCTGCTCCTCGGTGTCGCAGGTGAGTACGCCGAAACCGACCGGGACTCCGGTGTCGACGGCGACCTGGGTCAGACCGTTGGTGACGCCGTGGGACACGTACTCGAAGTGCGGGGTGCCGCCGCGGATGATCACGCCGAGGGCTACGACCGCGTCGTAACCGCGACCGGCGAGGACCTTGGCGACCACCGGGAGCTCGAAGCTGCCGGGCACCCGGAGCAGGGTCGGCTCGTCGATGCCCAGCTCGTGCAGGGCGCGCAGCGCGCCGTCGACGAGTCCGTCCATGACCTTCTCGTGCCACTGGGCGGCGACGACCGCCACACGCAGGTCACCGCAGTTGCGTACGGACAGTTCGGGTGCACCCTTGCCGCTCATGTCTCTCCTACCGCTCGTTTCCGTGATCGTTACTGGTTGCCGCAGGTCGACGCCGTGGCGGCGTCGAGCCAGGGCAGGTCGTGCCCCATGCGGTCGCGCTTGGTGCGCAGGTAGCGCAGATTGTGTTCGCCCGCCTGGACGGGCATCGGCTCACGGCCCGTGACGGCCAGACCGTGCCGCAGGACCGCGGCCGTCTTGTCGGGATTGTTGGTCATCAGCCTGAGGCTGTGGACGCCGAGGTCCTTGAGGATCTGGGCGCCGGCCGCGTAGTCCCGGGCGTCGGCGGGCAGGCCGAGCTCGAGGTTGGCGTCGAGGGTGTCGCTGCCGCGCTCCTGGAGTTCGTAGGCGCGCAGCTTGGACAGCAGGCCGATGCCCCGGCCCTCGTGGCCGCGCAGATAGATGACGACACCGCGGCCCTCCTCGGTGATCCGGCGCATGGAGGCGTGCAGCTGGGGCCCGCAGTCGCAGCGCTGCGACTGGAAGATGTCGCCGGTCAGGCACTCGGAGTGGATCCGCACCAGGACGTCGTCGCCGTCCCCGATGTCGCCGTGGACGAGCGCGACGTGCTCGACGCCGTCGGTCGTGGAGCGGTAGCCGTACGCGGTGAATGCGCCGAAGCTCGTCGGCAGCCGCACCTCGGCCTCGCGGCGGACAGTCGGCTCCGAGGTGCGGCGGTAGGCGATCAGGTCCTCGATGGAGATGATCGTGAGGCCGTGCTTGCGGGCGAACGGGACCAGCTGGGGCAGTCGCAGCATCACGCCGTCCTCGCCGGCGATCTCGACGATCGCGCCGGCGGGCCGCAGTCCGGCGAGCCGGGCGAGGTCGACGGCGGCCTCGGTGTGGCCGTTACGGACCAGCACACCGCCGGAACGGGCGCGGAGCGGGAAGATGTGGCCGGGCCGTACGAAGTCGCCGGGACCGGCCTCGCCGCCCGCCAGCATCCGGAGCGTGGTGGCCCGGTCGGCGGCGGAGATGCCGGTGGTGACGCCGTGCGCCGCCGATGCGTCGACGGAGACGGTGAAAGCCGTGCGCATCGATTCGGTGTTGTGGGCGACCATCTGCGGCAGTTCGAGCCGTTCCAGCTCGTCGTTCTCCATGGGCGCGCAGATCAGACCGCGGCATTCGCTCATCATGAACGCGACGATCTCGGGGGTGGCCTTCTCGGCCGCGATGACGAGGTCGCCCTCGTTCTCCCGGTCCTCGTCGTCGACGACCACGACGGGCCGTCCGGCGGCGATGTCGCGGATCGCCTGCTCGACGGGGTCGAGGGTGAGGTCCTCGACGGCGCTTTCGTGTTCCCGGTGCAACCAGGTGGGCTGGGCAGTCATGCCGTGGCTCCTTCCAGAGCGGGTGTCCGCGAACGCAGCCACCAGTCGCGCATGCCCCACAGGACGAGGGCGCCGTACACGACGTAGATGAGACCGGAGAAGGCGAGACCGCTGTGGAAGTTCAGCGGTACGCCGACCAGGTCGACAAGGAGCCAGGCGAACCAGAACTCGACCATGCCGCGGGCCTGGGCGAGCATCGCCACGAGCGTGCCGGCGAATATGTACGCGTCCGCCCACGGGCTCCAGGAGAGCGAAGGAAACGCGGTGAACAGGCCGCCGACCGCGAGGGTGCCGAGTGCGGCGCCGCCCAGCAGACAGCCGCGCTCGCGCCAGGTGGCGAACCGTACGGCGAGGGAGCCGTCCTGGGCCTGTCGCTTGCCCCGGGTCCACTGCTGCCAGCCCCAGACGGCCACGGCGATGACCACGAGCTGCTTGCCGACGCTGCCCGCCTGATGCACGGAGGCATTGGCGGCGACCAGGACGACGCCGGACAGGAGCTGGGCGGGCCAGGTCCAGATCGAGCGGAGCCAGCCCAGGGTCAGCGCGATCAGACCGACCGTGTTGCCGATCATGTCGGACCAGATGATGTGCTGCCCGAAGACGGTGAACGCCTCCGAGTTCAGCCAGTTCAGCGCGGTCACTTCGCCGGCTCCTCGGGTTCCTGCGCGGTGTTGCCGAGCAGCCGCTCGACGTACTTCGCGATGACGTCCACCTCGAGGTTGACCGGGTCGCCGGGCTCCTTGATGCCGAGCGTGGTCAGGGCGAGGGTGGTGGGGATGAGGCTGATGGTGAAGTAGTCGGGTCCGGCGTCCACGACGGTCAGGCTGACGCCGTCGACGGTGATCGACCCCTTCTCCACCACGTAGCGGGTCAGGTCCGCGGGGAGGGAGATCTTCACGATCTCCCAGTTCTCGGAGACCTTGCGCTCGACGATGCGGCCGGTGCCGTCGACATGGCCCTGGACGATGTGGCCGCCGAGCCTGCCGCCGACCGCCATGGGGCGCTCCAGGTTGACCCGGGAGCCGGCCTCCAGGGCGCCGAGGCTGGACCGGTTCAGGGTCTCGGCCATCACATCGGCAGTGAACTCGTGCTCGCCGAAGTCGACGACGGTGAGGCAGACGCCGTTGACGGCGATGGAGTCGCCGTGCTTGGCGCCTTCGGTGACGACGGGACCGCGCAGGCGGAAGCGGGAGGCGTCGCCGAGCTTCTCGACAGCGGTGACTTCACCCAGTTCTTCGACAATTCCGGTGAACACTCAGTTTCCCTTCCGGGCAGGGCCGGGGACGGCAGTGATGCGCAGATCGGCGCCGATGCGGACGGTCTCGGTCACATCGAGGCGCAACGCCTGGGCGATGGTGGAGATTCCGGCGTCGGCGAGGGCCGCGGGGCCGGCGCCGAGGAGCACGGGGGCGAGATAGCCGACGACCTTGTCGACCTTCCCCGCCGCGACGAAGGCCCCGGCCAGGGTCGGGCCGCCTTCGAGGAGTACGGAGCGGATGCCTCGCCCGTGCAGGGCGGTGAGCAGGGCGGGGATGTCCAGGCCGGGGCCGGTGGCGGCGCGCGGCAGCCGCAGAACGGCCCCTTCGGGGAGATGGCGGGCGTCGGCGTCGTCGGCGACGGCGATCAGGGTGGGCGCGGTGCCGTCGAGGACGCGGGCGCCGGGGCGTACGGCGGTGGCACCGGTGTCGACCACCACCCTCAGGGGCTGTACGGCGCCTTCGATGCCCCGTACACCGAGCTGTGGGTCGTCGGTGCGGGCGGTGCCGGAGCCGACCACGACGGCATCGGCCTCGGCGCGCAGCCGGTGGACGTCGGCGCGGGACTCGGGAGAGGTGATCCAGCGACTGGTGGCGTCGGCGGCCGCGATCCTGCCGTCGAGGGTCGCCGCGTACTTCCACAGGACGTACGGGCGGCCCAGGCGCACCGAGGTCAGCCAGGCCGCGTTGCCCGCCTCGGCCTCGTCCGCGAGGAGCCCCTGCTCAGCTTTGACCCCGGCCGCGCGCAGGGTGTCCGCACCGCCGGTGGCCTGCGGGTTCGAGTCGCCGACGGCGTAGACGACGCGGGCGACACCGGCCTCGATCAGCGCCTGGGCGCAGGGGCCGGTGCGGCCGGTGTGGTTACAGGGTTCGAGGGTGACGTAGGCGGTGCCGCCCCGGGCCCTGTCGCCTGCGGCGCGCAGGGCGTGGATCTCGGCGTGCGGCCCACCGGCGCGCCGGTGGAATCCTTCACCGGCCTGTCGGCCTGCGGCGTCGAGGATGACGCAGCCGACGACCGGGTTGGGGCTGGTGGAGCCGAGACCGCGCGCTGCGAGCGTGATCGCTCGGCGCATGGCGGTGATGTCGGCTGCGGTGTCCACCGGGTCCTCCTGCCTCTTCGGGCACGGACTCCGGGGCCTGTCGACGACGACAGATGAAGCGGGAACGCAACAGAGGACGCCGAATGCCGAAAACACGGATGGATCGGTTGCCCGAAGACCATCCGCCGACGGCGGCGTACCCGTGAAACGGCCCGCCGCGCACTGCCTCCCATCCGGACTTTAACCGTCGGTCCAGGAATCTCACCTGGTCAACCGGCCGCTGGATGCGGACGGGTCGCGGACTATAACCGCCGGTTCGGAATTGCACCGACCCCGGAGTGCGCTGCTGCTGGTACACGATCAGTGTGCCACGCCCGCTCATGGGCCATACGGGTGAGCACCTGTGGAGTGGCTCACAGCAGTCCCGGGGCGGGGCCCACAACGGGACAGTCGGGCCCTAAAGGTCCAGACCTATTGACGCAATGGTCTAGTCCTCTTAATCTCTGCGTCACCTCCGAGGAGCGATCCCGCGGTGTGCGCACACCGCGGGACATCAACACGGCCCGCCCCCTTGTCAGTTGTGTTCTGCCGAACCTCCCCGGGAGGAACCGAACGTGCTGTCCCCCACCCGTGCGAGAGCCACCCTGCTCGCAGCCTGCGCCACCGTCGCCGGACTGCTCATGGGCTCGCTCGCGGCCACCCCGTCGGCTGCCGCCGACCAGGAGTCCTGTCGCCCCGACGGGCTCTACGAGACCCCCGGTGCCGCCGTCCCCTACTGCTCCATCTACGACACCGAGGGCCGCGAGAAGATGGGCGCCGACCACCAGCGGCGGGTCATCGGATACTTCACCGACTGGCGGACCGGGAAGGACGGCAGGCCCGCCTATCTCGCCTCCGACGTCCCCTGGGACAAAGTCACCCATTTGAATTACGCGTTCGCCCACATCGACGGCGACAACATGATCTCCGTGGGCGCCGACGGCCCGGACAACGCCTCGACCGGCATGACCTGGCCGGGTGTCGCGGGCGCGGAGATGGACCCGGACCTCCCCTACAAGGGCCATTTCAACCTGCTCAACAAGTTCAAGAAGAAGTACCCGAACGTGAAGACCATGGTGTCGGTGGGCGGCTGGGCCGAGACTGGCGGCTACTTCGACGGCAGCGGCAAGCGGGTGGAATCCGGCGGGTTCTACTCGATGGCGACCAACGCCGACGGCTCGGTCAACCAGGCCGGCATCGACACCTTCGCCGACTCGGCTGTCACCTTCATCAAGAAGTACGGCTTCAATGGCGTCGACATCGACTACGAGTACCCGACGACCATGAAGGACGCGGGCAACCCGCTGGACCGGACGCTGTCCAACGCCCGCCGGGCCGGCCTGGTCAAGAGCTACGCCGCGCTGATGAAGACCCTGCGCGAGAAGCTCGACCGCGCGTCCGCCGCCGACGGCAGGCACTATCTGCTGAGCGTGGCCGCACCCTCGTCCGGCTATCTGCTGCGCGGTATGGAGACCTTCCAGGTCCAGAAGTACCTGGACTACGTCAACATCATGTCGTACGACCTGCACGGCGCCTGGAACGAGTACGTCGGGCCGAACGCCGCGCTCTACGACGACGGCAAGGACGCCGAACTCGCCCAGGCGAGCGTCTACTCGACCTCGCAGTACGGCGGTACGGGCTACCTCAACACCGACTGGGCATACCACTACTTCCGCGGCTCGATGCCGTCCGGCCGGATCAACATCGGGCTGCCGTACTACACCCGTGGCTTCAAGAACGTGCAGGGCGGCACGGACGGACTGTGGGGCAGGGCCGCCACCACCGAGTGCCCGGCCGGCGCGGGTCTGACCAAGTGCGGCGACGGCGCCGTCGGCATCGACAACCTCTGGCACGACCTGGACTCCAACGGCAAGGAAGCGCCCGCCGGTTCCAATCCGATGTGGCACGCGAAGAACCTGGAGAAGGGCATCGTCGGCGACTACGTCACCGACTACGGATTCGCCGCCGACACCCGACTGACCGGCACCTACGTCCGCAAGTACGACACGACACTGGTCGCGCCGTGGCTGTGGAACGCGGACAAGAAGGTCTTCCTCTCCACCGAGGACGAGCAGTCGGTGGCCGCGAAGGCGGACTACGTGGTCGACAAGGGCATCGGCGGCACGATGATCTGGGAGCTCGCGGGCGACTACGACTGGAACGCCGCCAAGGGACAGTACGAGCCGGGCTCCACGCTCACCTCGACGATGTACGACACGTTCAAGTCGGCCACCCCGTACGGCGCGAAGCGGTCCACCATCGACCTGCCGGCCCAGGCGCTCGACATCGATGTGTCCTTCGACCAGTTCCCGCTCGGTGACTCCAACTACCCGATCAGCCCCAAGCTGAAGATCACCAACAACACGAAGGCGACCCTGCCGGGCGGCACGGAGTTCCGGTTCGACTACGCGACGTCGGCGCCCGCCAACGCCAAGGACCAGTCCGGCTTCGGTACGACGATCGTGCGCAGCGACCACACCGCCGCCGACAACATCGGCGGGCTGAAGGGCGACTACAACCGCGTCTCACTGAAGCTGCCGAGCTGGCAGAGCCTGGCTCCCGGAGCCTCGGTATCGGTGGACTTCGTCTACTACCTGCCCACCTCCACACCGTCGAACTGGACGGTGACCTTCGGCGGGAAGTCGTACGCGCTCGCCGCCGATCTGGCGCGGGGCACCTCGCTGGTGGAGCCCGGCACGGGCCCGTCGCCGTCGCCCGACCCGTCGACCAGCCCGAGCCCGGACCCGACCGGTGGCAGCTGCACCGCTCCCGCCTGGAGCGCGACCTCCGAGTACGGCACCGGTACGACGGTCAGCCACGGCTCGCACCAGTGGAAGGCCAGGTGGTGGACGAAGGGCGAGACGCCCGGCTCCACCGGTGACTGGGGTGTCTGGCAGGACCTCGGGGCCTGCTGACCCTCCCCCGACCGCCCGGCGGTGACCGGTCCGCCCCCGGTCACCGCCGGGCTCGCCCGCGCTCTGAGAGGGTGGATGCATGACGACGATTCTGGTGACCGGCGGAACCGGAACACTCGGCCGGCAGGTCGCGGACCGGCTGCGCGCGGGTGGGCAGGACGTACGGGTGCTGAGCCGCCGCTCCAAGCCGTACGCGGTCGATCTGCGCGACGGCAGGGGACTGGACGCGGCGGTCGAGGGCGTGGACGCGATCGTGCACTGCGCCTCCATGCCGCGCGGTGGCGACGACACGGCGGCCGGACATCTGATCGAGGCCGCGCATAGGGCGGGCGTCCCCCATCTGGTCTATATCTCCATCGTCGGTGTGGACCAGCTGCCGCTCGGCTACTACCGGATCAAGCGCCGGGTCGAGCGGATGATGGAGCAGTCGGAGGTCGGCTGGACGATCCTGCGGACCACCCAGTTCCACGACCTGGTCCTGCGCGTCCTGGCCGCAGCGGCCAGGATGCCGGTGATGCCGCTGCCCTCAGGGGTACGGATGCAGCCGGTCGGCTCCGGTGAAGTCGCGGACCGGCTGGCCGGGTTGGCCCTTTCCCGACCGGCCGGCCGGGTGCCGGACATGGGCGGACCCGAGATCAGGGCATTCCCCGAACTGGCCCACGCCTATCTCCGGGCGACCGGAAAGAAGCGGACCCTGATGCCCGTGCGGCTGGCGGGCAAGGCGTACGCCGGATACCGCAACGGAGACCATCTGAACCCCGAACGGGCCGTGGGGAAGGCGACGTTCGAGGAATTTCTCGCCGAACGGTTCAGCCGGACGGAGTGAACAGCTCGTCCTGAGCCGCCTCCCGGGCAGCGAGCAGCGCGCCGCGGAGCACCGCGGCGCCGCCGAGCCGGCCGGCCCTGACCTCGGTGCGAAGCGGGGACATCATGGCCAGCCGCTCCTCGACCCGTGCCGCGAGCCCGTCACCGCCCGCGTGGCCGACCTCGCCCGCGAGCAGCACACAGCCCGGGTCGATGACGGAGGCGACGGCGGCGGCGCCGAGCGCGAGACGTTCGGCGAGGGCGCCCAGGAAAGCCTCGCTCTCCCCCTCACCCGCAAGCGCGGCCCGTACGGCGAATGCGGCGCCCGGCTCCTTGTCCCCTTCGGCCGCGCCCGGGGGCACGTATATGCCGTGGGCGGCAGCCAGTTCGCAGACCGGGGCGGAGCCCACCAGCGAGTGGAACCCGCCGTCGCAGTTGACGGCCGACGGAATGCCGATCGTGCCGGGCACCGGCAGGAAGCCGATCTCGCCCGCGCCTCCCGAGGCGCCGCGGCGGAGCTTCCCGTCCAGCATGACGGCAGCGCCGACGCCGTGGCCGAGCCAGAAGAGTACGAAGGTGTCCCGGTCGCGGGCCGCGCCGATGCGCTGCTCGGCGACGGCGGCGAGATTGGTCTCGTTCTCGACCAGCACGGTGGCGGGCAGCCGTTGCTGCAGCACCCGTACCAGTCGTCGGTGCCAGGCGGGCAGCCCGGTGGTGTCGCGCAGTTCGCCGGTGACCGGGTCGATCAGACCGGGTGCGCCGATTCCGACGCTGTGCAGCGGGGCTGCGCCCGCCTCCCTCGCGGTGCGTTCCAGCAGCGCGGCGGCCTGTTCGGCGGCGGCCTCGGTGTCGGTGTCGCTGCCGATGGGCAGGGTGGCCTCGGCGAGCGTGGCACCGAGGAGATCGGCGACGACCACGGCGACGCTGCCGGTGCGTATGTCGAGTGCGGCGAGGTGGGCGCGGTCGGCGGCAATCCCGTACAGCCGGGCGTTGGGGCCACGGCGCTCGGAGCCGGACTCGCCGACCACCCGGATCAGACCGGCCCCCTGCAGCCGTTCGACGAGGTCGGCGACGGTGGGGCGGGAGAGTCCGGTCAGAGTCTTGAGCTGTGTGGCCGTCAGCGGGCCGTCCTGCTGGAGCAGGCGGAGGGCGAGCCGGTCGTTCATGGCCCGGGCGGTGCTCGGTGATGCGGGCATGCCGGGATCCTTCCAGATCACTGCCACACGGAGACGAAACCTTGATGGTCTATTTATCAGGCAGGGTTCCTGATAGTTTACGGCCCGCACCGTGGAGACGGGCGCCGGAGTCGCCGGCGGCCGAGGATTCCCAGGGGAGGGCACGGCGGTATGACAACGGATTCCACAGAGACGGCCTTCGGCATGAAGCAGGTGAGGCGGGCCAGGTTCGCCGTCGCTGCGGTCTTCACCGTGCACGGCGCGGTGACCGGCAGCTTCGCCACCCGGGTGCCCTGGATCCAGGACCACGCGGGCGTCAGCGCCGGGCAGCTCGGTCTCGCCCTGGCCTTCCCGGCGATCGGCGCCTCCCTCGCCATGCCGCTGGCCGGTGCGGTCAGTCATCGCTTCGGCGCCAGGACCGCGCTGCGCGGACTGCTCGCCCTGTGGACGCTGGCGCTGATCCTGCCCGCGCTGGCACCCAACCTGCTGACGCTGTGCGCCGCGCTCTTCGTGTACGGGGCATCGGCCGGCATGTCGGATGTGGCGATGAACGCCCTCGGCGTCGAGGTGGAGAACCGCCTCGACAAGTCGATCATGTCCGGGCTGCACGGCATGTGGAGCGTGGGCGCCCTGGTCGGTTCGGCGGCGGGCACGGTGGCCGCGCACCTGGGCTCCGACGCCCGGCTGCACCACACGATCGCCGCTCTGGTGCTCACGGCGCTCGGGCTGATCGCCTGCCAGGGCGTACTCGATCTGCGCAGCGAGCCCGACGAGGAGCCGCCGCCGCGCTTCACGCTGCCGCCGAAGTCGGCGCTCATCATCGGCGCGGTGGGCTTCTGCGCGGTGTTCGCGGAGGGCGCCAGTCTGGACTGGTCGGCGATCTACCTCCGGGACATCATGGACACCTCCGCCGGGCTCGCCGCGGCGTCCACGACGGCGTTCGCGCTGACGATGGCGGTCGCCCGGATCGCCGGTGACAAGGTCGTCGACCGCTTCGGATCGGTCAGAACCGTACGGGTCGGCGGTGCCCTCGCGACGATCGGCGGACTGCTCGTGGTCGCGTCACCGAACGCGGTACTGGCGATGTGCGGTTTCGGGCTCCTCGGCCTCGGTGTCGCCGTGGTCGTCCCGCTCGCCTTCGCGGCGGCCGGACGCAGTGGCCCGAACCCGAGTCAGGCGATCGCGGGCGTCGCCACCATCACGTACACCTCCGGGCTCATCGCCCCGTCCGCGATCGGCTCGCTGGCCGAGGCGACCTCGCTGGTCGTGTCGTTCGGCCTGGTGACGGTGCTGGCGTTCGGCCTGGTGCTGGGGGCCGGGGTGCTGCGGGCGGGCGACCGCAGGGCCGTGTCGTCCCCGGCCGCCGGTGCCCCGAGCGCGGCGGCCGCCGAACCGCGTCCCTGATCCGTCGCACCGGCGGACGGCCGGCCGGCCCCGCTCCCGCTCCCGCTCCCCCGCCTCACCTGCGTCGTCCGTGTTCGAGACGGCCCGGCCCGGCCGCGGACACTCCGCGGCCGGGCATTACCATGACGCTGCTCATTTCCGCGGCGGCGACGTGCCCGGCAAGGGCCGCAGAGCACGACGACCCGGGTCGAATCCCCACCCTCATGGCCCGTCCTGTCGGCATGCGCCTGAACCGCGTGTTCCGCTAGTCGTCGAGCACCCGGTCCGGCCGGCGGATCTCAGCACCACCCCAGCAACACATCGAGGAGCAAGACCATGGCGGGCTTCGGCTGGAAGCTGCACGGCGACGGCAAGAGCCTCGCACCGGGCGAGGTCGTGAGGCCGGACGAGCGGCTCACCTGGGGGCGCACCGTCGGTCTCGGCGCGCAGCACGTGGTCTCCATGATCGGAGCCTGCTTCGTCGCCCCCGTCCTGATGGGGCTCGACCCCAACCTCGCCGTGATGGCCTCCGGCGTGGCCACCATTCTCTTCCTGTTGATCACCCGGGGCCATATCCCGAGCTACCTGGGCAGCAGTCTGTCGTTCATCGGTGTCGCCGCCGTCATCAGCACACAGGGGGGTGACGCGGCGACCCTCACCGGTGCGCTGCTGGTCGTCGGCGCAGTCCTCTTCCTGTGCGGGGCAGTCGTCCGCGCTCTCGGGGCCCGCGTCATCCACGCGGTGCTGCCTCCGGTGGTCACGGGTGCGGTAGTCATGCTGATCGGGTTCAACCTGGCGCCGGTCACCGCCGGTACCTACTGGCCCCAGGACCAGTGGACGGCTCTGCTGACCATGCTGTTCACGGGCTTCGCCCTGGTCGTGCTGCGCGGCTTCTGGTCCCGTATCGCGATCTTCCTCGGGCTGGCCTTCGGGTACGCCGTCTCATGGGTCTTCGACCGCGCGTTCGGCAAGATCCACTCCCCCGCGGGCGGCGCCGAGTCGGTCGACCACTGGCGCCTCGACCTCTCGGGCGTGTCCAAGGCGGACTGGATCGGCCTTCCCGCCTTTCATGCCCCGAGCTTCTCGCTCTCGGCCGTTCTGGTCGCCCTGCCCGTCGTCATCGCCCTCGTCGCCGAGAACGCGGGACACGTCAAGGCGGTCGGTGAGATGACGGGCGAACCGCTCGACGACCGGCTCGGCACGGCGATCATGGCCGACGGTGCGGCGACCGTGCTGTCGACGTCCGTGGGCGGCCCCGCCACCACCACGTACGCCGAGAACATCGGTGTCATGGCCGCCACACGTGTCTACTCGACCGCTGCCTACTGGTGCGCGGCGGGCTTCGCGATCCTGTTCGGGCTCTGCCCCAAGTTCGGTGCCGTCGTGGCCGCCATTCCCGGCGGCGTCCTCGGCGGCATCACGGTCATCCTCTACGGCATGATCGGCCTGCTGGGCGCCCAGATCTGGGTCCGTTCCCGGGTCGACCTCTCCAACCCCCTGCACCTGGTGCCGGTGGCCGCGGGTCTCATCGTCGGAATCGGCAATGTGAGCCTGAAGCTCACGGACAACTTCCAGCTCAGCGGCATCGCGTTGGGAACGCTGATCGTCCTGATCGGCTACCACGCCCTGCGCGCCATGGCTCCCGCCCACATGACAAACGAGCCTCCACTCCTCGAACCGGACAATCTGGGGTACGACCGAGGGCTGCCGGGCGGATCATGATCGCAGGCGCCGCCACCGGTCGTGCAGGCGAGGTCGATCAGCCCAGTCATCGTTCCACCCTGCGGGTACACGGCCCGAACACCCGCCGACACCGGCCGATACCAACCGACGGACTCATCGTGTCAGCGGCTCTGAGCGCCCGGATCAGTGAGGCCGTTCCAACTGGGAACGGCCCCCACTCATCCGGGCGCCACGGGGCAGGTCACGATCTGCGTCCGGATCCGCGCCTCACCATCAACAACGTCATGGAGTCGCCCGTCGCGGCCGGGCCCGAGAGGTTCAGACCTTGACGGACACGTACTCCTTTCCCTCGTCGTTCTCGATCACGACCTTCTGTACGTCGTCCATGGGGACGGCCGCCGAGCCGTCGAGGTTGGCGCCCTTCTCCTCGTCGGCGACGAGCCAACTGCCCGCGATTTCGCGGCTGCCGTCCTTCGCGACGACCACCACACGGCAGCGCTCGCCCGCCGGGATGCCCGTGACCGAGGCGTTGAGGCGGATCCAGTCGACGGCCGGGGTCACCCGGAGCCGCATCTCGCTGCCGGTCGAGGCGCTGCGGCCCTCAACGACCTTCATGCCGCCCGGCTGAGCCGGTGGCACGGTCGCCGCGACCGAGGGGGCCGGGGGTTTCGCCTCATGGGTCCGTTCGCCGGTGTTCTGGCCGATCAGGAAGCCACCGCCGAGGACGGCTGCCGCCGCGACCGCCGCGACCGCGCCCAGGACCGCTCTTCGCCGCAGCGTCTGCCCGGCGCGTTCGCTGCGGACCTGCCTCAGCGTGCGCTGGAGCAGCAGGTCACCGCCTTCCGGGGGCCCGTCGAGGAACGCCTCCGGGGGTACTTCGCCGAGCGCGGACTCCATGTCCCGCAGCCCGTCCAGTTCGTCGCGGCACTTCTGGCACGACGCCATGTGTTCGTCGACGGTTCGCACCTCCTGCTCATCGAGCGCACCGAGGACGTAGGCGCCGAGCAGTTCGCTGTCATGTTCCTTGGTGCTCACACCGCCACCCCCTTCAACGCCACCAGCTTCACTGCCTTCGGTCTGTCCGCGTACACGTCCCGCAGGGCCTTCAACGCATAGTGTGACCGGGACTTGACCGTCCCGGGTGGTATCCCGAGTCTGTTCGCCGTCTCGGCGACGCTCCGGCCCTGGAAGTAGATTTCCATGAGCACGTCCCGGTGGTCCGGGGAGAGCCGGTCGAGCGCCTCCATGACGACCATCGAGTCGACCACGGCGTCCGCGTGGTCCTGCTCGACGGGCTGGGTGGTCACCGACTCGGCGACCTCCGTGGGGCGCGCGGCCTTGGCCCGGTACCGGTCCGTGATGATGTTGCGGGCCACGGTGAGCAGCCAGCCGCGTACCGAGCCCTTTCCGTTGACCAGCGCATCCGGGTGTTTCCAGGCCCGGATCAGGGTTTCCTGGACCACGTCCTCGGCGGCGCTGCGGTCGCCGGTCAGGCGTTGTGCGTACGCGAGCAGGGCTCTGCCGTGTTCCTCGTAGAGGGACCGGATCAGTGCCTCGTCACCGGTGTCCTGTCTCTGCCGGCTGCGGGACCACAATGCCGCCATCCATCTTCTCCGTCCTCTCCTGGGCCGATGCGCTGAACACGGACGGCGGGCCGGGCCGGTTCAATCCTGGGCCGATGTGAGCTGAATCACAGAGCGGTCGGGGGTCGTGCGAGGGTCCTGGTCACCCGGACTTGCACTGCCGGTCCTCGTTGATGCAGCGCACCAGCTCCGCCATGCGGTCCCCGGTCATCACGTTCACGAACATCGCGTGGTCGGTGATCGGATCGCGCAGCTGCTCCGGGAAGGAGTCGACGGCGAACGGCGTACCCTCCGGGAGTTCATAGGTGAGGGTGACGCGCAGTTGCGGCACGGGGAACATGGCCCTGGGGCAGGTGCCGTCGGCGGCGGGGAACTGTGCGTGCGCGCGGTGGTCGGGGCTGTCGGTGGCGAGGCCGTTCCAGCAGCTCGGGAAGTCCAGGGTGCGGGTCGGTCCGCTGCCTTGCGGGCAGCGTGCGTAGTTCCGGGTGAACCGGTCCGGGTAGCCGGAACAGCCCCACTGGGCACGGGCGTTCCCGCTGTCCGTGGTGGCCGCGACCGGGTCGCCCGTGATCAGCCGCAGGAAGCGGGGCATGCCGACGACCGAGCTGACCGGGTTGCCGCGGAACTCCACCCGCACCGAGGATGCGGTGACGACCTCGCCGGTGTTGCCGTGGGCGCCGACGCCGGCCTTGTGTGCCTCGCCGGTGTGGTCGAGGCGGCGCAGCACCGGCCAGTAGTACGTGGACCGGTCGCCGCCCGCGCAGGTGGTGTCGGCGGCGGCCAGAGTCCGGTCGGTGGACAGGGCGTCGGTGGAGAGATTGCCGACGTAGTCGTGGGTGTGGTGGGCGCCGTTCACGACGCCCGGGGAGATCACGACGTTGTCCATGTTGTAGTGGCCCTGTTCGTTGCGGCCGCAGTCGACGACGTACGAGCCGGTGGACGCGTCGGGTCCGGCCGCGGGCGCCCGGATCGGCACAACGGTCCCGAGGTCCACGTACTTGTCGTCGGCGGGTGCGCCGGACACCGTGGCAGCCCTGTCGGCGCCGAACGTCATGACGCCCAGGAACACGATCAGCCCGAGCGTCACGGGCAGAATCCCCCAGAACAGAAGGGAGTTGGGGAAGGGCAGCTTGATCCGCACGGAAGCAGGGTGTCACCAGGGGCCGGGGCAATCAAGATTTGCCCACAAGCCACCCGCGAAACTTCCGTCAACCCCTTGCCCGTGGACGTCAGCGGAACAACTGCCCTCGTACGGCACCGCCGGGGAACTCCCGGGTGTGCAGGTTCGAGTAGAAGCCGGTCGGGCTCCCCTTGAGGCGTGCGATGACCTCGGCGTCGGGGACGCTGACGCTGCCGGAGATCGCGAAGACGTTCTTCGGTACGGGAGTGACGAACAGCGGGAGCCGTACGTCGCCGTTCTCGCCGAGCACTCCCTCGTGGATGTGTCCGGCCAGCGGCGCCCCGATGTTCACCCAGGCCATGGAGTAGTCGACGCGGTCCGTCCTCGGGTGCAGGAACGTGGTGCTGTGCCCGTCCGGGTCGCCCGCCTTGCCGGGGTCGTCGGCCGGGACCTCCTGGCCGCCGTCCGCGAGCGCGCGCAACTTGCCGCCCCTGATGATGCTGAGCGGGTTCACCGGCTTCTCCAGGAGCCGGAGTTGGCCGCGCACCGCGCCGCCGGGGAACTCCTCGGAGTGCAGGTCGACGTAGAAGCCGCCGGGGTCGGTGCGCAACTGCCGGGCGAGCGCGGCGGAGGACATCGAGGTCTGCCCGGCGGCGGAGTTCACCGAGGCGGGCATGGCCGTGCCGAACAGCGCGGCCTTCACCCCGCCGTCGCTGCCGGGCCGGCCCCGGTGGAGGTGGCCGCGCGTCGGCCTGCCGATGCCGTTCCAGGTGAGGGCGAAGGTGACGCGGTCGCCCTTGACCTTGACGAGCGCGACGGCCTTGCCGTCCTGGTCGCCCGCGGTGGGCCCGTCCTGGTCGCCGGTGAGCCGGGCGATCAGGGAGACGGCCGGTGCCTGCGCCGCTTCGGCGGTGGCCGCCGAGACCCCGGCGCCACGGGAGCCCCCGGCGTCGGGGCCGTCCTCGGCCAGCGCCGGGCTCGTACCGGCGAAACCGGTGAGACCGGCGACGAGCACGGCGGCGGCCGCCGCAACAGTGAGCCTGCGCATGTCTTTCGTCCTTCCGCGAGTGGGGCTTCCAGTCGGGGCCCTTCGCGTCGACGAACGGACGGACGGCCCGGGCGGTTCAACGCCGCCCGCGATCCGGGCTGTCCGGGGCCGGAGCGCCGAAGGGGGCGGATGCGCGCTGAACCCGATGCGCAGGGAGCACGTGTGGGCACGGGGAACTCGCCCCGTCGCGTTTCACGACGTACGAGAGAGGTCATCACCATGCGTGCAAGCAAGGCTCTTTTCGCGATCCCGCTGGCCCTGGGACTTGTCGCCTGCGGTGCCGGGAGCGACGGCGACACCAGCGGCGGCAAGAGGCCGGTCAAGACCGCGCCCGGCACCGAGGTCACCGTGGCGGACGTCGGGCTCGGCTCCATCCTGGTCGACGGCAAGGGCCGCACCCTGTACGCCTTCACCAAGGACAAGGACACCGCGAGCAACTGCGACGCGGAATGCATCGCCGTATGGCCCGCGCTGACCAGCCCCGCCCCCGCCACCGCGGGCCAGGGCGTCAGGAAGTCGCTGCTGCGCGAGGCGAAGCAGTCCGGGGGTGCCGTCCACGTCACTTACGGGGACTGGCCGCTGTACTACTACGTCGGTGACACGGCGCCCGGTGACATCAACGGACAGGGTCTGGACGGCGAGTGGTTCGCCGTGGCACCCGACGGCAAGCTCGTCCGCAGGGCCGCGTGACCCTCCCTGCGGCTCCGCCTCCCGTACGCCCTTGATCCGGCGGGTCGTTGAACCGTCCCGCGTCCACGGTCGTTCCTGGAGCGGGGCGGGACATGCCCGCCGGACGACGCGTACGAGGGAGGAGCCTTGGCCGAGATCGAGATGCCGGGAGACGAGGTGCAACGTCTCGGTGAACTTCTGGGCCGGGTGATGGATCTCATCGACACCCGGCCCTCGGGCTACGACCCCGAGGACGTCGGCCCGCCACTGGTGCGCCCCGGCACCAACTTCGACGACGCGTGGAAGGACGGGCGCGTGCAGGTCAAGCGGAACAGCAAGGACCTCAAGGACGCCTGCGAGGCCATCGTGAAGGCCTTCGAGGAGTTCGACACCAAGATGGGCTCTTCGCTGAAGGAAGGCGGCGGCAAGGACGGTGGCGGCGACGCACCGCCCGCCGGGAAAGCCGCCCGGCCGTCCTAGGACGACGGCCTCATCGATCCCCCCGTCGGCCCGGCCCGAAACGAGCCCGGCCCGAAACGAACTGAGGAGCACGGTCCCATGACCACTGGTTCGCACACCTTCGGGATCGCCATCCCGGAGAACTGGACGGAGTACGACCTGCACGGCGACACGCTCGCCGAGCGCCGCGCCGAGATGCTGCGGCACGCTCCGCAGAAGGAGACCCGGGACGCCATCAACCACACGTTCCGCAGCGCGCGGCGCATCATGGAGGGCGCCCGCAGGCGCGGCGCCGTCTATGCGGCGGGTACCACCGCCATGTACGAGGACGGCCTGTTGATGGCCGGGCTCATGGTGTTCAGCGTGAAGCCGCCGCCCGGTGAGGACTTCTCCGCCAAGGGCATCACCGAGCAGTTCTCGGCCACCGGGCGCCGCCGCGAGAACACCACCCGGACCCTCACGACGGCGACGCTGCCCGGTGTCGGTCCGGTCGGCCGGATGGCCGGCATCGAGGAGACGGAGATCGCCGACGGTGTCTCGTACAAGATGGTGGTGACGCACACGTTCGTGCCGGTTCCCGGTGGTGAGCGGGTCCTGATCATCACCTGCTTCAGCCCGAACATCCCGCTCGCCGAGCCGCTGTACGACCTCTTCGACGCCATCACGTCGACGTTCGCCTTCGGCGAGAAGGAGCCGTTGGCCGCCAGCGCGGCGACCACCTGATCGACGCCGGCCTCGCGGAGGGCCCGGCCGTTCCTGGGAGGAACGGCCGGGCCCTCTTCTTCGCGTGTGCCGGAGGCCGGAAGGCCTCCGCTCCCCCGGTGGCCGGACGGGAGCGGAGGCCGGGCCTTGCTCTGTGGTGCGGTACGCGGTGGTGCCGTACGCCGTGCGGTCGGTCAGTCCACCGTCGTCGCGGGCACGCGGACCGTGGTGAAGCGGCCGTCGCCGAGCTGCAGGTGGGCGCGGCCGGGTTCGCTGTCCTGTCCCATCAGGCCGCGTGGCAGCCGGGCGCCGACGAGTTCGCCGTCGCCCATCAGGCGGGGCGCGAGCAGGGCGCCGCAGCGGTTGCGGCGTACGGCGGCCTGCCAGCCGCCGATGCCGCCGAGCAGCGCCTCGTTGTTGCCGGCCATGATCAGGCCCCAGCCGTCCCCGGCGCTACCACGGGCGAGCGCGACGAAGTCGGTGTCGAGCTCGGAGTTGATCATCATTTCGGCATCGTCGACGAGGATGGCTCCGGCGGGGCTGTCCACCTTGCCGAGTGCGGCGCGGAAGTCGGCGACCGCGACGTCGGCGTCGGTGAAGACCTCCACGATGCCGGGCTGTCCGGCGAGGTGGCGCAGCGGTGAGTTGCGCGGCGCGATCACCACGATCTTCGTGCCGGCAGCGGTCAGCGACTTCGCCATGGTGAGCAGCACCGTGCTGCGGCCCGACCTCGGCGGACCGGCGACCACGAAGGACGGCACCTGCGACAAGTCGGTGCCGATGGCGGCGAGTTCGTCGCCCCCGACGCCGATCATCGCCCACAGCGGGGAGACGCTGTGCGGCTTGCGGGCGAGCGCGTCCGCGAAGTCCAGCTCGTCGGGCAGGACGTCCACGCGGAACGCCCTGCGCTCGGCGGGCACGTCGGCGTCGCGTTCCCCGACCCGTTCGGCGAGTACGCCGAGTGCCTGGGCCTGGCCCGCGCCGGTGGCGTCTGTGCGGGCGCTGCCGTCGCTGCCGGGGATCAATGCGATCTGAGCGCTGTCGGTGTCCTTGGCGAGCACACCGCGACCAGCCGGGAGGTCCTCGGGGACGTCGCGGGAGTGGAGGCCCACCATGGAGTAGTCGGTGCGGTCGTTGAGGCGCAGGACCAGCTTGTCCTCGGTGGTGGAGGAGAACCGGTTCTGACCGAGGATGCGGTCACCGGTCAGGACCAGGTGCAGGCCGACGCTCGCGCCCTCGCGCATGAGCAGGGTCATGGCGTCCATCAGGCTGCCCTGGTCGTAGTTGGCGAAGTCCCGCTCGAACGCCTCGAACCGGTCGACGAGCAGCAGGATGTGCGGGGGCCGCTCCGCCTCGGGCAGGACGCGGCGCAGCTCGGTGAGGTCGGCGACGCCCCGCCTGCCGAGGAGTTCACGGCGCCGCCCGACCTCGGCGACCAGGCGGTTCAGGAGGCGGGTCACCCGTTCGACCTGGCCCCGGTCCACCACGGCACCGCAGTGCGGCAGTCCGCTGAGGGCCTGGAGGGCGCCGTTGCCGCAGTCGAGGCCGTACAGGTGGACGTCGGCGCAGCCGTGCGCGCCGGTGAGAGCGGCGGCGAGGGTCCGCAGCGCCTGGGAGCGGCCGCTGCGCGGCGAGCCGATGATGTACAGATGACCCATCTCGTCGGGATCGAAGGCGAGTTGACGCTGCGCCTGCTCGGTGGGCACGTCCACGAGGCCGTACGCCACCGGGGTGAGCCGCCCGTCCTTGGCCGCCTCGGGCCGCGCGGGCAGGTCGGCGAGGGTGAGGACGTCGGGCAACGGGGGCAGCCAGGGGCGGCGGGCGGGCGGTACCGAGAGCTGGGTGGCCGCGTCGCGTACCGCGTCGACCAGGACCGACAGGTCGGTGACCGGCTGGAAGGTGTCCTCCTGGGCTTCCGGCCTCGGCATCGGGGCGCCGAGGGCCTCCCAGTGGAGTTCGGTGAGCACCGGCGCCGGACGGTCCTCGTCCGTGGCCGACGCGTCGAGGCGGCGGCCGCCGATCCGGCCTGTCTGGAACGGCAGCAGCGCCGCGTGGCCGAGCCTGGCGTGGGCGCGGCCGGGGGTGCGGGGCGAGAGCTGCCCGGAGTCGGGGGCGTCGATGATGTCGCGGCTCTCGCCGGTGTCGGTGGTGCGCAGCGCGATCCGCAGGTTGGTGTTGGCGCGGATGTCGGCGGTGACCGCGCCGGAGGGCCGCTGGGTGGCGAGGATCAGGTGGATGCCGAGGGAGCGGCCCCGCTGGGCGATGTTGACGAGTCCGGAGACGAAGTCGGGGAGTTCCCGCACCATCGACGCGAACTCGTCGATGACGAGGACGAGCCGGGCCATGGGGGCGAGTTCGGGACGGCGGGTGCGCTTGTCGGTGTAGTCGTCGATGTCCTTGGCCCTGGCCTCCGCGAGGATGTGCTCGCGTCGCTTCAGTTCGGCGCCGAGGGACACCAGGGCCCGCTCCACGAGGTGGGTGTCCAGGTCGGTGACCATGCCGACGGTGTGCGGCAGGTCCTCGCACTCGGCGAAGGCGCTGCCGCCCTTGTAGTCGACGAGCACGAAGTTCAGCTCGTCCGGCCGGTTGGCGACGGCGAGGCTCGCCACGAGGGACTGGAGCAGTTCGGACTTGCCGGATCCGGTGGTGCCCGCGATCAGGCCGTGCGGCCCGTCGGCGGCCAGGTCGACGGCGAACGGACCGTCCACGCCCTCTCCGACCACGGCGCGGGTGCTGCGGGCGGCGATCACCCAGCGCGCGGCGACGGCGTCGGGGGTGGGCGGTTCGAGACCGAGTACGTCCAGGAGCCGGGCGGAGGCGGGCAGCAGGTTCTCGTCTGCGTCGTCGCCCACGTCGCGGATCGGCGCGAGCGCGCGGGCCACGCCCACGCACCAGGAACGGGTCGGCGCGTCCATGCGGACCTCGTCGACGGGGTCGGCGCTGTCCTGCTCGGCGCGCAGCCACTTCGGCCCGGCCACGGCCACGGCGCGGCACTCCTCGGGCAGGAGCCGGGCCTCGTCGTCCACGCACAGCGCGTACACGCCGACGGCCGGTCCGTCGCGGAGGATCTGGATGACGCCGGGCAGTGAGCGCAGTCTCCGGGCGCCGTCGAGGACGACCAGGACGTCGGGTTCGCCCGCGGCGCCGCCGCGCGGTGCCCGGTCGCCGGCCTCCTGCCGGGCGGCGATCACGGCGGTGAGTTCGGCGATGCGGCGGCCCACGGACTCGGCGCTCGCGCCGACCAGCGAGATGGTGTCCTCGCCGAGGGGCGCGCAGTGCGGCAGCCAGTGCACCCAGGACCAGCGGTCCGCGCCGCCGGTGCCGGACAGTACACAGATCCGCAGGTCGGAGGGGCTGTGCAGGACGGCGGCCTGGGCGATCAGCCAGCGCACCAGCGGCTCGGCGGTGGCACCGCCGGCGACGCCCATGACGCCGGCGGCGCGCAACGGCACGGTCACGGGCACGGCGTGCGTGGTGCGGTCGACCCTGCGGCGGTGTTCCGGCTCGGCAGGGTCCTGGAGCTCCACATAGGCGGGGCGGTCGGCGACGCCGAGCCGCATCAGCAGGAAGTCGCTGTCGCGCCAACGACGCTCCCACAGCCGCTGACGCGGGCCGGTGGCGATCAGGAGGGCCGACGCCGGGTCCGGCGCGGCGAGGCGCCGGGCGTGCTGTTCGGCGAGCACCGCCTCGTCCACGTCCTGTTCCAGTGCGGCCTTCTTCTCCTCGTACTCCTTGAGCTGGTCCTCGTAACTCTCCTTGCCCCGGCGCTTGTTGGAGAACTGGGAGATGAGGGCGACGACCGGGGAGAGGACACCGAAGACCAGGAACCTGGGGTTGTTGAAGATGACGAACGAGACACTGGCCATCATCAACGGTGCGAAGATCAGCATGAGCTGGAGCTTGTTGCGGGTGGGTTTGCCGGGCGGCACGGGGAGCTGGAAGCGGTTGTTGACGGGCGGGGGCAGCAGCCGGGGCGGCCGGTTGTAGTCGAGCCCCACGCCGTCGTCGGAGGGCTGGAGGGCGGCGTCGGGCACGGAGGGCGCGGCCAGTTCCAGCAGGGCCGGGCCGATGGTGAGAACGCCGCCGAGCGGCCATGTGGCCCAGTCCCGCGCCTCGGTGCCGTCGCAGGTGACGCCGTCCTGGTCGACGGAACGCACGGTCGCGGTGGCGTCGGCGTGCACCTTCAGGCGCGCCGCGGTCTTCGCGAGCCCATCGGCGCGGAGTTGGACGCGGCAGGACGCGGCGGAGCCGATCTCGTAGTCGCCGGGCGGCAGCCGGAACACCACTCCCGCGTCGGCGCCGCCGACGCCGCGCAGTTCCACGACGCCGTCCGGCTCCGGGCCCGCCTCGGGCGCGGGGGCGTCCAGGGACAGCAGGCTGCCGGAGCGCAGTGCGGCGGCGGCCATCGGCTGGTCGGCGGGGAGCGGGGTGGCCCCGTGGTAGAGGACGGGCGGTGTTGTCGGGGTGCCGCCGCGCAGCCGCCGGTGCAGTTGCTCGGCGAGTTCACCCGCGGGGGCCTCGGGGTCGGCCTCGATCATGATGTCCGCGGTCTGACCCTGCTCCGGGTCGACGGCGGTGACGGTCAGACGCATCGTCAGTGCTCCTTGGGCACGGGGGTCACCAGGGGTTGCCAGGGGTGCGGGTACGTCGGCCGGGCCGGACCGGAGAGGGGGCCGGCCCGGCCCGGCCGACGTCCGGGCGGGGTCACTTGCGGAGGCTGGAACCCATCTCGGAGTCGAACTGGGTCATGCCCTCGCCGTACTTCTTGATGTACTCGGAGATGCCCGTGAGGCCCTCGGTGACCTTGCCGTAGTTGTCCGTGTACTCCTGCACGAAGGGCTGGAAGTCGTTCCTCGCCGACGGGGTGTTGTAGCCGTCGGCGGTGAGCGCGTCCAGGTCGGCCTTGATCTTGTTGAGCTGGGCGACCGCGATCTCGTACTCGTTCATGGTCTGCGTGGCGGCGGCGCCGGTCTTCTCGTCGTTCACGATGTAATCGGCCATCGGAATGTCTCCTGTTTCCAAGTCGGTTGTGCGGATGGGTATTTCATGGAGCAGTTCGTGGACCCGCGCCCTACACACGAGGGGTGCGGTCATTCGGTTCAGACCTTGATGGGGGCTTCTTCCGGCGGATTCGCCAATTCGGTGTCCTGGTTGGAGTTGACGGCGCCGAGGGTTTTCGTGGGAAGCGAGGCGAGGGGCACCTCGGGTCCCTTGGTCTTGAATCCGTGGTCGTTCTCGACCTTCTTGCCGGCCAGGGAATTGCCCACGCCGTAGCCGAGTTTGATGCCCGCGTTCTCCAGGGTGGTCTGTGCGTCGGCGCCGTTGGCGCCCACCTCGTAGCCGACGCTGACGGCCTGGCCGACGGCGCCCTTCAGGATGCTGGTGAGGGCCTCGTAGCCGTAATCGTGGAGGTCGGTGACGGAGGTGGGGCCACCCGCGTAGGCGTGGTAGTCGTGGATCGGTGTGTGCTGCTCGTTGAAGGAGCCGTTCGCGTCGACCTCGGTGAGGGTCTTGCCGTTGGCGTCCTTCACCTGCACGGAGCCGTTGTTGTTGACCAAGACGTCGAACGTGGTCTGGTTGCCGTTGTTGTCGGTCGTGATGACGGTGCCTTCCACGCCGTCCTTGGTGACGGTGAACGTGGTGTTCTCGCCGCCCGCGGTGTTGCTGAACGTGGTGCTGCCGTCGGGGTTCTGCGTGATGGTGACGTTGCCCGTCTGGCTGGTGGTGGTGGCGGCGCCGTTGGCGAAGGTGGTGGTGGCGCCGCCGCCGCCGGGGGTGACGACGGGCGCCGTGCCCTGCCCGCCGGTGACGGTGGTGTTGTTGCTGAAGGTGACCTGCGGGGGTCCGGCAGGCCCTTCCTGTCCTGCTCCGGGTTGCGCCCCCGGAGCCACGCCGGGCCCGGTGAGGGTGCCGTCCGGTCCGACGGTGACCTTGTCACCGGGCTGGTTGCTGCCGGGCACGGACACGTCGAAGGAGCCGTCGCCGTTGGCCTTCACGTCGAACGGGCCGTTGTGGACGGTGGAGTCGCCCTTGCCGCCGACCGGGACGTCCACGGAGGGCCCGCCGCCGTTGCCGCCCACCGTGAAGGTCTCGGGGCCCGGCGCGGGGCCGAGGTTGAAGGGGTTGTGCGGGCCGTCCAGGATGTCGGACTTCTGGCCCGGCGTTCCGGCGTTCTCCACGTCGCCGGGGCTCTTGCCGAGGGAGCTGTTGCCGGTGCCGACGCTGGTGTTGCCGCCGTAGAAGCCGTCGTGGTGCACGACGGGGCCGCCCCCGGGCGTGGGCACGGTGATGCCGCTGTTGCCGTCGCCGGTAACGGTGCTGATGGTGGTGTCGCCGGGGTTGTTGCCGATGGGGTTGCCCGCCGTGTCGACGGGGAGATTGGTGGCCGGGTCGAAGTGGGTACCGGAGGGGCCGAGGCCGGTGACGCCGCCGGGCGCGAAGGTGCTGGTGGCCGGTCCGTACGTGACGGAGAACTCGCCCTCGGGTCCGCCCGCGTTCGGGCCGTGCACGACGGTGCTGCCGGGCTCGTGGACCGGGTCCGCGCCGTGTGTGGTGATCGTGGGACCGTCCGGGCCGTTGGACAGGGTGTTCTGGCCACCTGTCATGTCCGGTTTGCCGAACAGGCCCCAGCCCTCCTGCTGCGGGGTGTTCACCATCACCTGGGTGTTGGTGCCGGTGATGCCGGCGCCGCTCGGCGAGTTGTTGACCGTGGCCTGGCCGTTGTTGTCGACGGTGTGGCTGACGCCGGAGTCGTGGTGGACGGTGGCGGTGGCCGGGCCGGTGCCGTCGTTGCCGATGGTGGTCGTGAACCCGTCGCCGGTGAACGTGGTGGTCTGCCCGTCCGACGAGATGGTGGCGCCGTTGTTGTTGGTGATCGTGCTGGGGGCCGGTGCGGGTGCGCCGCCTGGGGGCGGTGGGCCGCCCGCGGGGTTCGGGGGCGGCGGCACCTTCGCCTCGGCCCCGTCGGGGGTCTGCGAGGTGATCGTGCCGTCGGGTCCCGAGTTGACGGTCGTGGCCGGACCACCGGGTGCCTGGTGGTGGGTGAAGGTGACGGCGCCGCCCGGATCGAGCGTCGTGTCGACGCCCTGGGTGCTGACCCCGTTGGTGCCGACATCGGCCTGCGCACCGCCGGCTCCGGTGTCGGTGAAGGTGGCCACGGGGTTGTTGGCGGCGTCGGTGTTGGCGGTGATGGTGACCGGGCCGTTGGTGACGGTGCCGGTGTTGTCCACACTGAAGTTGCCGTTGTTGTCGGCGGCGGTGGTGCCGTTCGGTCCGGTGACGACGGTGCTGTTGGGCCCCGCCGGGGCGTTGTTGCTGATGGTGCCGTCGTTGTTGATCGTGCTGTTCGCGGTGTTGGTGCCGTTGACGTCCGTCTGGGCACCGTTCCCCGTCAGGGTGGTGTTGCTGCCGCCGGAGGTGGTGACCTGCGTCGGGTTGGCTCCGTCGGCCGGGTTGACGGTGACCGAGGCGGGCCCGCCCTGCGGTCCGACCGTGGTCTGGCCGTCTCCTCCCGTACTCACCGACGTACCGTTCTGACTGACGGTCGTGACGCCGTCCGGGCCCTGGCTGACCTGGACCGGGTTGACGGTGCCCACGCTGCCGCTGATGCCGTTCGGGCCGTGACTCGCCTGGATCGGGCCATTGCTGACGGTCGTGGTGCCGTTGTCGCCGACCGTGACCGTGGTGTTGCCCGGACCGCCCGTGTTGACCGTCTGGCTGCCGGCTCCGGCGGGCGCGGACTTGGTGACGGTGCCGTCGCCGTGGACGCTGGTGGTGCTGCCGTCGGCGGTGGTGACCTGGGCGGGGTCCTGTCCCGTGGGCGGTTTTACGGTGACCGAGGCGGGCCCGCCCTGCGGTCCGACCGTGGTCGGGCCGTTGCCGCCCGTACTCACCGACGTACCGTTCTGACTGACCGTCGTGACACCGTTCGGGCCCTGGCCGGCCTGGATCGGATTGCCGGTACCCACGCTGCCGCTGATGCCGTTCGGGCCATGACTCGCCTGAATCGGGCCATGGTTGACGGTCGTGGTGCCGTTGCCGGCGACCGTCACCGTGGTGCCGTTCTGGCCGTGGACGGTGACCGAGTGGCCGCCGCCGTTGTCCACGGAGATGGTGGTGTTGCCCGCGTTCACCGGATTTCCGGGGGTCGGCTGCGGCACGGCCGGCGGGACCGGGTTGCCCTGCGCGTCGTTGGCCGTGATGGTGCCGTCGGCAGCGACGTTGATCTCCTGGTCGCCGTGGGCGATGCTCGCCGAGCCGTCGTTGTGGACCGTGGTCGAGCCGCCGATGGTGACGCCGTCCGCGCCGTGGCTGATCCCGTCGACCTGGAACTTGCCGTTGGGGTTGATGGTGAACGTCGTGCCGTCCGGGGCGCTGAACTTGATGTCGAGCGGCGAGAAGTCGACCTTGCCGCCGGGGCCCGTGGCAGTGCCGCCACCGTTGCCGTCCGTGGTGATGCCGTTGACGGCGACGCCGCCGCCCGGGCCGACCGAGACCTGCGGCTGACCGCCGGGCGGCGTCACGTCGAGGCCGCCTCCCGGCTTGGTGGTGACGGCGGTGCCGTCGGGGCCGTTGAAGGTGACCGGGGCGGCGCCGGATGGGCCCACGGCGATGTCCCCGTTCGGATTGACCGTGACCGGCGGCTGGGTGCCGGAGGGGTTCAGGTCGAACTGGCCCTGCGGGTTGACGGTGAACGTCCCGCCGTCGGGCGTGCTGAACTTGATGTCGGTCGGCGAGAACGCCACGTTCCCCCCGCCGCCGGTGACCGTACCGCCGCCACCGCCGTCGGTGTTGATGTTGCCGGTGGTAATGGAGCCGTCCGGGCCGACCGAGACCTGCGGCTGGCCGCCGGGCGGCGTCACGTCGAGCGAGTTGCCCGGCCCGTTGAACTGCACCGTGTCGGGGGTGGGGCCGCCGGTGTTCACCGTGAACCCCGTGTGGTCGAGCGTGGTCGCGGGCCCGCCCGGCGTGGTGATGGTGGCGCCGCCGCCCGGGGGGATGGTGGTGTTCACGTTGGTGTCGGTGAAGGTGACCGGGCCGCCCGCGTTGGCCGGGGGCAGGTTGACGTTCTGGCCGCCGCCGTTCCCGTTGACGACGCTCACGTCGCCGTTGTTGCCGATGCCGGCCTGTGTGCCGTCCGGCAGGGCGAATCCACCGCCGGGGTTCCCTGTGTTGCCGTTGAGCGTGGTGTTGCCGAAGTTGATGTCGACGTTGCCGTCGGCGGGGTTGTGGGTCGCCACCGGCTGACCCGCCGGGGGGCCGTTGAAAACCGAGTTGACGCCGTTCGTGTTGTCCGTGGTGAGCCCGCCACCACCCACGGTCGTGGAGCCGCCGTTGTCGGTCAGGGTGAGGCCGTTCGGGGTGGAGATCGTGTTGTTGTTCACCGTGAACTCCGGCGTGGGACCACCGCCGTCACCGCCGGGCGAGCTGAACGTCGTGGTGCCGTCCGGCCCCTTGGAGACCTCGCCGAACGGTCCCGAGGTCGTGAAGCCGCCGTTCGGGCCCAGCTCCGTGGAGAGCGCGGGCTTCTCCGACTGCGCGGGCGCGAACTCGCCGCCGAGCCCGCCGGTGATCTGCTCCTTCGTGGTCGGGCCCTGGACCGGGGTGCTGATCGTCGTCGTGTTGCCGTTCGAGGTGATGACGTCCCCGTCCGGGCTCTTGATGGTGTTCGTGCCGTTCGCGGTCGTCGACGTGAACCCGTCCGGTGTCGTGGTGGTCGTCGACGTCTCGGGCCCCGGGACTCCGAAGGGCAGGTCGTCGGGGGCTTCGACCTGGTCGGCCTTGGGACCGGGCGGAGTGATCTTCGTTTCGGTCTTCGCGCCGTCCGGGGTCGTTACCTTCGTCTTGACCTCGCCCGTGGTGGGGTCCGACTTGGTCTGGCCGTTGATGCCGTGGAAGCCGGTCTTCTGCCCGCCCTTGGTGTCGTTGAACAGGACGTTGCCGGGTTTGAACTTGCCGTCGACGACACCGAGGCTGTTCACGGAGAACGCCTTGTCGATGTTGCTCTTGAACTTGCCCTTGGTGGTGAAGGCGTCCTTGATGCTGGTGGCGAACTTCGTCCCGCCGAACAGGGTGAGGGCACCGGCCGTGGCGGCGCCGAGCGCGGCACCCTTGGCGGCCGAGGCCGCGTCGAACTTCTTCCCGTCGATCCACGCCGTGAGCCCGCTCGCCAGGAAGCCGAGGCTGAACTCGGTGGTCACGTCGATCGCGAACTTGGCACCGAGGGCCAGACCGGGGGACGTCTTGAGACCCACGAGTCCCTTGGACAGCGGGTCGATGATCTTGCGGATGAACGTCGAGTTCTTCAGGGCCGCCGAGACAGCCCCGGAAGCGGTCCCGACGCCCTTGCCCACCTTGGCCAGGAACGGCGCGAGCTTCGCCAGCTTGCCCGCCGCCCCGACGATCTTCCCGAGCCCGCCGAGCAGGACACCACCGGGTACGAGGGTGAGCAGGCCGATGATGATCTCACCGGCGTCGATCTTGCCCTGCGACACCATCCGGATCACCGACACCGCGAACAGGATCGCGCCCAGGATGAGACCCACGACCGGGAAGAACACGGCGACGATGCCGATGATGACACCGGCGATGATCTCCACCAGCGGGTTGTCCGCGAGGAAGTCACCGAACGCCTTTACGAAGTCCCGTGCGGGGATGGCCTGTTCAGCGGCGTCGTCGAGGATGATGGTCGCCTTTTCGGACCCCTCCTCGCGCACCCGCTGCGCCATGCGGCCGAGCTCCTCGGCGGCGGACAGCGCCTCCTTCGCGGCGTTCACCTCGCCCTGCTGCGTCTGGTGGGTCTCGGCCTGCTCCGGGGTGGCGTCCGCCGCGAGCGCCGGGACCTCCGTCTTCGCGGTGGCGGCGACCTCCTGGCCCTGGTCGATGGCCCGGTCCAGCAGGTCCTGGGCGGTGGTCAGGGTGTTCGCGTACTCGTCGTAGGCGCCCGCAGCGGTGCGGAAGGAGTCCCTGGTCTTCTCCAGGAGCCCCGGCAGGTCCTTGGTGATGCGCGTCTTCAGGGCATCCATCGCCTGGCCCTTGCCGCGGCGCAGCGCCCCGTCGTCGCGCAGCAGCTCGACCGCCTCGCCCGCTCCTTCGCTCAGCTCCTGATAGGTCTTGGCCAGTGTTCTGATCGCCTCCGGGTTCCCGGGGGTCGGGTCCTCCCCGAACCCGAGCACCTCCCAGCCCGTGGCATGCCGACGCGCCATATCCAACTCCTCCCGGCTACAAGCCCGTTCGGCACCTCCTAACGGGGTGTTCGACGTTTCGGTTCAGCTCGTTGAACCGCCCCGGGGTTCCGTGCGTGTGACGGCCGACGCATCAGCAGTGCGCGTCACCAGGCCCCGTACGGAGGAGGACGAGAAGGATGCGCGACGCCCCGAGGACGACGAACGAAGCGCGGCGGCCGGCGCCGTGGCGCACGACGGCACGGGTGACGGCGGTGTGCGGCCTGGTGGCCGTCACCTGGCTGGCGCTGCCCGCACCGGCGCAGGCTCTGGGACCGGTACGGGCTCCGGACTCCGTACCGGTCCTGGCAGCCGTGCGGGCGCAGCCCTCCCGGGCGCTGCGGGCCGACGAGGTGACGAAGTACTACGTGGTCAAGTCCGCGCAGGAGAACGGCGGCGAGCAGGAGACGCTGTTCGGGATCGCGCAGCGCACCCTCGGCGACGGCGACCGGTTCGAGGAGATCCTGGTCCTCAACAGCGGGCGCCAACTGCCGGACGGTTCGGCTTTCGTGAGTCCCGATCAGCTGACCCCGGGCTTCCCGCTGATCCTGCCGGAGGACGCGAACGGGTCCGGCGTGGAGTTCGGTGTCCTGCCCGAGGAGAACGCCGACGCGGCGAAGCCCCCCGCGCCCAGTGCCTCCCCCGCACCCCGCGCCGCGGCCGGCCGGAGCTCGGGACCGTTCGCCGGGCTGGGCGACCGGGTCGGGTCGCCCTGGCTGATCGGGGGTGTCGCCGGCGTCACCGTACTGACCGTGGTGATCGTCGCGCGGCGTCCGATCGGCCGGGCCGTGCGCGCCACCGGC
>NZ_JBHVWS010000054.1:0-18477 GCF_042882185.1 Streptomyces sp. NPDC058239
GGCGTGGACGATGCGTTCGTCGAGGTCGTTCAGGCGCACTTCGGGTGGTTCACTTCTCTGCGATGGCCGGCGTCGGGGGGGGGGGCGGGGCCCCCCCCCAAGAAAACAACAGCCCCCCCCCCCCCGCGGCCCCCCCCCCGCGGCGGGGGGGCCCGGGGGGGGGCCCCCGCCCCGCCCGTGGCCACCCGCCCCCCCCACGACACGCGCCGGCCCGGACGGTCCGTGGAGCACTACGCCGTCGGCATCCACAAGGGACCCGTCGGCAACTCTCCCGGGCGCCACGTTCAGGCTCGACACCTCCCTCTGCGAGACGGTCGGCCTCGCGCCGGCCGGAACGGGCCCGGCCACCGTCCAGCGGGCGACGGCACGACGCTGAGCGGCTTCCCGCTGTACGGCCGGCACCACTTCGCGCACGTCGGCCGGTCCCCTTTCCGCCTGCTTCCGATTGCCGCCTTCTTCCGGTGATTGCGCAGAGCGAATCCCCCGAAGAGGCCTCCTCCATCCACACCTCGACCCCCTGGGAACAGCTGTGACCCCTTCCCGTCCCACCACCGAACTGACCGTCACCGAGCGCGGCTTCCTGCGCGCCGGACGCCCCCACCAGATCGTCTCCGCCGCCATCCACTACTTCCGTGTCCACCCCGAACTGTGGAAGGACCGGCTGCTGCGGCTGCGCGCCATGGGCGTCAACACCGTCGAGACCTACATCGCCTGGAATCTGCACCAGCCGGCTCCCGGACAGACCGACTTTTCCGGACAGGCCGATGTCGCCCGCTTCCTGCGCACCGCTGCCCGGCTCGACCTGGACGTGATCGTGCGACCCGGCCCCTACATCTGCGCCGAGTGGGAGTTCGGTGGACTCCCCGCGTGGCTGCTGGCCGACCCCGGGCTGCGTCTGCGCCGCACCGACGACCGCTATCTGGCCGCCGTGGATGCCTGGTTCGACCAGCTGATCCCCGTTCTGCGCCCCCTGCTCGCCAGTCGGGGCGGGCCGGTGATCGCCGTCCAGGTCGAGAACGAGTACGGCAGCTACGGCCATGACACCCCCTACCTCGACCATCTGCGGCAGGGCCTGATCCGACGCGGCGTGGACTGTCCGCTGTTCACCGCCGACGGAGCCAGTGACGGCGTACTGCGCGGGGGCGTGCTGCCCGGCACCCTGGCGACCGCGACCTTCGGCTCACAGCCCAAGGAGTCACTGGCGACCTTGCGCCGCCACCAGCCGGCCGGCCCGCTGATGTGCTCCGAGTACTGGCACGGCTGGTTCGACCACTGGGGCGAGCACCACCACGTACGCAACGCGGGCGAGGCCGCCGCGGAGCTGGACTGGATGCTGGCTCAGGGCGCCTCGGTCAACCTCTACATGGGCCACGGCGGCACGAACTTCGGATGGTGGAACGGAGCCAACCACAGCGAGACCGACTACCAGCCCACCTGCACCAGTTACGACTATGACGCTCCGGTCGGTGAGGCCGGAGAGCTGACCGAGAAGTTCCACGCGTTCCGTGCGGTGATCGAGCAGCACCGTGGTCCGATCCCGTACGCGATACCCGCGACACCGGACCGGCTCGCCCCTCAGACGGTACGGCCGAACGGCGCGGTGGCGCTGGCGGACTGCCTCGACGTGCTCTCCACTCCTCGGCAGCGGCTCTCACCGGAACCGATGGAGGCCCTGGGCCAGTCACTGGGGCTGATCCACTACCGCACGTGGCTCCGTGGCTCCTTCCCCGACTCGACCCTGCGCGTGCACGGCCTCGCGGACCGGGCCCAGGTGTTCCTCGACGGAGTGCCGCTGGGCGTCCTGGAGCGGACCGGGCCGCTCGACGCGCTGCCGATCAACGTCCCCGAGACCGGTGCCGAACTCGACCTGCTGGTGGAGAACATGGGACGGATCAACTACGGCCCCCTGCTGGAGGACCGCAAGGGCATCAGCGGCGGCGTCCGGATCGACGGCCAGTACCAGTTCGACTGGGAGATCCGCCCCCTCCCGCTGACCGATCTGGCAGGCCTGCGGTTCGGGGCCGCCGAACAGGTCGAGGGCCCGGCCTTTCACCGTGCGACGCTGGCGGTCCCGGAACCGGCCGACGGTTTCCTGGCCCTGCCGGGCTGGACCAAGGGCCAGGTGTGGCTGAACGGCTTCGCCCTCGGCCGTTACTGGGACCGCGGACCCCAGCGCACCCTGTACGCCCCCGCCCCGGTGTGGCGGGCCGGCCGAAATGAACTCGTGATCCTGGAACTGCATCGGCCGGGCGAGCGGATCGAGCTCTGCGACGCCTCGGATCTGGGTCCGACCGGCTGACCTTCGGACTGCCAGGTGGCTCCGGTCCGTATTCCTTCCGGACCGGAGCCACCTGAAACGAGTCCCCGAGGGCCGGCAGGATTCCGCCGGCTTCCGCCTGAATCAGCTCTGGCCGTGCCCGAAGTACGCGGCCAGGTCCCGGTCCGGGGCCTCGACCTCGACGGCCCGGCCGCCGTCCCGCAACGACATGGTGGCCGCGTAGCCGGCGGCCACCGCTTCGCGGGCCGCGACGGGCGAGGTGACGGTGGCTCCGCCGTCCCGTACGAACCGCAGGAATTCCGCCATCAGCACGGGATCGGCGCCGCCGTGCGTGCCGGTCGGTGTGTGCACGGGCACCACCAGATCGGCCTCGGCGCGGCCGTCGGAGCGGCGGTTCCACACGCGGACCTCCGCTCCCTCCGAGTCGCCGAAGTTCTCCAGGCGCCCCTCGGTGCCGATCACCGTGTAGTTGCGCCAGTAGTCGGGGGTGTAGTGACACTGCTGGTAGCTCGCGAAAACTCCGTTGTCCAGCTGCATCTGCATCATGCTCAGGTCCTCCACGTCCACCACCGGGTGGAGACCGGTCTGGCTGAGCGGCGGCCAGTTCTCCGTCGACAGCCACTCGGTCATCCGCTCCCCGCTGCGGTCGCGGTGTGAGTCGATGTCCCCGTAGACCGTCAGCCCGCCCATGGCGTTCACCCGCCGGGTGTAGCCGCCGGCCAGCCAGTGGATGACATCAATGTCGTGCGCGCCCTTCTGCAGCAGCAGGCCGGTGGTGAGGCGTCGGTCCGCGTGCCAGTCCTTGAAGTAGAAGTCACCGCCGTGGCCGACGAAATGGCGGCACCAGATGGCCTTGACCTCGCCGATCGCCCCATTGACGATCAGCTCACGCATGGCCACCACGACCGGCATGTGGCGCATGTTGTGGCCCACGTACAGCGGGGTCCGATGCCGGAGAGCTGCCGCGAGCAGCCGGTCACACCCCTCGGTGGTGATCGCCATCGGTTTGTCCAGGAACACCGGTACACCGGCCTGAAGGAAGTCCAGGCCGATCTCCTCGTGCGTGTGGTCCGGAGTCAGCACCAGCACGCCGTCGAGTCCCGCGTCGAGCAGCTCGTGGTGATCCGCGGCGGTCCGCACCTTGGTGCCGAATCGCTGTTCGGCGCGCGTCAGCAACCGTCGGTCGCGGTCGCAGGCGGCGGCCACCAGTGAGCCCGATCCGGGCCGGTGGGCCAGATCGGCCAGGTCGCTGCGATTACCCAGGCCGATGACGCCGAGCCTGATGTCGTTCAAGGTGCTTGCCCTTTCAGAAGGTTTCGACCCCAGCAGGGCGAGGATGACCGGATGATAGATCTGGAACATATCCGATTGCATGGTGGGTTTGGCCCTGACTCTGAGGCTGTCGGGGTGGCGCCGACCGCCAGGGCAGCCGCGGTCTCAGGGGTAGCTGCGGCCGGGCGGGAGAAGGATGTTGCCCCGGTGAGAGGTGAGGTGAGGCGGTCGGTGCGGGCGGAACGAGTCTGGGCTCACCGAATCCTGGCGTCAAGAGTGTGAATGTGATTCACTGACCCCGGATTGGCCAATGTATCCGAAACATATCGCGCATGAGGCGCCTCTGCGCCAGTCGGCGACCTCACGCCCGACTTGGACCGCCGTGACATGGATCGACGGAGAAGTGGATCGACGTGAAAGGGGAGCGCCGTTGACCCGCGCAGCCCGCAGCACCGCACCCGCACCCGCACCCGCACCCGCACCCGCACCCGCACCCGCACCGCAACCCCCGGGCGACGGGGCCGGTTACCGTCCCGGCTACGAGGTCGCGGCCGAACGCATCCTCGAGCACCTCGTCCTGGCCGGCCTGGAGCCCGGCGCCCGGCTGCCCACCGAGCAGGACCTGGCAGACCAGGTGGGGATGAGCCGGACCGTGGTCCGCGAGGCGGTGAAGATCCTCTCCGCGCTGGGCCGGCTGTCCGTGCACAAGGGCCGCGGCATCTACGTCGCCCAGCCCGACCAGTCCTCCTGGCAGCACTCCCTGACCCACTTCCTGCCCGCCGACCTGCGCCAGGTCGACGAACTCTTCGAATTCCGGCGCCATTTGGAAACCACCACCGCCCGCCTGGCCGCCCAACGCGCCACCCCCGCCCAGGTCAAAGCCGTTCGCGCGGCCGCCCACCAGTCCACCCGGGCCGCCCGGCAAGACGACATCGACGCCTTCAGCAGCGCCGACGACGCCTTCCACACCGCCATCGCCACCGCCACCAACAACTCCTTCCTCACTGCCACCATCGACACCCTGCGTCGCCTGCAACACCAGGTCACCGCCATAGGGCTGGCCGGCCTCGCGGGCGGCTCCCTGCGCGACGCCGCCGCCCAGCACGAAGCCATCGCCCACGCCATCGCCACCGGCGAGCACACGCACGCGCACACCCTCATGGCCCACCACATCGACCGGACCACCCACCAGTTCCAACGAGAGATCCGGCACCGCATCGCCCCGGGCCACCCCAACGCCTGAACCCCACACCACCACCCATGAAGGACACCCATGCGAATCACCGACGTGACTGTGGAACTGGTCGATCTGCCCGCTCAGCCGCCCTTCCGGTGGCGGGCAGGGCTGCCCGGTTCGGAGCCGGCGGTCGTGGGCGGGATCCTGCGGGTCCACACGGACGAAGGCCTGGTGGGCGAGGCGCACACGAGACGTGGGCTGATCGTCGCCGATCTGGTGAACCGCCGTATACGTGAGGACCTGCTCGGCCGCGACCCGCTGATGCGCGAGCTGCTGTGGCATCGACTGTGGGAGCTGGACCGCATCGAGGAGCTCCCGATCTACGCGCTCGGCCTGGTCGACGTAGCGCTGTGGGACCTGGCCGGCCTCGCGGCCGGACAGCCGGTCCACCGGCTGCTCGGTCCCTACCGCGAGGCCATCCCCGCCTACGCGAGCACGGTCACCTTCGGCAGCGTCGAGGAGTACCTCGATGTGGCCGACCAGTGTCTGGAACTCGGCTACTCCGCCATCAAGCTGCACGCGTGGGGTGACTCGCGAGCCGACGCGGACCTGTGCCAGAAGCTGCGGGCCCACGTCGGTGACGACGTCCCGCTCATGTACGACGGCTCGGCCGGGTTCGACCTTGCGGACTCGGTGTACCTCGGCCGCGCACTGTCCGAGGCGGACTACCTGTGGTACGAGGAGCCGATGCGCGAGTTCAGCGTGACCGCCCACCGGTGGCTGGCCGAACAGGTCGACATTCCGCTGCTGGTCGCGGAGACCTCCGACGGCGCGCATTTCAACGCTGGTGACTTCATCATGGCGGGCGCGGCGAGCCGGGTCCGCACCAGCGCGCAGCTCAAAGGCGGGATCACCGGAGCCCTGCGCATCGCACACCTGGCCGAGAGCTACAACCTGCGGGCCGAGGTGCACGGCAGCGGAGTGGTCAACGCCCACCTGTGCATGGCGATCCCCAACACCACCTACTACGAGTCCCTCGTGTACACCAACCCCGTACAGCGCGAGCCGGCAGTCGGTGCCGACGGGCTGGTGCGGGCTCCGACGGCCCCCGGCATCGGCTTCGATCAACCGGGCTGGTGACGACCTCTGGTCGAATCAACAGGGCAGCTCCGGCACGTCCTTGACAATGTCTCAGGTTCCAACGTCTCAACGCCTCATCGCTTCGTGGAAAGGAGCCACACCATGCCCGTGCAACGCTACGCCTCGGTCATACGCCTGCGTGGGGAACTCGAGGCGGAATACCGTGCCTTGCACGCAGCCGCCTGGCCCGAGGTCCTGGCGACCCTCAAACGCGCCAACATCGGCAACTACTCGATCTTCCTGCGTGACGGGCTGCTCTTCAGCTACCTCGAATACACCGGTGAGGACTACGCGGCCGACACCGCGCTCATCGCCGAGTGCCCGGTCACCCGGGACTGGTGGGCCCGTACCGACCCCTGCCAGCAGCCACTGGACAGCGACGGCGAGTGGTGGGCACCCGCCGAAGAGGTCTTCCATCTCGAGTGACATCAGGGGCAAGCGGCAGAGGGGGGCGGAGGCAGCTGCGTCCGCCCCCCTCTGCCGCTTGCCTGCCGCGGGTCACAGACCGTAGACCCGCGCGGCCGTACCTGCGAACACCGCCGTCCGCTCGTGCTCCGACAGGTCCGCCACGAGCTCGCGGCCGACGGCAACCACCTGTTCGTACTCGGCCGCCAGGGTGCACACCGGCCAGTCCGAGCCGAACATGAGCCGCTCCGGGCCGAATGCCTCCAGCGCGACCGACACGAACGGCCGCAGGTCGGCGGGGCTCCAGGTGTGCCGGTCCGCCTCGGTGACGAGCCCGGAAAGTTTGGCCACGGTGTTGGGGAGGCGGGCCAGGGCGGCCAGGTCGGCGGCCCAGGTGTCCGGTCGGCGAGGGCGGATCGGTGGCTGCCCCAAGTGGTCCAGTACGAAGGTGAGTTCGGGCCGCTGCCTCGCCACGGCGACTGCCGAGGGCAACTGTTCAGGGCGCAGGACCAGGTCGTAGGCGAGGCCGGCGGATGCGACGGCGGCCAGGCCGCGGCCCACGTCGGGACGGAGCAGCCAGTCCGCCTTGTCCTCGCCCTGTACCTGGTGGCGGATGCCGACGAGACGGTCGCCACCGGGCAGCGCGCGCAGTGCGGCCAGGGCGTCCGCGACCGCGGGAGAGGTCAGGTCCGTCCAGCCGACGACGCCGGCCACCAGCGGGTCGGCCGCGGCCAGCGCCAGGTATTCGGGAGTCTCCTCGTGTACACAGATCGTCTGCACCAGCACCGTGGCGTCGACATGGGCAGCCGCGGCCTGCGGGCGCAGGTCGTCGAGGGTGAAGTCACGTCGCAGCGGGGCGAGTTCGGGGCCGGTAATCCAGTTCTGGTCGCGGACCGACAGGTCCCAGACGTGCTGGTGGGCGTCGATGGTGGTCATGGGGACAGGCTCAGTCAGGTCGGTTGTTTCTGACCACGTGCTCGGCATGCTGTTCCTTTGTCTGGCGAAGGTGCTGGTGGAACGGGTGCACAGAGAGAACGGCCGGGTGCGGGCCAAGGCCCGCACCCGGTGCTGTGCCGCGGACGATTGATACGAACCATCCCACGATGCTTGTCGCCCTGAACGTCGCTCGATGCCCAAGGTCGGATGCCGCCGGATCAGGCTTGACGTGCGACCTTGCCATTCCTCGTGACCCGCACGGTGACCGCCCCGCCGGCCGGGACTTCGACCTGCGGCCAATCGAGGAACGCCGTGTACCCAAGGGGGCGGGCCGATTGGCGGGCCGTTTCCGCCAGCACCGACACCCGTGCCGCGTAGGCCGTGTTGTTGGTCAAGCGGATTACGGCGGCCTGACGGCTCTCGCTGACATGTTCGGCCTCGACATGATCAAAGGGAATGAGGATTCCTTCCCCGGGCCGGACGTAGATTCCGGGAAGTTCGAGTGCCATCAAGACACCGTTGGTCTCGGTCCAGGAGTTTCTCGTCCTGATGAAATCACCGACCGCACCCTTGCCCTCGGCATCGCTGGGCTGGATCCGCTCCATGCTCGACCCGATGAGGTAGTCGGTGGTTATATGTCCTGGCATGTTGACGGCCTCGGCGTGAGCATGCTGGATATCGCTGATGAGTTCAGCGTACTTCTTTTCCCCGGTGGCTCGATACAGCTTGAACAGGTGGTCCGCAGACGACGTACAGACACCGGGCGCGGCATGTTTGTTCTGGCTGCTTGCCCAAACGGCGCCGGCCATCCTTCCCTTCAGCCGCGCGATATCACTGTCTGCCGGAAACAGCGGATCGTACGCAAGAGTCCAGGACGAGCACAGTGCGGCTTGGACCTTGGCGCGATTCAGCCATCTCTTCTTTCCGGTGTACTGGTACAGCGCCATGAATGACTCCAGGAGACCAAACGCTGTTTCGGAGTCCGCATCCTGTGAAATATCCGCGCACGCTCCGCTGGTGAATCCATGGGACTTTATGTCGCGCTCATAGTAGAATTCGGCTGCTTCCTCGGCCGCGGCCAACCAGTCCGGACGGTGGAAGTATTCAGCCGCCAGGGCGAGCCCGGCCGGAGCGATGGCGCCGGCCGTCGAGTTGTACACGGCGATGTCGCCTGTTTCTGGCACGATGTACTGACCGAATTCTCCATGCTTTCGCCAGGCCCGGGTGAATGCTTCGGCCAGACCGCCCGCGGCCAGTTCCCAGGATTCCTTGATGGTGTCGCCGTGCCCTTGCGCCTTCAGGAGCATCACATGCTTGATCAGCCAGAAGAGCACGTCTCCGTTCTTGCGCACCATCGCCTGCACCGCCGGAAAGTCGGGGTGGGTCTTCTCTGAGCGGATCTCACCATCTTCGCTGATGAAGCCGTAGAAGAATCCGCTCTTCCCCTTCATGCGGGAACAGATGAAGTCAAGCTCATCGGAGACTCTGCCCCGTTCCGTCGGGTCATTCAGAGCCAACATGGGGTAGGTGTTGATCATTCCGCTGACCCAACCCAGTTGAAAGTGCCTGGAGTTTTCTGGAAGGTAGTATCGGCCCGCCTTGGTTTCTGTGAAATTTCCTCGACAGATGTTGGTGCCGAGCTCCGCCAGCTTACTCATCGGAAGCAGATTGCGAGGCGAGGTGGGGCCTGTGAGCGACTTTCGCACATCCATGAATTTCTGCAGGACTGCCGGAATTCCGTCGGCATCGAAGGTGAAAACCTGGAAGCGAATCGAAACCGCGTCACCGGGAGCCCAATTCGACGCCCTGTCACCGCTCGGCCGAAAGTCGCCAAAACCGGCCGCCTGCCGGCGCATAACCGGCGCCGAGATGCGGAATTCACAGCTTTCCCTGCTCGCACTCGCCTCAACCGAGAGCCCACTGTTGCCCAGGCGGGTTCCTTGCTCGGTGAGGACGATCCAGCCCTTCCCGAACTTGGGCGAGAAGAAGCTCATCGCCGGGGCGGCAGTATTGCACGTCGCCAGCTCGATCCGTGAAGGCACCGCAGCATCGGGGGCCAGTCGCGGGTTGTTCGATATCGTCAGCGGCGTCTGTGGGTTGTAGTACATGTCGGCCGGATAGTCCGGATTGTATCCGTTGCCGATGGTGCGATAGCGATTGCCGTTGTAGATGATTCCGGGAATCATCACGTAGTTGGCGGTCTCCCAGCTCTCGAATGGGAAATCAACGGAGATTGCGGCCTGTTCCGCCGCCCCCTTCTCCAGGGTGCAGGTCAGGGTGACCTCCCATCCGTGATGATCGGGCACCCGCCGTGCATCCCACTTCAGTTGCCACTGTCGCGGTCCGTCGGTCAGCAGGTCGCCGTCGAATTCCTGGGACCGGCGCAGCGTCGTGCCGTCATATTCCCGAATCGACACCCGGAGGGAGCCGTGCAATTCGCGCAGAGAACGGCTGAGTTCCGCAGCCTGGCCAGCGGCTTCGGCAACCCCTGCATCAAGCGGTTGGGCTCGGGAGATCGTCGGTTCGAGCGCGATCTTCGCTCCGACTCCGGCGGCCGCCAGCAGAGAAAGACAGTTTCTCCTGTCAAGCATTCTGCAACCATCCTCGTGTGTGCGTTCCAGCGAAGGGAGTTTCAGATCAATGCCGGTACCATGCCACGGCCCGCGAGAGGCTCGCAAGGATAAAGCCGAAACATTACGGGGAGTCTGTGCTCCGCGGACCCGGTCGCACACCGTCGTCCGAGATCAGGGACGTACGCCGTCCTGACGCGGGACAGTCACCGGCACGCCCGGCGGCAGCAGACCCTGGGCACGCAGGGCGAGCCACATCTCCTCGGGGACGGGGTGGCTGATCATCGCGGTGGCGTCCGTCACCTCGGCGGCGCTGCGTGCCCCGAGCAGCACACCGGCGACCGCCGGGTGGCCCAGCGGGAATTGCAGGGCGGCTGCCCGCAGCGGAACCCCGAAGGTCTCGCACAGCGTGCGCAGGGCCAGCGCCCGGTCCAGCAGGTGTGCCGGGGCCGGTGCGTAGTCGAAGGTCGCGCCCGGCTGTGGATCGGCGAGGAGGCCCGAGTTGAACACCCCGCCGACCAGCACGGACACTCCGCGTTGCGCCGCCTGCGGCAGCAGTGCGGCCAGAGCGCTCTGGTCGAGGAGGGAGTAGCGGCCGGCCAGCAGGACCACGTCGATGTCGGTGTCGCGGACGAAGCGTGTCGGCATCGCGGTCTGGTTCATGCCGACGCCGATCGCACCGACCATGCCCTCCGCACGCATCCGCTCCAACTCGGGGTAGGCGCAGTCGAAGGCCTCGCGCTCGTGGCCGTCCGGGTCGTGCAGATAGACGGTGTCCACGCGGTCGAGGCCGAGCCGGGTGAGGCTCTCCTCGACGCTGGTGCGTACACCTCGGGTGCTGAAGTCCCACACCCGCTCGTGGGTGGCCGGGACGGCGAAGCCGTTCGCCAGGTCGTCGCCGGGCAGCCCGGCGCGTGCGCGCAGCAGGCGGCCGACCTTGGTGGACAGCGTGAACTGCGCACGTGGCCGGGTGCGCAGTGCGTCCCCCAGCCGGCGCTCGGACAGGCCGAGTCCGTAGTGCGGAGCGGTGTCGAACGCACGGATGCCGCAGACCCAGGCGGCCTCCACGGTGGCGGCCGCGTCCTCGTCGCTGACCGCGTGAAACAGGTTCCCCAGGGCGGCGGCACCCAGTGACAGTGCGTCGACGGCGGTGGCGGTGTGCACGGGTGCTGTGGGGTGCATGGGGTGAGGAGTACCTCTCGCTGAAGGGACGTGAACGGACATGAACGGGCGTGAAGGAGCGCGAGCGTCCGAAGTCCGCGACATGTGACAGGGGGCGGGGCTTGCGTCGGTCCCCGCCCCCCTGTCACATGCCCAGCTGTACCGGCCGATCTCAACCCTTCGTCGCTCCTCCTGTGAGGCCCTTGACGAACTGCTTCTGGAAGGCCAGGTAGAAGACGAGGATGGGCAGTGTCGCCAGGAACATGAAGGCGAAGACCGAGCCGAAGTCCGCCTGGTGTTCGCCGATGGCACGGTAGATGCCGACGGTCACCGTGGTGCCTGCCGCCGGGCCCAGGACGATCAGCGGGTTGAGGAAGTCGTTCCAGATCCAGACGCCGAGGAAGATCACCACGCTGGCCGACGCCGGCCGCATCAGCGGGAAGACCACCTGCCAGAAGGCGCGGAACGCACCGGCGCCGTCGATCGCCGCGGCTTCTTCGAGCTCTCGGGGGATCGTCTTGGCGAAGCCCGCGAAGACGAACACCCCGAACGGCATGTAGTAGCCGACGTACGCCAGGACCAGTCCGGGCACGCTGCTCATCAGCCCCAGCGTGCGCAGGACTTCGGTGATCGGGGTGAGGATCACCGCGGGCGGCACCATGAGACCGCAGAGCAGGACGACCATGATGACCTTGGACAGGACGCCGGTCGACCGGGCAAGGTAGTGGCCGAGCATGGCGGAGATCGCTGTGATGACGAGGATGGAGATCACGGTGACCTCCGTGCTGTTGACCAGCCCGTACCAGAAGAGGTGGTCCGGGCGCGACAGCACGCTCTGGATGTTGTCCAGGGTCGGTGGGACCGGGAGGCCGACCGGGTTCGACACGATCGCCGAACCGTCCTTGAACACGTTGACCAGCACGAGGTAGATCGGCAGGAAGAACAGCAGGCCGGCGAGGAGCGCGACGACCGGGCGTATCCACGCCCTTGTTCCACCCCTGTTCATGCTCGCGTTCAGGTCCGGGTTCATCTTCGTGTTCGTGTGCGTGCTCATGCTGACACCTCGCGTTTCTGCAGCCACCCGAGCGCGATCACGGAGACGGTCGCGACCAGGATCAGCATCGCCACGGCCATCGCGGAGGCGTAGCCGACGTGGTTGCCGTTGAACGCGGTCTGGATCACCTGGAAGGCGAGGGTGGATGTGGTGCCGGGGCCCGGGCCGCCGTTGGTGAGCACCTGGATCTGGTCGTAGGCCTTGAATCCGCCGATCAGTGACATGACCGTGTTGATGGTGACGGCGGGTGCCAGCATCGGCCAGGTGACATGGCGGAACCGCATCAGTGGTCCGCAGCCGTCGATGGCCGCCGCTTCGTGCAACTCCTGCGGGATTCCCTGCAGTCCGGCCAGGTAGATCACCACGCAGAAGCCGAGCCCCTGCCAGGCGATGACCCATGAGACCGTGTAGAGGGCGAGGCTCGGGTCGGAGAGCCAGCCCGGCGGATGGCTCACCCCCAGCTCTCGCAGCATGGAGTTGAGCAGGCCGTCGTCGACGAGGATCGCCTGCCAGATGACGCTGACGACCACGGCGCTCAGCACGACCGGCACGAAGAACACGCTGCGCAGAGCGTTGTACAGCCAGCCGCGCCGGTCGAGCAGCAGGGCGATCGCCAGGCCGCCGGCGTTGGTCACCAGCGTCACGATCACGGTGATGACGACGGTGTTCTGCAGTGCTTTGAGGAAATCGTCGTCGGAGAACAGGCTCGTGAGGTTGGACAGGCCCACCCACCGGGTCGGCGGGTTGAAGGGGTTCTTGTTGGTGAGGCTGTAGCCGGCGGTCATGCCGATCGGCACCAGGACGAGGGCCAGGTAGGCGAGCAGTCCGGGAGCCGCGAAGACGGCGAAGCGGCCCGGTCCGCCGTTCGGGCGGAAGCGCCGGGACGGTCGCGACGACCGCCGCGCGGGGGCGTCCTGTGGTCGGACCGCTGCCGTGTCCTTCGCCGCGGGCGCGGCAGCGGAACCATCCGGTCGGGTCAGGGTACGTATGCGCATTATCGGATGGCCTTGTCCCACTGCTCGTCCATGTAGGCACCGAACTCCTTGGCCGACATGCGTCCGCCGATGAGCTTCTGGACACCGGCCGCGGCCTTGTCGGCCAGGCCCGGCGGCAGGGAACCGTCACCGGTTTCCTGGGAGAACGAGTTGACGATCCCGTCGTCCTTCTGGGCCTGCTGGTACGCCGCCAGGGTCTTCTTGTAGACGGGGCCCATGGTGCTGGGCGGGCTGTATCCCTTGATGTCGATGATGAGCCCGTCGGCCTTGACGGCGGCGTCCAGGTTCTTCTGGTCCTCCATGAAGGCCTTGGCCCACTTCTTGGCCAGGGGCACATCGGACGCGTTGGAGCTCACCGTCATCCCGCCGCCGAGGACGCCCGGGAGCGCCGAGGCCCCCTGGTCCGTGGGCCACGCGAAGACGCCCGTGTCGAAGTCCGGTTTCTTCGTGTCGGCCGAAGCGGAGAACCAGCTGCCCATGGGGTACATCGCGCCCTTGCCGTCACGGAAGGCCTGTTCGGTGTCCGCGTAGGAGCGGGAAAGGCCGGCGCGGTCGATGTATCCCTTGTCCGCGAGCTCGGCGACCTTCTGGGCGGCGGCGACGAACGCCGGGTCGGTGAACTTGACCTTGCCCTTGGCGCGTTGGGACAGCCAGTCCGGCGTCTTCTTGTAGACGTCGGTGGCCACCGTGGAGATCAGCGGGAACATGTCGGCCCAGGAATCCTTGCCGCCACCGCCGACCACGAAGGGGTTGATGCCCTTCTTCTTCAACTTGGCGCTGTCGTCGAGCAGTTCATGGTACGTGCGGGGCGGTGTGTCGATGCCGGCCGCCGCGAAGTCCTTCTTGTTGTAGTAGACCAGCGTCGTCTGGGCGGAGTAGGGCAGCTGGTAGACCTTGCGGTCGTACGTGTTGGCGCGGGGGTTCTTGTACGGTGCGAGTTCCTTGTCCGTCCACGGCGCCAGCTTGCCCGCCTCGGCGAATCCGGCGGGGTTCAGGCCGATCATGACGTCCGGGAACTGGCCCGTGCTGTCGAGCTGCTTCGCGTACCCGGTGCGGTCGGCGCTGGGCGACACGAGCTTCTTGATCGTCACCCCTGGCACCTTCGCCGAGGCGCGGGCGATCGCGGCGTCCCAGTACTTCGCGTCCAGGTTGGGCGTTTCGAAGGTGAGGAAGGTCAAGGTGACCTTGTCGCCCTTGGATGCACTCGTACCGGAACTGCCGGCCGTGCACCCGGCCAGGAGGAGAGCACCTGCGAGGGCGGCGGTTCTCGTGAGTATCGGATTGCGCGTCATGTCCAACTTCCCCTACCCGTCGTTGTCCGGGGGCGGTACCGAGTCGCTGTCTTGCTCGTACCGGGACGAGAGAGGGAATCCCGCTGTCGACCGTCCACCGAATCCGTCACATGGTTCAGACTCTTCCCAGAGTCCTGCTGCTCTCGGGGGCGACCGCTTCCTCTCAGCGTTCGCCCCTCAGGGCACCTTGGGGTATGGAAGTCCGCGCGCGGCGGCATGTCAAGAGATGAGACGGAGTTATTACCTCAACCAAGGAGACAATAGATCTGATACATCTCCGTAGAGTTACGCCGGACCCTACGGATTCGCTTCGCAGGAACGAGACGCGTCGGTGGCGCGGTTCGCGACCCCGGCACGCTTCGACCGCCCCGTCGCCCGGTCGTTTCCGGTGTGGGCGGCGGGGCGGGGCGGCGGGGCACTACCGACCGAGGCTGTCGTCCGCGGTCACGCCCCGTCCGGGCCGGCGGGAGCGGCGGGAGCGGCGAAGATGCGGTTGCGGATCTCTCGTTGGACCTGAAGTTCCGTCGTGTCGATATGGCGGGCCATGAGGTCGGCGGCCTGTTCCTGCTCACCGGCCCCGATCGCTTCCAGGATCGCCAGGTGCTGCTCCGCGGCCACGGCGAGTGATCCCGGTGCGGAATCGGCCAGGGCCACGATGGTGACCTGTCGCTGCAGCCGCTGGATCGCGTCGACCAGGCTGGAGAGAAACGCGTTCCCCGCTGCCGCGCCGATCGCCTGATGGAACTCCGCATCGGCCCGGCCGAACGACTCGTGGTCGTCGCGCTCGGCGGCCTCCGCCGAGCGCTGCGCTGCCTCGCGGATCGCCCTGAGCTGAACCGGTGTGGCACGCGTGGCCGCGAGCCCGCTGGTCTCGGCCTCGGTGAAGCGCCGGAACTCGAACAGTTCACCGACGCGGCTCGGGTCGGTCGGCAGGAACCGGGAGAACGTGTCGGTCCACAGGTCGTTCCTGGGATGCGCCACGAAAATGCCGCGTCCCTTCTCCACCGAAAGCCTCCCGAGGGCCGAGAGGATCTTGACGCCCTCTCGCACCACCGTCCTGCTCATGTCCACTTCGGCCGCCAGATCCTTCTCCGTCGGCAGCCGGTCACCGGGCCCCATCCCCTGCTGTGCGACGTACTCCAGGATGCGCTCCGCCGCGACCTCGTAGCCGGGACGGTAAGGGGCCGCCTCCGAATCCGATGCCGCGGACGCGGACGGGGACGCGGGCCGGGAAGATCCAGTCATGTTGCTCCATGTATCCGATGCATGCAGGTCACGAAATACCAAGTGGTGGGCTCCCAAGATACCTCCCGGGCCGTCCGTTCAGGGGTGCTCGGATCGCCCCACGCAGCACCCGCGCCATCGGGAATAGATCCGAACTAAGCCTTGACGGCCCCTTCCGTGCCATGCACGCTAGACCGCACTTGTGCTGCGGTAGTTACACAGGAGAAGCAAGCGCTCTTCCCTGCACGGGCAGGCCCATGGGCTCTCCGGCTCACGGCCGCCCACCGATCCCGCTCCCCGGAACAGCGCGAACCATCTCCGCTGAAGAATAAGAACTATCCAGGTGACCTCGTTCGTCGCTCGACGTTTGCCGGCCTTGCGCCCCTCTGCGCTGTTCACGGCAGTTGATCAGCGATCCCGCGCGCCATCGAGAGTCACTTCACCTAGGAGGACATGTGGACAGGCGTCGCTTTCTGGTTGCCAGCGGCTTGAGTTCGGCCACGGCCGTGGCCATGGCCGCCGGCCCCGCGCATGCCGCGCGAACGGCCAGGCCGAAGGCGTCCCCGTCGCTACGGATCGGGGCGGGCTTCCTGTCGGTGGGCATCAGCCGCTCCGGGTACGTGGACAGCCTGGTCGACCTGCGCGACGGCACCGACCACCTGGCGAAGGACACCCCCGTGCCGCTGGTCAGCGTGGTGGCCGACGGCAAGCACGTGGTTCCCGCGAAGGTGCGGGTCGTGTCGCGTGACCGGGCGCACCGCCGGCAGGTCCTGGAGTTCGTCGGCGAGAGCGTGACGATCCAGGTAGAGGCCGTCGGGTTTCCCACGCATTCCACACTTGAAGTCGTCGGCCTGACGGCCGCCTCGGGTGTGGATGTGCAGACGCTGCTGTGGGGTCCGCTGCCGACGACGCTCGACGACACCATCGGCGAGACGGTCGGTGTGGTCGCCAACTCCGATTTCGTCATGGGGGTCCGGCCGCTGAACGACAAGACGGTGGGCGGGTGGCCGAACGAGCATCTGGCGTACGGGTTCGGTCCCGATCTCGTCTGGAATCCGTACGGGCTCCAGACCGGCGCGAAGGACGAGTGGCTGGCGAGCAACGTCGCCGCGAAGACCACGTGGGGCAGCGTCCTGCGCGCCACCACCTACGACTACAGCAAGGCACGGGTCCGGCAGCGCACCAACGGTTACGAGATCCCGCTCGGCCCGCTGCCCGCGCCCGAGGGCCGGATCGTCGGGTCGAAGATCGCCCTGTTCGGCAGTGCGCCGGATCTCGCCCTGACCATGCTCAGCCAGATCGCCAAGGAGCACGACCAGGCGTACCCCACCTTGGACGGCCAGTGGCAGAAGGTGGCCCAGCGCACCTCGCAGACCCACTTCTGGGTCCACGACCTCAACACGGGCAACGTCACCGCGGCCGCCAAGCTCGCCGCGCAGGCCGGAGTGCGGAACATCTACGCGATCAGCGGCAACGGGCCGTGGGTGTCGCACGGGCACTACCAGTTCAACGGCTCCTTCGGCGGATCGGACGTGGCGGCCGCCCAGTTGGTGGCCGCGGCGGCGAAGGAGGGCATCGAGGTCGGGGTGCACACCCTGTCCACCTTCATCGACGCCCACGACCCGTACGTGAAGGCGCCGGCCGATCCACGGCTCGCGGTGGGCGGCTCCGCCCGGCTCACCCGCCCGCTGGCCGGGTCGGACACCACGCTGTACGTGGATGCCAACGGCCTGCTGGCCTCCGGCGTCGACGGTCAACGGCTGCGCATCGGCGACGAGTTCATCACCTACGGTTCCGTCACCAAGGTCAGCAACACCGAGTGGCAGGTCGGCGGCCTGAGCCGGGCACAGTGGTCCTCGGCCGCCCAGGACTACCCGGCCGGCACCACCGTCGCCCGGCTCATCCAGAACGGCTACGGCGGTGCGCTGGCCAGTCTGCCGATCACCGACGAGATCGCGACCCGGCTGGCCACCGCCTACAACACCAGCGGCGTCCACGCCACGTCCTACGACGGCCTTGAAGGCACTGGCTACAACGGCTGGGGCGGCTACGGCTTCGCACGGCTCGTCAACGGCGTCCACCGGCAGGTCACCACCAAGAACTTCATCACTGAGTGCAGCAACCTCGCGTCGAACACCTGGGACGCCCAGTCCAGGGCGAGCTGGGGTGAGATCGGCCCCACGAGCTACGCCCAGATCATCCGCAGCAACACCTTCTACCGGGCGAACTACCTGCCCGGGATGATGGGCCAGCAGGGGCTCTCGGGCAGCGACACCCTGCAAAAGATCGAGGACACCCTGGCGCACGCGGCCTCCCTCGACGCCGGCGTCAACTTCGAGACCAGCGTGAGCAGCCTCCAGTCCGGACAGAACGCCACCACGCTGCTCGCCGCCGTCCGGATGTGGGAGTCCGCGCGCGCGGCCGGTGCGTTCAACGCCGAGCAAAAGAAGCAACTGGGCGTCGCGAGCAGGCACTGGCACCTGAGCGAGGTCACGCCGGACAACGAGTGGTCGCTGCAGGAGAAGGACTCGTCCGGTCAGCCGATCGGCGACCCGCAGCCGGTCAAGGCCCCGACGCCGGGCTTCGCCACGCCGGAGCCGACAGACGCCCGGGTCGGAAAGCTGTACGCCTTCAAGGTGACCTCGACGACTCCGCGGACCATCCGCTACGAGGTCACCGACGGCCGCCTCCCGAGCGGCCTCACCCTCAACCAGGACACCGGTGGCATCACCGGAATTCCTGCCCGCCCCGGCACCAGCAAATTCACCATCACCGCCAAGAACGGCGGGAGCATCGCCGACGCGAAGATCACCTACAAGGTGACGACCAGGCCGTGAACACGGCCGCCGCGCCCCCGGCGCGGGCCGGGGGCGGGGCCCGGGGGCCCCGCCGCCCCGCGCGGGGACCCCCCCCCAGAACAGCGACCAAAAAAAACGGGACAGCGGGGGTTTTAAAATAGGGTTGGGGCAAAGA
>NZ_JBHVWS010000054.1:18487-62058 GCF_042882185.1 Streptomyces sp. NPDC058239
CACCCAAAAACCCCCCACCCCCCCAATTACGGGGGGCACACCCCCCCACCCAAAAAACAAACCCACGGCCCCCCCCCGCCCTACACCCCCCCCCCCCCCCCCGGCCCCCCGCGGGGCCGCGGCGCAGTCGGCACCTGCTCCCCTTCGCGTCACCCGCACGGATCTCCAGGAACGAATCCATCGAGAACGCTTGGAGTTTCACATGAGAGTGCGTCCAAGACAGCTGCTGTGCCTTCTCTCGTTAATGGTCACCCTGCTCGCCCTCGCCCTCGCCGCTCCCGCCACGCCGGCGAGCGCCGACCCCGTACCGGTCAACGGCAAACCCGCAGTGGTACCCGCCCTCCAGAAGTGGCAGGGCCGCACCGGATTCTTCGAACTGCGCCGGCACAGCCGCATCGTGTTCGCCGGCGCACAGCGCGACAGCCTCCGCGACCAACTCGCCACGCTCCCTGACGAGATCGAGCAGGTCACGGGGCGCAAGCCGGCCCTGTCGCCGCGCCACCCGCACAGCGGCGACATCGTGCTGTCGATCGATCCCACCCTGCCCGAAGCGGTGGACAGCGCCCGGTTCAAGGAAGAGGGCTACACCTTCACGGTCACCGGCAAGAACGTGCGGATCACCGCGCCGACCGCGAAGGGCGTCTACTACGGCACCCGTACGCTCCTGCAGATCCTGCTGCTCGACGACGGCCGTGACTCCGTCCCCGTGGGCACTGCCGTGGACTGGCCGAACTACAAGGTGCGGGGCTTCACGCTGGATGTCGGGCGGCGCTTCTTCACCGCGGACTTCATCCGGGACTACATCCGTCTCATGGGCTGGTTCAAGCTCAACGAGTTCCAGATCCACCTCAACGACAACGGGTTCAAGGGCGACCGGCCCTGGAGCGAGGCCCAGGCCGGCTTCCGGCTCAAGACCGACAACCCCGCGCTGTCCGGCCTGGCCTCGAAGGACGGAGCATACGACCGGCGCGACTGGGACTCCTTCGAGGACACTGCCGCCGCCAACGGCGTCACGATCGTCCCCGAGTTCGACGCTCCCGCCCACGCCCTCGCGTTCATCCGGTTCAAGCCGTCCCTCGGTCTGAACAACGGCGACTCCGACCACCTGGACCTGTCCAAGCCGGAGACCACCGCGTTCATGAAGTCGGTGTTCGACGAGTTCACGCCGTGGTTCCGCGGCCCGGACGTGCACTTCGGCGCCGACGAGTACCGGGTCGACAAGCCCCGCTACAAGACCTACTTCAACGACGTGGCCGCCCACATCCGCACGCTCGGCAAGCATCCGCGCGCCTGGGGCAGCCTGTCCCTGATGGCGTCCAGCACCGAGGGCTACGACCGGGACGTCACCCTCAACAGCTGGAACAACTCGTGGTACGGCCCACAGGCCGCCATGAAGGACGGCTACTCGTTCATCAACACCAACGACGCCCTGCTCTATATCGTCCCGTTCGCGAGCTACTACCACGGCCACGGTCTGGACGGTAAGTACCTCTACGACCAGTGGGAGCCCAACGTCTTCCCGGGCGGCCAGAGCGTCGCACCGAAGGACCCCCAACTCCTCGGCGCCATGTCCTCGGTGTGGAACGACCTGACCAAGTCCAGCTACACCGAACTTGACGTACACAAACTGGTCGAGCCCACCTTCGGAGTCCTCGCGCAGAAGATGTGGAGCGGCGCCAACTCGGGTGTCCCGTACAGCGATTTCATGTCGACCGTGCGCAAGCTCGGCGTGGGTACGGGGCTGACCGAGGTCGCCACGACGCTGGCCACCCCGGCCAACAGCGAGCTGAGCGCGGGCAAGCCGGCGATCGCGTCCGCGGGCACGGCCGACGCGGCGTTCGACGGGGTGAGCACCACCAAGTGGCAGAGCGGCCCGGGAGATCACGCCTGGCTCCGCGTGGACCTCGGCCGCCCGCAGACCGTCACCAAGGTCGACCTGGACTGGGCGCCCGCACACGGCCGCGACTACGCGATCCAGGTGTCCGGCGACGGTACGACCTGGACCACGGTCGCCCACCGCACGGACCGCACGTCCGCAGGGTCAGACACGCTCACCTTCGAACCGGTCACCGCCCGGTACGTGCGTCTCGTCGGCACCGAAGCTGCCCGCAAGCAGGACGGCTACGCGCTGTGGAGCATGCGTGTATTCGACGCGCCAGATCTGGCGCTGCACCGGCCGGCCACCGCGTCGTCGTCCGAAACAGCCGGTCTGGGACCGGAGAACGCCACCGACGGGGACGCCGGAAGCCGCTGGGCCAGCGCCTATCACGACGGTGAATGGATCCAGGTGGACCTGGGCCAGGTACAGAAGGTCCGCCGCGTCCTGCTCGACTGGGAGACCGCTTCCGGCCAGGACTACGACATCCAGCTCTCCGACGACGGGACGAACTGGAAGACAGCTACCGCCGTCAGGGACAAGCCTGCGGGCGCCCGTGTCGACGAACTCACCTTCGCTCCCGTGTCGGGCCGGTACCTCCGCATGCAGGGCGTCAAGCGCACGTCGTCCTTCGGCTATTCGCTCCGGCGCTTCGAGGTCCGGGCCGCGAGCCCGGCGACGAACCTCCTGCGCGGCTGAGTCGAGGTGCCGACCGGTGACGGCGCCGGTCGGCACCACAACCGATTGCATCATCCACGTAAACATGAGGTATATCGGCACATCTCGATTTGAAGGAATCGAGGAGTCGTGGACAGCAGAACTTCCTGATCGCCGGCGATCACCACCGAAGGCGGGACCACCCTCACGGCGCCCGGCGCCGCCCGTGAGGCGGTCGCCGCGGAATGCACCGCCACAGTCTCCCTGCACAGCGGAGGGCAGTTGGCCGAGGTGCCACTTCATAGACGAGCCGGTGCGAGGTCTCCGCTGGTGCTCTACCGGCAGAGCTGGTGCTGAAGCCAGCTGACGATCAGTCCCGCATTCCTGTAATAGCGGAGCACGGAATAGTCGCTTATGGAGAGAGGGCCACTCGACAGTGAGTAAAAGCTATAGAAAGATCGCTTCTTTCTTGGGAGTGATGATCGTCGCATCACTCCTGTTCGGTGTATCCGCAACGAAGCAGTCATCCGCGCAGCAAGCTGCCGGGAACGCTCCGTTCATCAACTCGTGGCTGGTCTCGGGACCGTTCAATTCGCCGGTGGTCGACAAGCGATATGACTGTGAAGCCGATGACTCGAAGACCCCGGTCGAGGGGAAGACGAAGATTACCCCGAAGGTCGGCGAGCCGTTGAGCTTCGGCAACGAAAGCAGAAAGTGGGAGTACTTCGACGACCGCATCTATAACCGGAACTACGACGACTACCAGGATCTTTACGGGTATTACTCCGTCAAGAAGGGTGTCGATACGAGGAACAAGTACGTGTACGCGCACACGTACGTCTACAGTCCGGTCGAGCAGCAGGCATATTTCAACGCCGGAGCGAGCGGTTCGTACCGGCTGTATGCGAACGACAGCTGTCTGACGACCCCAAGCACCCCGGTGGAGGTGCAGAAGGATCTGACGAAGCAAGCAGTCCAGCTGCACGCAGGCTGGAACAAGCTGATGATTCAGGTCAAGCACACCTACACGGAGGACGTGAATTCAAACGGTGTGCCGATCGCCAAGGATCAGAACGTCGCCTATCTCGGGTTCTACGGCCGGGTGGCGGATCAGAACGGCAACAAGATCGATGGTCTGGTCAATTCCGTGACAGGGCCGTCGGGGAGTCTGCAGATCGCGTCACAAGGACTCTCGACCGACGATGCGATCCATACTTCGCTTCCGAAGAACAACATGCCTGCCGGCTACAAGGAATGGCCGTACGTCTGGAACAAGTCGGCGTCCAGCAACAAGCACGGCGTCGGCGCTTCGGCTTTCCAGTTCATGGCCGCCGGCGGTGCGCCGGGCTATACATGGAAGGTCATCGACGGGAAGTTGCCTGGTGGTCTGGAGCTGAACCCTGATGGCTCCATCGCGGATGGACTGGTCGACGGGAAAGTCGATCTGAACAGCGCCAAAGGCATCGTCGGCGTCAACACCAAACCAGGCAACTACCACTTCACCGTCCAGGTGGCCGACAAGGAAGGGGACACTGCTTCAAAAGACTTCACGATCACGGTGAAGGAACGTCCGAACAAGTGGTTCGAGGAGGGCAGGGTCGGCGCACTGACCCATGCCACCCCGACGTACAACTACTTCGTGGATCCGAACTACTCCGTTGATCTATGGGCAGCGAGAGCGAAGCGTCAAGGACACTCGCTGGTGTCGATCGAATCTCTGCAGCAGAACTACTTCTGGCCGTCGAAATTCGCCGATCCGAAGCACATCAGGGCGGAATACCTCCCAAAGGACGAGAACGGAAAAATAGTAGATGGATTGAAGCAGTACGAACAGGCAGTAAAGCGGTACGGCATGAAATTCGGCCTGTACTACGGGACCGAGGGCGGCGGTTTGCAGCATTACTCCACCGATGTGTTCGTGCAGAACATGGAGGATCTCATTGGGCGTTACACTCCGGACTACCTGTACTTCGACGGTCCACAGGCAATGCCCAATGCCAACTACGACGCGATGTACAGCGCGGTACGCAACCACAGCGATGAGATCATCGTGGACTCGAATGCCTGGGGAGCAGAGTACGGCGATCCGGATGTGAGAACCGGCGAGGCGTCGGGCATCTACGCCAATGCGGGGAAGAACCATCTTCTCAAGCGGACCCCCATGGAACCGTGGAAGATGATCCACACCAAGAACATGCTCTCGCCGTACTACGGAAAGCGCGACGACTTCAGGCAGGTCACGAAAGAGATGGTGATGAATGCCGGTCGGGGCTATGTCGACAACAACGATCAATCGGTTCTCGACAGCCGGGGACCGAACTGGGACTCTCCCCAGGACATCGCCACGAGATACCCGAAGGCTGTCCAGGAGTTCATCGACGTAAGAGAGGACCTGGCCAACTGGTTCGCTCCGGAGCATGGGCCGGAGAGACACGAGTCCACGACGGGAACAACGCCGTACTTCCTGGCGGGCGCCGGCTACGAAGACGATGGACGAGGAAACTACGAGAAGTTCGCTTTCCCCAACAGCACGACTGGCCCGCAATGGGGCTATGCGACCGCCAGAGACAACAGCATCTATCTTCACATCCTGAAGGGGCCGGACGGCAAGAAGGGATTCGACGCGATCACCGACAAGTCCTTGACCATTCGTCCGGTCAAGGATCGGGTGAAGTCAGTGAGATGGTTGAACAGCGACATCCCGGTCACATCGTTCAGCCAGAAGGGCGACAGCCTGACCATCAACCTGGCCGATGTGCGGGAAGACCCGATCGACACGATCGTCAAGATCGTGACTGACAATCCTGAGCGCAAGTACAAGCTGACCGACGTCGACGTCACCGGTGAGCAGCTGGCGCCGAAGGTACTGAAGGTCAATGCCGCGGGCTACATGACGTATCCCGCGCTGAAAGACAAGCTTTCGGACGTGATCTACAGCAGCACGAACCCTGAGGTAGCGAAAGTTCGCGCCAGTGGAATCGTGCATCCGGTGTCGGACGGCACGACGAGCATCACGGTACGAGGCACTTATGAGGGCGTGACCAAACAAGGCGCGTTGAAGGTGACGGTCAAGGATGGCCTCGTCTATGCCGCCGACATGATCAGTGCATCGTTGTCGGTGGAAGGGAAAGAGGCCTACGGCGAGTTCGGCCTGAACGATGGGCTCAAGTACGAGATACAAGGCAGGTCGGCCTCAGGCGGGCCCATCGGCTTGGATGCAGCTCAGATCAGATGGCATGGCGGAATCGTCGACCTGGTCGGCGGTGACAAATACAAGCCGGTCGCCATCAAGGAAGTGGACACGTTCACGGTCAAGGGGAAAGAGATCATCACCCCGCAGGTCAAGGCACCCACGAGAGGAGTCGTCTGGGCAGACGTGACACTGGACGGTAAAACCTACCGAACAAACAAGGTCTTCATGGACCTGCTGCCGCACCGGAACCTTACGAAGGGCGCCGAAATCACGGCCGGCCAGGGGCAAGATGTGTTGTCGAACCTCACCGACGGCAGGCTCATCGATGGCGACCACTTCGATCAGTCGAAGTGGTCGGTGCCAGGAAGCGAACAGGCTTGGATTCAATTCAAGCTTCCCGCGAAGTCCGATATCGCGAACATCGACATCGACTTCAACACGTTGGATCAGCGGTACATCAACACGCCCAAGACAATCAAGATTCAAACCAGTGTCGACGGCGTGACCTGGAGTGATGCCAGTACCGTCAACGGCCCAACGGGAACTGCCTATTTCGGGTTCCACAACCAGTACCCCCTTAGCGCACAGGCCCAGTATGTGAAGTTGGTGTTCGACGGCGGCTCGAACGGGTCAACGACCGATCTGCTCGAGGTTTCCATCAACGGGAGATAGGTGACACGGCGACCGGTCGGCGTCGTGGTCTTCATCGGTGACGACGCCGGCCGGCACCACTGCACAACCGATTGCACCTTCCACGTAAAACACGAGACATATCGACACATGTCGATTTGGAGGAATCGTGGACAGAAGAAACGTCCTGATCGCCGGTGGTCTCGGTTCGCTGGCGCTCATCGCGACGTCGGCCCTCGCCCAGCCGGCGGCGGCAGCAGCAGGGCCGGCGATCACGGAGCAGGCCGGCCGCCCGTTGCGGATCAGGGCGGGATTTCTGTCGCTGGGCCTCGACCCGACAGGCCGGGTCGTCGAACTGAAGGACATACGCAAGGGAACCGACTACCTGGCGGCAGGCAAGTCACTCCCCCTGGTGTCCGTCGTGCTGGGCGACGGGAAACAGGACGTCCCCACCCAGGTGAAGGTCTCGCGGCGGGACCGGCACGTGCTGGTGTTCAGCGGCGACAAGGCGACGGTCGAGGTCAAGTTCGTCAACCACGCGATATACGCCACACTTGAGGTCGTCGGTCTGGACGCCGCACCGGGCGCGGATGTGCGGACCCTGCTGTGGGGCCCGCTGACCACCAGCGTCACCGACACCGTCGGTGAGGCCGTCGGCGTGGTCCGCGACAGCGGCTTCGCCCTCGGCATCACCCCGCTCAACGACAAGACCGTCGGCGGCTGGCCCAAGGAGTTCGACGCGTACGGGTTCGGCTCGGAGGTGAAGTCGAAGCCGTACGGGGAGGCCGGAACGCAGAACGAGTGGGGCGCCGCGGCGAAGACGTCGTGGGGCAGCATTCTGCGCGCCTACTCCTACGACTACAGCACCGTACGGACGCGCGAGGACGGCATCCGGATCGGCCCGCTGCCGGGCTTCGAAGGCCGGATCCTCGGATCGAAGCTGGCCGTGTACGGCAGCGCCCCTGATCTCGTGCTCACCGTGCTCAGCCAGATCGCGCAGGGCGAGCACCTGCCGTACCCGACCATCGACGGGCAGTGGCAGAAGGTGGCCAGGGCGACCCGGCAGCCGTTCCTGGCCCTGTCGTCCCTCGGCACCTCGAACCTCTCCGACGCCATGAAGTTCGCGAAGCAGGCGGGCATCAAGAACGTCTACTCCGTGCAGGGCGCGGCCGGTCCCTGGAAGTCGACGGGGCACTACCAGTTCAACAGCGGCTTCGGCGGCTCGGACGCCGCCGCGGCTCAACTGGTGGCGACCGCCGCCGCGGGCGGCATGCGGGTCGGCGTGCACACCCTGTCCAACTTCATCCAGGCCAATGACCCGTACATCTCTCCCACACCGGCCGACAAGCGGCTCACGGTCGGCGCGACCGTGAAGCTGACCCACGCTCTGGCCGCGTCGGACACGACCCTGTACGCCGACGGAGACTCCGGCGGCGGCGGACACATCATCGGCCACCGGCTGCGCATCGGCGACGAGTTCCTCACGTACTCCGGTGTGACGCAGGCAGGCGCCGGCGAGTGGCAGTTCACCGGCGTCCGCCGTGCGCAGTGGGGATCGACCGCGGCGGCCTACCCCGCCGGGGCCGACGCCACCCGGATCGCGGAGAACCAGTACGGCGGCGCACGGGGCGACCTGCCGATCATCGACGAGATCGCCACCCGCCTTGCCACGATGGCCAACACCAGCGGCGTCCGGAGCATCTCGTACGACGGACTGGAGGAGGTGTCCTGGAGCGGCTGGCGCGGCCAGGGTTTCGCTCACCTGGTCAACGGGATCTACCGCCGGCTCGACTCCCAGGACGGCTTCATCTGCGAGGCCTCCAACCCGTCGTCCAACTCGTGGTTCGCCCAGTCGCGGATCAGCTGGGGCGGCATCGGCTGGTCCGACTCCAACTACACGCAGGTGAATAGGAACAACAACTTCTACCGGGCCAACTTCCTGCCTGCCATGGGTGGTTCACTACCGATCGGCGGAGGTGCGAGCACGCTCGGCGTCGAGCGCAACCTGGCCCTTGGAGCGTCGATCGGCGCGAACTTCGGCTGGTTCGAGACGAGCACGGACAGTCTCGCCAAGGGATCCAACACAGCGGCGGTCCTCACCGCGGTACGCATCTGGAACTCCGCCATCGAGGCCGGCGCCTTCACGCCCGCCCAGCAGCAACTCATGACCGACGAGAAGAAGAACTGGCACCTGAGCGAGATGACCGAGGGGAAGGAATGGTCGCTGCAGGAGCTGGACTCGTCCGGCAGTCCGGTCGGCCAGGCTCAGCCGGTGCAGGCGCCGAAGCCCGGTTTCACGACACCGGAGCCGGCCGACGGCCGCGTGGGTGAGCTGTACGCGTTCAAGGTCACCTCTAGCTCGCCCCGGACGGTCCGGTACGAGGTCACATCCGGCGCGCTGCCCGCCGGACTGAGCCTGAACAAGGACACCGGCGGCATCACCGGAGTCCCCACCGCCCCGGGCACCAAGCGGTTCACGATCACCGCGCGCAACAACGGCATCATGCCCGACGCGGAGGTCACGTACAGCCTGCAGGTCACTCGCGGCTGACAACGGCCTCGGTCGGTCCATGACCGCTGAAAACAGTCAGGGCCACGACGGAAGTGTGACGACACGCCTCAGCGCTGCCCTTCGACGGCGTCCAGAGAGATGTCGTGGCCCTGGCTCGCCTGGTTCTTGTGCGCCGACACCGTGATCGTGACGGGGGCCGCACCGTCGACACTGACCCGCATCATTGCCTGGTACGGGCCGCGCAGTGCGCGCAGGGCGATCTGCCGGCCGTGATGTGCACACCTGCGGCACGACCGGGGAAGCACCACCTGCCCCGGACCCGGCGGATCGTCGTCGCGCGCGGCACCGTCCTGCGGACGACGACCCCACGACAGCCTGCTGAGCCGCGCGTTGGCCGAGGCCATCGCCCCGTCCGCCCGATCCGGGCTCCCACGCCTGTCTCCACTACCGAGGAGTTCATGACCATGAGTATTGTGACCACTGCCGAGCGCCCCGCGGCGCCGGAGACCCCGTTGATCGACGACGTGACGGTCGCGCTGCTGGGCGGTCGGTTCGCCGTCCGCGAGCTGCCCGGCGGGCTGATTGCCCTGGACATCACCGCCCCGAAGGGCACCGCCGTGGAAATCCGGCTGGCTGTTCCGCTGCGCGATGCCGTCGGCTTCTGGCATCCGGCCTGTGGCTGGGAGCGGACCCTGCTGGCGGACTGGGCGGGCAGGATCCACACCAGCTTGATCAAGGGCGCTCCCGTCGGCTGCCTCTACGAGACATCCGGCGCGACCATGCTGGCGTTCGCGGCACAAGACCCTGTCATCGAGACCGAGTTGGTCTTCGGCATCTCCGAGGCGACCAAGCGGTTCGTGGTCCATCTGCATCTGACCGCCGGGGACGGGCCATACACGCTGGCATTCGCGCCCCGCGCAACCTCCGTCGCCACGGCGCTGCGGTCGCTACGCGGCCGTCTCGCCGAGACCGCCGCCCTCCCGCCGTTGCCGACCCCCGCCGCGGGACGGGCGCCGGTCTACTCCACCTGGTACGCCTTCGGCCAGGACGTCCACGCGGACGCCGTTGAGGCCGAGGCCGCGCACGCCGCCGACCTCGGCTGCGGAACGCTGATCCTCGACGACGGCTGGGTCGCCGGCGGCAACAAGCGCGGCTACGCGTGGGCCGGCGACTGGGCGGTCGACACTGCCAAGTTCCCCGATCTGGCCGGGCATGTCCGACGGGTCAAGGAACTCGGCATGGCCTACCTGGTCTGGGTCGCCCCGCTGCTGCTCGGCCCGGAGTCGGCTGCCTGGGAACGCATGCGCGACCTTGCCCCGCTGCCCAGCCGCACGGCTCCGGGTGCCCATGTGCTCGACCCACGCCGTCCCGAAGTGCGGGCCCACATCGTGGCGCTGTGCGCCGGGATGGTCGCCGATCACGGGCTCGACGGGCTGAAGATCGACTTCCTCGACGACGCGCAGATCTACGCGGGCGACGGCGAGGACATCGGCCTCGCCATGACCGTCCTGCTCGACGAACTGCGCGTCGCACTCCAGGCGATCAGGCCCGGCATCATGATCGAGCTGCGCCAGCCCTACCTCGGCCACGGCATGGCCGCCTACGGCAACCTGCTCAGGGCCACCGACTGCCCGGCCGACGCCGTCGCGAACAGAGTCAGGACCCTGGACACCGGACTGCTCGCGCTCGGCGGCGCCGTCCACTCCGACATGCTCATGTGGGATCCCGACGGCTCACCGGAATCTGCGGCCCGCCAGCTGCTCAGCGTCCTTACGTCAGTGCCACAGCTGTCGAGCAGGCTGGACCGGCTGCGCGACGACCACCGGGCGGCCCTGGCGTTCTGACTGCGGACCTGGACCCGGCTGCGGCCGGTCCTGCTCGACGGCGAAGTGGACCCGGGCCGTCCCGACGAGCTGTACCCGATCGTGCGAGCCCGAGCGGACGGGCACCAGGTCGTCGTGCTGCATGCCGAGCGGATCGCCCCGGTCGATCTGGCGCGGACCCGGCTGGTCGAGGTGGTGAACGTCACCTCAGCGCCCCGGGTCACGCTGGACGTCACCGGCTCAACTGACGTGGAGGAAACCGTCCGGGACGCCACCGGGGCGCTCATGGGTAACCGCCGGTTCACCCTCGGGCCCGGTCTGTACTCGCTGACCGTCCCACCGTCGGGCCTGCTCTCCCTCCGCCTTCTCCACTGATCCGATGAGAGACCCTGTCGGGGACCTTGAGAATCCGTGCCAGACCTGTCCCTTCAGGTCCATGCACGCACCCTTGCACCGTGAGCGCGGCTTGACTACATTCCGTTCACGAGTCCAAGTTTCGTATATATACGTGAACTTAAAGCCGAGTCATCTCTCATGCGGGGAGCCTTCCATGGTCCTTCCGCCCCTCCTTCGAAGAACCGCAAGGAGTTGTCATGCCCAGCTCGATGAATCGCCGTCAGTTCAACCGGGCCACCGTCGGTGCCTTAGGTCTGCGTCTGACCGCGGCAGCCCTGCCGGCCTCCGCCGCCTCGGTCCTCCTCGCCGACCCCGCCCACGCCGAGGGCCAGGAGAGACTCGGCGACTACGCCGGCCACACGGCGGACACCCGCAGCCTCACCGTGACCAGCGCCACGGGCCAGCAGCTGAAGATCACCGCTTATGGCCATCAAATGGTGCGGGTCCAGGCGATCCGCGCAGGTGAGACGTTCTTTCCGGACTCGCGCTACGAGATGGTGGTGCCCGGCAACCATGCGCGGATGCGCGGAAGTCTCAGCGTCGACGACCACGACGACTCCCTCGTGATCACCACCGCCGGTCTCGACGGCATCCGGATTCTGCTGCGCAAGAAGCCCCTGCGCCTCGAGTTCCATCGCAAGCACTCCACGCGCTCCACGAAGGCCGGCAATCTGCTGGCCAAGGAGGACGACACGCGCAGTCTCGGCTGGGGCGGCCCCGACAACAGCGTGGTCACACAGGAATTCGTGCCGCCTGTGGCGGACGCGGACGAGCACTTCATCAAGGCCGGACACGGAACGTTCGGGCGGTCGCCCAGGCTCGACCGGACCGGCGATCTCGTAGCGCACAACTACTCCACCACGAGCGGCGGGCAGGCGCCCGCGCTCGTCCCCCTCTATCTGTCCAGCAACGGGTACGGCGTCTTCTTCAACACGACCTTCGACACCACCTTCAGCTTCGGCGGGAGCAGACCTTATGCGTTCTCCGCCGACGATCACAACACCGAGGGTGTCCGTCCCCAGCTGGACTACTTCCTCATCAACGGCCCGGACTTCGCCGGCCTGCTCGACCAGTACACGCAGCTCACCGGACGCCCGCGGCTGCCCCAGGCATCCATCTTCGGCCTGCAGATGTCGGACAAGAACTTCGCGAGTGTGAGCGACCAGAACTGGTGGCGCCAGAAGATCACCGAGCACCGTGCCGCCGGATTCCCGTTCGACCACCAGGTCAACGACAACCGCTGGCGACAGGGCTCGGGCGCCTGGTCGGGATCGTGGTTCGAGTTCAGCGACGAGCGCTGGCCCGACCCCGCGGGATACGAGGAGTGGGCCGCTGCCCACGGTGTCACGGTCACCCTCGACTACAACCGCAACAACTCCAACGAGATGGACGGCTGGGTCGCGGGGCCGCCGCCCGGCTACAGCTTCGACGCCGCCGACGTCACGGCGGTGAACCAGAAGGACGCGGTGCCCGACTGGACCAACCCCGCCACCCGCGCCTGGGTGTGGAGCGTCTTCTGGAAGAAGGCCTTCGACCCCACTCTGAAGTATCCCGGCGACGGCCTCTGGCTGGACGAGCCCGACGAGCTGGGACCCATCCCGTACAACGCCGACGCGGCCAACGGCTGGAAGTGGTCGGAGCTGCGCAACGCGTACTTCTTCTATCTGCACAAGGGAGTCGGCCAGGAAGGCTGGGACCCCGACACCGGCGACCACATCGGCCGCGCCAAGCGCCCCTGGAACTGGAGCCGGGGCGCCTCAGCGGGCCAGCAGCGCTACGGCCACTACTGGAGCGGCGACACCAACTCCACCTACGACGAGATGCGGATGCAGATCAGGGGAATGCAGGCCGCCGGCCTCGGCGGCTTCCCCTACGCCAACATCGACGGCGGGGGCTACCACCCCGCCGCGAACGGCCTGATCTCCGATCCCCTCTACCGCAACTGGCCGGCGGCCTGGTCGAGCCTCTCGCCGATCTGGCGGCCGCACGGCGCGGCCAACACGACGAGCGCGGGTCGGCGCGCCTCTCGCTGGCCGCTGGACCAGGGCACGGACGCGCAGGCGGACTTCACGAAGTACAGCCGGCTGCGCTACACACTCATGCCCTACATCTACACAATCGCCCACCAGGCGCACTCCACCGGTATGCCGATGGCCAGGGCCATGTTCATCGACTACCAGGACAGGGCCACCGCCTACGCGCACGACCTGCAGTACATGTGGGGCCCCTCGCTGCTGGTCGCGCCACTGACCTCGGACGGCGGCGGCAGCACCCAGGTCTGGCTGCCCGCGGGCGGCACCTGGTACGACTTCTGGAACGACACCCCGTACACCGGTTCCGACAACAGCGAACTCTCCTGTGCCACCCGCACCGGAGAGACACCCCTGTTCGTCAAGGCCGGCGCCATCCTGCCCAGGTATCCCTACGCGCAGAGCACGAAGTACATGAACAAGCGGCAGTTGGAGATGGACGTCTACTGCGGCGCCGACGGTGCGTTCTCCCTCGTCGAGGACGACGGGGTCACCGAGGACCACCAACTGGGCGAGCGGAGCGTCACCGAACTGACCTACGCCGACAAGGCGCGCAAGGTCGTCATCCGCCACCCGCGGGGAACCTATTCCGACGCACCCACCGCGCGCCGCTACGTGGTCCGCCTCCACGGTCTCTCAGCGCCCGTCGGTATGCGCGTCAACGGCGGCGCCACCCTGCCCGCCTTCACCAGCGAGGCCGCGGCGATCGTCAACGGAAGCGGAACGGTGTGGGATTCCGCCAGGAAGGTCCTGTCGGTCGTGACACCCTCGATCCCCGCGGCCGAGCGCGGCGGCGTGGCCGCGCGGATCGAGCCGAGCGGCGAGCAGCTCCCGACGGCCACGGGCGGGACCGTGCACCAGGTCGAGAGCGCCGCCCTGGACGGCGCGTTCATCGACACACGGCACCCGGATTACACCGGGACGGGTTACGCCTGCTTCGCCGACTCCTCGGCGGACGGCGCCTTCATCGAGTGGACCGTCGACGTTCCCGACGCCGGAACCAGGACGCTGACTTTCCGCTATGCCAACGGCGGCCCGAGCGATCGCCGGCTGTCCGTGTCGGTCAACGGCTCCCCTGTCGAGAGCGCCCTGCCGTTCCACCCGACCGGGGGGTGGGCCACCTGGAAGACGACCTCCCTCGCCGCCGCGCTGCCCGTGGGCAGGGTCACGATCCGCGCGACCACGGCCGGATCCAACGGCGCCCACATGGACAGCCTGACGATCCACTGACCGTTGCTTTGATCAACAAGCAATCTCAGCGATCCCGATGTTTCCACCGGAATGGTCCGTAACGGGTCATCAGAGCGCGAGGTGCGCGCCGGTGTCCTGTTGACGGTCTCCCGTTTCCTTCCCGGCCCGGGGGCTGGGGATCGCGCCACCTGCCCGCCCCGTCCCGGCCTTGCGGCGCGGGCCGGTGGCGCGGGTCTTCCGGTCGGCTCCACGGGGCTTCGACTTCGCCTTGGCGAGGTCCAGTCTCCGGCCACTCCGGTACCTGTGGTGCGGGCCGCGAGGGCGACCAGGTTGTGTCCGGCGCTGGCGTCCCGGTCCAGGACGAGGCCGCAGTTGTCGCACTCGAAGATGCGCATGCTGAGGGGCAGTTCGGTTTTCACCGCACCACAGCGGGAGCAGGTCTTCGAGGAGGGGTACCAGCGGTCGGCGACGAAGAGCCGCGTGCCGCGCCGGCAGGTCTTGTAGGTGCGCTGGCGTCGGATCTCGCCGAACGCGGCGTCCGCGAAGCGGCGGGACAGGCGCCGGTTGCGGCCCATTCCGGCGACGCCCAGGTTTTCGACGACGATCGTGCCGTACTCGCAGGCGAGGCGGGTCGTCATCTGGTGGAGGGTGTCCTCAGGGAGGTTTCGCGACCCGGTGATGGATCTCATTCCGCTCACGTTCGAAGACCCAGCATAGATCTGCTCAATGGCCAAAGCTGAGGGGCACGGAAGCCCGTCACGGGTCGACGAGAGCGCGACGCGGGACCCGTTGCGCGTGCCTGGCCATCGCCGTGCGTTCGCTTCGCTGCATGCCGGCGCGCCACAGGTACGTCCGTTAGAACCCTTGTCGGGCGAGAATAGATCTGATCTAATTCGCACGCCCTTGGAAAGGATGTGAAACATCCTGACAACCCTGAATGCAGCGGTGTGGGCAGGAGGGAGGCTTCGATCCCGCGACTTGAGGACGGCTGTGGGGGCGAATGGGCCGCTGAAGATCCACAACGGCGGGCATCGGCCATCTCGACAAGTACAAGGAGGTAAAATGAAAAATTTGCGCAAGATCCAGTGCGGCGTCGTCGCGACCGCAATGGCGCTCGCCTTTGCGGTTGGCAATGTAGTCACGGGGCCGCAAGCCCAGGCGGCTCAAACCGGAGGCACGGCACCATACCTGAACCAGTGGGTGGTCTCCGGTCCCTACACCGATCCGGTGGTCGAGCGGTCTTCCGTACCCGTTGTCCCCGCGATCGGCAAGTCTCTTGCTGACCCGGGAAGCAACGAGACCTCGACCTGGCAGTACTTCGACGATCGCATCTTCAACCGGAACTACGACGACTACAACGACCTGATGGGCTACTTCGACGTCAAGCAGGGCCAGGCCACAACCGGCAAGTGGGTTATGGCCGCAAGCTACGTCTACAGCCCGACCGCGCAGGACGTTCAGTGGCAGGTCGGCGGCTCGGGTGTGTACCGGCTGTTCGCAGACGACGCTCAGGTCGGTCAGCAAGGCAGCGTCGTGAACAGGGTCAACAAGAACGGCACGAAGTATCCCGTTCAGCTGAAGCAGGGCTGGAACAAGCTTCTGATCGAGATTCAGCACAAGAACACCGGCAAGAACAAGAACTTCCTCGGCTTCTACGCGAGACTGTGCGACGGCAACGGAGACCTCGTCCCCGGCCTGACGCACTCCGTGGCGGGACCGAATGCGTCCAACAATCAGCTGTCCGTTGTCACGACAGGCCTCAGTGTTGATCAGGAGGCGTTCAAGAAGCGCAACGCGAACACGCCGGCGAACGACTATCCGTCCAACAGCCTGCCGTACGCCTATGACGAGAACCCGTATGTCGGAATGGTCGCGACGATCGACGGCAAGCGGAACACGTCGAGTATCGCCCCGCAGGCTGCTCCGTTCTCCTTCCAGGCCGCCGGCGGAGCTCCTGGGTACAAGTGGATCGTCGCCGATGGCCAACTGCCGCCCGGGCTCACACTGGCGGCCGACGGTCACATCGACGGCACGGTCTCGGACGGTGCGCAAGGCAAGACGCAGAAGGATTACACCTTCACCGTGAAGGTGACCGACGCTCAGGGCGCCTCCGCGACGAAGCAGTACACCATCACGGTCAAGAGGAACCCGGTCGATTGGTTCATCGACGGGAAGATGTCGGCCCTGTCGCACACCACGGGGACGACGCCGAACCTCTACGACCCGAACTACAACTACGACGAGTGGGCCCAGAGGGCCAAAGAGATGGGCATGACGATGCTTTCGACAGAAAGCCTCCAGAACACCATCTACTACTGGCCGTCGCCGAATGCGAACCTGGCCCCGAGCGACAGCAACAAGCTGTACAAGTACAACGCGCTGTACAAGGCGGATGACGGCACCTGGCACGTGAAGGACCGCGTACAGCAGGCCAAGGAGGCTGCCGAGCGTTACGGTCTGAAGTTCGGTGTCTACGTCTCATCGCTGTACGAGGGATCCGAGATTCTCGAAAGCGACATCCAGAACTTGGTGGCGCGATACAACCCGTCGTACGTGTTCGCCGATGGTGGCCCCGAGTCCTATTCCAACGTCGACGTCGCCTGGAGCTCGGCCCGCAACTACAACGACCGCGTACTCATCGACGCGAACCCGAATGCGCAAACCGGCGATCAGGACATCACTCTGCACGAGCGGCCGTTCTGGAACAGCGAACCGTACAACAACGGCGGCTGGCATAACGGAGTCCTGCCGCAGGGCAGGAAGGTCGCCCATGAGGAATGGAACGACCCCTACACCACGGCCCTGGACGTCTGGACCCAATACGCCAAGGGCAATGAGCGGGACAACTGGGCCGAAGCAGCAAAAGAGCTGATCAACCAGTACGGCCACGGCTACGTCATGAACTATGACTCCTCGATCACCGTGACCCGCGGCATGGACAACTTGAGCAGCAACCTGGACAACACCAACATCTTCTCGATGGTGCCGGTCTCCTCACAGCAACTGTCGGACATGCGCGCGTCGATCGTGAAGTGGATGGACAACAGCACCGGGCCTGATCTGCGCGAGTCCATGTACGGCACCACGCCGTACACCCTGGACTACACGCGCAAGCCAGGCTGGTACACCGATCCGCAGAAGGCCATCGCTCACGGTCAGGGTCCCGAGTGGGGCTACGCCATGGCTCGTGACCAGTACGTCTACATGCACATGGTCAAGAACCAGATCTCCGGCGTGGCGAAGTCGGGCTTCAGCGGCCAGGATCGGATGAGCCGGATCGGGCCGTTCGACTACAAGGTCGACGCCGTGAAGTGGCTGAACAAGGGGACCGAGCTGCCGTTCACCATGGAGCGGGACGGCAACAAGTACTACATCAACATCGACACGTCCAAGGTGACCACGGATCCCATCGACACGATCATCAAGATCAGGACGAAGAGCCCGGTCAGAGACTACAAGATGACGAGCGTCAAGCTGTTCAGCAGCCAGACCTCGACCAAGGCCCTGCAGCTCAGGGCCGAGAGCTACATGAACGACTACACCAATGTCTTCGCGCCGGCGAAGCTCAAGTTCGCCAGCGACAACGAGCAGGTCGCAAGGGTGGGCGGCTCCGGCCGGGTCAAGGCTTTCGGCGACGGGACCGCGACCATCAAGGTGACCGCAACCTACGACGACGGTGTGAACGATCCCCAGGTCAAGACCGACACGTATCCGGTCAAGGTTCACAACGGCGCGATCTCGGCGGCACTCCCGATTGTCGGCGTGAACATGTACACGAAGGGGGCGACGTTCTGGGGACAGTTCTCCACGAACAAGGACGTCCCGGTGGCCTTCAAGGCCTTCACCCGTAAGGGCGGCACGGTCGACATCCTGGACACTTCCAAGATCAAGTACCACTACGCGACCGTCGACGGCAAGCGCGACAACGCGGCCGGCAAGGTCACGGTCACCGAGGTACCGGCCGACGAATCGCCGTTCGTCGTCGATGGCAACACCATGAAGTTCACCGGCAAGGTCGCCAAGCCGACGATGTACAGCTACTGGGCCGACATTACGGTGGATGGGAAGACCTACACCTCAACCCGGAACTACGTCACGCTCCTGCCCGATTTCAATGCCGCGGAGGGGATCGCGCCGCAGGTGTCCACCGACAGCGAGCACGCGAGCACGTTGTCCGACGGCACCATCAATGATGCGTCGGGAGGCAATTCCGAAAAGTGGGTCGCGCCGGCCTGCGATGAATCGCCGAGCATCACCTACGACCTGCGGAAGATGCAGGAACTCACTCGCGTCAACGTCTTCTTCAACCATCACATGCCGAACCCCGACAATGTGACCTACTACAACGTGCCGAAGAAGGTGAAGATCGAGTACAGCGAAGATGGCGTGAAGTGGACCAAGGGCAACGAAACGTCGGTCCTGTCTGGGGCGGGTTTGCCGAAGTCGAAGGACACGCAGGCCGTTCCGACGAGTGACACGACACTGTATGCCTGGGAACAGGAAGGCCTCTACTACAACTATCCGGTCGATCCTGACCACTCCAGCGTGCAGGCGCGTTACGTGAGGGTCTCGTTCCCCGGCGGTGGCCAGAACGGCAGCCCGGTCGACGTGCTCGAAGTCCAGGCCTTCTCCTCCAAGGATCTCACCGCGCTCGGCAGCATCAAACTGGATCCGAAGGTCGGTGCGGGTGGCCGCACCGCCGCGACCGGCGTAGCAGGATTCTCCTTCCTCGGTGAGCCGATCGACCTGGGAGCTGCAAAGCTTGCTTTCACCAGCGATGATCCGTCCGTGGCCGAAGTGGGGGCCGACGGTGTGGTAACGGCCGCAGGGAAGGGGCGCGCCAGAATCAACGTGACCGCGGAGTTGGACGGGTACCGCGCAAGCGACTACTTCTACGTCGACGTGGATGCATCCGGCCAGCTGTCCCTGCCGGTATTCCTCAAAGAAGCGAAGCTGTCGCTCAACAAGAGCGACATCAAGACAAACGAGCCGATTGTCGCAGCGGTTGAGGGAACCCTCAGCACCGGCGAGAAAGTAAACCTGTCGAAGGCGACGGTCGCCTACGAGTTCAGCGATGACCGCCTGGAGAACGTGCCGGGCAGTAACACCATCGTGCTGAAGGAGCCGATCACCGGCACATTCAAGGCGACTGCGGAAGTGGTCGTGACCTTGGATGGGGTGAAGGTGCGCTCGAACCAGGAAGCGATCGTCGCGCGCAGCACCAACATTGCCACTCAGGCAAAGGTGACGGTCTCTTCGGTGCGAGATCGAAACGGCAACCCGGACGGCAACGATCAAGACGACCGCTATCTCGGTGCGAAGGCGATCGACGGTTCCAAAGCCACCTCCTGGGCAGCGAAGAAGGCAGACCGGACTCCGTGGATCAAACTCGACTTCCCCACTGCGGTGGAGATTGATCACATCAACCTGGCCGATCGCGGAGGGTCTGGTGACCGGATCTCGGAAGGAGTCCTGGAATGGGAAGGTGGCAGCAAGCGGGTCACCGATATCCAGTGGGATGGCCAACCGGACAATGTCGTGAAACTTGATGCGCCCGTCAAGACCAACTGGGTGAAGCTCACCATCGATCCCGATGGCAATTACCAGAACCCGACCGGCGCGGAGAGCGGTTTGGCCGAGTTCCAGGTGTACGAGGCGCAGAAGGCGACGTCCATCGTCGACTTCAAGACCGTCGCAGTCGATACGAAGGTCGGCGCCATGCCTACGCTGCCCGCACAGACCGAGGCCGTCTACAGCGACGGCACGACCAAGTCGGTCGATGTGACCTGGGATCCTGTCTCGGACGACACGGTGGCCAAGGAGGGACGGTTTACCGTGGCCGGAACGGTCGCCGACACATCGGTCAAGGCGCGAGCGGTCGTCACCGTGACCGACAAGTAGCCGGCCTGACAACTCAGTTGTTGGGGGCGAAGACGATCACGCCGGCTCCCGCTGCCGCCCAGGCCAGCCTGGGCGGCAGCGGGACTCCGTCGAGCCGCTCCAGCAGGGCAGCGCTCGCGAGATAAGTGATGAACGCCGTCGGGAAGACGAAGGTCAGGCTCCACAGTGCCACCGTCCGAACGCGCCGAGCGGGTAGCGGCTGAACCGGACGCGCGGGCACTACTCCAGGCGGCACTGCGCGCCGCATTGGAATAGCCAGATCTTCGAACTTGAGCGGTGCCCGCCGGGTCTTGCGGTGTTCGCTTTCATGCTGCTGGCCACACTGCCCGTTCTGGCCTTCTACCTCGCGTTTCAGAAGCACTTCGTCCGTGGCCTGACCGGTGGTGCCACGAAGGGCTGACCGGCACAAGCGGCCGGTGCCGCGCAGTTTCCGTCAAAGATGACAGGAGCACCAACATGCAGTTCTCAAAGAGCACGCCTTGTTTCCAGCACACCCCGCGCAGAGCTGTACTTCGCGGAGGCGCCGGTGCGTTGGCAGCCGCGATGCTGCCCATCGGCGCCCTGACTGTGGTCGGGGCACAGTCGGCGCAAGCACTCTCCGCCGGTATGGCTCCGTCGATCGAGATCGGGGCCGGCTATCTGAAACTCAAGCTGGACGCGGCCGGGACGATCGTGGGACTCGTTGACGTCAGGACCGGGGTCGATTACATGGCGTCCGATCGTGCCGCGTCCCTGGTGAGCCTGGTGGTCGACGGCACACAGCAACGGCCGACCGTGGTGAAACGGTCCGGGCGCGGCGGCCGGATTCTCTCGTTCAGGAACACGGCGGCGAACTGGACGATTCAGGTGGAGGTGGTCGGCAAGGCCGGCTACACCACGTTCGAGGCGGTCGCCGTCGACGCGCCGAAGGGCGTCGATGTGCAGACCCTGCTGTGGGGCCCACTGGCCACGTCGATCTCCGAGACGGTCGGCACATCGGTGGGCGTGGTCCGCGACGACGATTTCGCCGTCGGGCTCCGTCCGCTGACCGACCGTACCGAAGGCGCCTGGCCGCAGGAGTACCAGGACATGGGCTGGGAGAGCGAGGTTGACCACGACCCGGACCACGTGAGCGTGGGTTCTCTGGAGGAGTGGAGCGCGGCAGGCGTGACCCCCTGGGGTTCCGTACTGCGCGCCTTCACCTTCGACTACACCAAGGAACGCCAGCGCAAGGTAAACGGTTATCCGATCCCGGTCGGGCCGCTGCCCGGCCGCGACGGCAAGATCGCCGGTTCCAAGATGGCACTCTTCGGAGCCGCGCCTGAGGCGACGCCGACGATCCTGTCCTACATCGCGGCGGGCGAGAAGCTGCCCTACCCAAGACTGAACGGTCAGTGGCAGAAGGCCTCACAGGCGAGCAGCCAGTCGTGGCTCGTGCTCGGCGACCTGAAGACCGACAACATTCCGGCGGCGGCCCGATTCGCCAAGGCGGCCGGCATGAACCGCATCTACTCACTTACCAGCAGCTACGGCCCATGGGAGTCGAGCGGCCACTACAAGTTCGACTCGAGCCTGGGCGGGAGCGACGCCGGGGCCGCGGCAGCCGTGGACATCGCCAAGGCCAACGGCGTACAGCTCGGCGTACACACCCTGTCGGACTTCATCAGCACCGGCGACGAGCCCTACGACTGGGCCTGGTTCCCGCGCGACGACTACCTCACGCCACCCGCCGACGACCGGCTCGTGACAGGGGGCAGCGCCTCGCTCACCCGCTCGTTGACGGCCGGCGACACCACCGTGTACCTCGACTCCGGCGCGCTGCTTGCTGCGGGAGTGCACCACAGCTACTTGCGCATCGGGGACGAATTCGTCAGCTACGAAGCGGCCGAGCAGGTCGGGAACGAGTGGAAGCTGACCGGCCTGGACCGCGCCCGATGGGGATCGGTCGCGGTCTCACACGCTGCGGGCGACCACGCCGCCCGAGTCGTGGCCAACAGCTACGGCGGCGCGATCGGTAACCATGCCGTCCTCGACGAGATCAGCGACAGGCTGACCACCGCGTGGAACAACACCGGCATCACCGGTATGTCGTGGGACGGCCTGGAGTCGGCATCGGAGTCCGGCTGGGGCGCATACGGCATGGCTCACCTCGTGAACAAGACGTTCCGGCGAACCAATGCCAAGGACCGATTCATCTCCGAGACCAGCCGGATGACCTCGAACACCTGGGACGCGCTGACCCGGGCCAGCTGGGGCGAAGTCGGCAGCACCTCGATGGAGCAGGTGTTCAAGAACAACAAGTACCTCCAGGCGAACTACCTTCCCGGAATGCTCGGCTGGATCAGCCTCAAGGGCTCGGACAGTCTGCTCACCATGGAGTGGAAGCTGGCTCGAGGCGCCGGTCTGAACGCCGGGGCGGGTTTCCAGAGCTCGGTCTCCAGCCTCGTGTCGGGCGGGGAGAACACCACGCGGCTGCTCGATGCCATCCAGCAATGGGAGACGGCCCGCAACCTGGGTGCGTTCACCGCGGAGCAGCGGGCGCGGTTCCGCGACCTGACGACGAACTGGCACCTGACCGTGGTCGAGCCGGGCAAGCGATGGTCTTTGCAGGAGTTGGACGCTGACGGCAAGCCGGTCGGCGCCCCCCAGGCCGTCGTCGCTCCGACCCCGAAGCTCGACGCCGGACCGCTGCTCGCGGCGGCCAAGGGACACCTGTACGAGGCGACCGTGAAGACCAACACGCCGGCGACCACGCGATACGCGGTGACCTCGGGAGCCCTGCCCGCGGGACTCGTACTCAACGCCGACACCGGAGGGATCGTCGGAACCCCGGTCACCCAGGGAACGGCGCGGTTCACGATCACGGCATACCAGAGCTCCGGCCAGCCGCGGGCCCAGCGCGACTACGAAATCGACGTGGCCAGTGAGTCGGTCGAGCGCGGCGGATCACCGTCACGCTGAAAGAGACCTGTACGTACAAGATCGAGCATCGGCTGTTCTCCCATATCACGATGAACTGGCGAGGCCGCCCGCTGACCAGCCACGACGTTGTTGTCAACGCCATCGCCGCGACCCGGACCCGCAGCGGGCTGCGGGTCGAAGCCGAACTCGACACCTGCCGCTACCCCCTGGGCATCTCGATCAGCAAGGCCCAGCTGAAGAGCTTGCCGATCGAGTACCACAACACGCACGGCATCTGGAACTACACCGTCCGGCCCGCCGGCCATCTCAACGAGGAGCCCGCGCAGGTCACGGACCACGACACAGCCCGCCGACAGGTGCTCGATCTGCTGGCCGAGCCTGCCCTGACTGGGATGAGCCGCGACGAGATGGCGGCCCTGGCAGGGAAGCTCGCACCCGAGCTGGGCTCACTGCGCGAGGAACGACTGCACCGCAAGCGTGGCGGTCCGCGCCGCCCCCCGTCCAGCCTGCCCGTGACCTTCACCAAGGCAGCAACCACAACTCCCACCAGACCCTCGTCCCAATAGCCGTCCCACCGTGCCACCGCCCGCCCCTCGTACTCGTGCACCGGAGGTAGATCATGACGTCACAGCAGAGCACTGCCGCACATCCCCGTCCTGCGCCTGGACCCCACCGGCGCCGACCACCAGGGCGAGGCCGCACGCGCGGGCGGAGCCGCTCTTCGTTTCGGGTGTGTCGCGTGGTCAATGCCGCCGCCCGCGACCTTGCCTCGGCCTACACCGGGGGCACGGCGTCGAACATCATCGTCACGGCGCCGGTGTAGTCGCCCGGCGTGAAGTTCATCCCCTTCGCGCTGATCCTCAGTGGGGCCCTGTAATTGACATCCGATTCCGCTTCCCCGACCACCATCTGGGGTGTCAGCGTCAGTTCACGGGCGCGGACGCCGCCAGCACCGTCCTGCGTGAGGGCCGGTCCGGCACGGCCGTCGGGGGATGCCGTGTCGATCAGTTGAGGGAGAGCGACCGCGATCTTCGCGGCGAGGTCGGCGGGCTCGTGTCCAAGGGATTCGGCGCTTTGGGCGAGTGCGTCCTCCCCGATGACCAGGGTGATCTGTTCGGCGGTCACCGGCTCGTTGGGCCCGGAGCCGATCCAGGACCGCAAATGCGGTTCCAAGCCGGCGTCCGAGAGGTCCTTCACAGAGATCGACAAGGTCACCGGCGACACATCGCCGTCGTTGGGCGAAATCACGGGACCGGTCACGGAGTGATCTTTTCCCTCCACGGGTGCGGGACCTCGGCCTGTCAGGTCTCCCATGTCCATACCTCCTCGTAGCCGGCACGATGCCGCCCTGATTTGATCTTCCTCTACTGCTGTGACGCTCGTTGTCGCTTCTGTCGAAAAGTCCCCATATGACAGAACACCAGTCTGCTCACGCCCGGCGGCACCCGGCGCTGGCCCGGCTCCGGCCGGGCTTGGGGCTGGGTACACCGCTTGCCGTCGTCGGGTCCAGGCACAGTGCGGGCGAGGGGTGGCGACGGGAGTGGTTCATCATGGCGGCCCAGGTGCCGCAGGCCGACAGGCTGCTCATGGGCCCCGTTCGGATCCTCGCCGGGTGCACGCGTGCACCCGGCGAGGTTCCAAGTGGTTCCGACTCCCCCGGGCGAGGCCCGTCGGGCGGGGGGCTGGTCAGCCCAGTTGCTGGGCGTGCAGGCCCGTGAGGTGCTCGTAGGCCTGATCCTGGTTCGGGTAGAGGACCTGGATGTCGATGAGGAGGGGCGTATTGGGATCGACGGTGTGTCCGCCGCCTTGGGGAGAGCCGAGCATCACTGCACCGTCACTGCCGTTGCGGAGGATCTCGCCCCAGAAGTTGTCGGTGAAGCTCTTGGACAGTGAGGTCCCGTCCGGCAGGTCACCGAAGCCGACGGCCCATTTCATGACGCGGGTTTCCGCGGCATGCATGGTGAGCCGGTAGGAGTAGACGTACCCCGGTCCTTCGGGCCAGGGGGGCGTCCGAAGCTCCTGTTCGACGCGCAGGTTCCCCACGAAGCGGGACGCCAGTGCGGACTGGGCCTGGTCGTTCCAGGAACCGTTGGGGCTTCCGGCCATGGGAATGGCCCGCAGGTCGGCAATCGAGGTGCCCGCGTCTACCGGCAGCGAGTGCCCCTGCTGGTTGGCGGCCGAGAAGAGGGCGTTGTCCTCAGTGGTGTTGTTGACGACGGAGCTCACCCCGTCGCCACTGTGGTCGAACCCGTACTCGGAGAAGTCGTTGATGTACGCGCCCATCGGAATGGCGAGGATCTTGTCGCCGCGCCCCGGGGTCTGACCGGCGTTGAGGCCACTGCCCCGGTAGAGGCAGAAGTTCCCCTCGGGGCACGCCCCGGCTCCCTGACCGTAGATCAGCTTCGGTTCGTTGTCGCTCACTGCGCTCCCTTGATCGTTAACGGGCTGACGCGGCTGTCCCGGGTTCGACGGACTGTGGCTGTCCCGTGCTGCCGGCAGGCGGAGCCCGGCGCATCACAAGAACCGAAACGGCACAGACGCCCGACCGACACACTATGCGATCTTGAAGCTACTAAACGTAGCGACGTGTGCGGTGTGCACGCCGCGTCACTCCTGATCCGTGACGTCCGGAGCGGGCGGAACGCCCGTTGATGTCCAGGTAGGTGCCACTGGAGTACTGGTTGACGAGGTAGACGACGTCGCCGCTGGTGACGCGGGTGCCGTTGGCCTTGCCGGTGGCGGAGACGATCTCCCAGACCAACGTCTTGGGACCGCGGCTGTTGGGAGTCTCGTTGGTGCTCACGTCGTAGGTGGCCCCGGATTGCGCAGAGCGCCCGTTGGTGTCCAGGTAGCCGCCGTCGCCCTGGTACTGGTTCTGCAGCAGGATATTGCTGCCGTAGGTCAGTTCGTTCAAGGCCGCGGAGCCGGCCGCCGCCGGAGCGGTGAACGTGGCCGCCACGGCGGCGAGAACGGCCATGCCCGCGAGGGCGGGCATAGCGAAGCGGATGCGCATGGGTCTTCCTCTGCTGTCTACGGAGGGGCGGGCGCGCGGCACTCCTGGGAGAGGGGGTTTTCCCGCCGACCCCATATCGACAACATGTTCGATGACAGCGCACGCACAGTCCGGACTGGGATGGGGCCCAGGTCGCGACTGCGGGGCGGGGGGGTGGGGTGCTCATGAGCGACTGCACGGGGTGGGCGGTGTCGAAGCCGTAGCGGCGGGCGAAGGCCGGCCAACGCGGGTCGCCGCGCTCACCCTCGGTCGCGGGCAGCCCGTACTCGTGGACGACCTGGTCGTAGGTGAGCAGTACTGGTGAGGAGGCAGTGTTCCGACCCTGCGCTATTCCTCTCCTTCTTGCACCCGGCAGCGGCCCTGGTCCCGGATCTTCGGGGTGGAGTGCCAGGGTTTCCCTGGCGGCGGCATCCCCGTGACGGGATGCCGGGGGGATGGACGAGACGCTGTTGAAGCGGCCGGACGAGGCGTTGCACACTCAACTCTGCTGCGCATTTCGCTGGGGCGTGCGGGGTTGGCGTGTCGGGGGCCAGTAGCTGCGAAGTGACGTTGGGGTGTCAGGTCTCCCGGTGCTCGCTCAAAACAGTGCCAGGCCCTCGCCGCTGGTGTCCGCGATGACTGGCCGGAACTGGGCAGGGAGGCCGTCCAAGCGGTCAGGACCGGCCGCGGCGGCCACGGCAGGGGCCGTCTCGGCCAACCAGATACGAAACCGCTCGGCGGCTTCGCGGTAGGGGACTCGCGCCAGGACACGGTGCTCGCCGGAGGGGCAGAAGTCGACGGCGACAGTGAGCAGGCAGGAACGGGGCGCGTTCTGACTGCCCGTCCAGGACACGCGCAGGACACCGCAGGGCTTGCGCCCGCGGGGGGCGCGGTGGGTCGGGCGCAGCGATCGGCAGGCTGTGTGGGCGGTCCATGCGGCGAGGTGCGGCAGGGGCAGGGTGGTGCGTGCGCGGCAGCCGGGGCAGCGGTGCCAGTGGCGGAGCCAGTCGTCGGTGTCGGTGTGGAAGAGGCGTGTGTAGCGGTTCGCCACGCGGATGTCGTTGCTGTACAGGTGGTCGGGGCGTTCCTGTGTGTTGCAGGACTGGCAGACGGGGGCGCGGACGTAGCCGTGTTCGTGGCAGTGGTCGAGGACGGTGGCGGGCGCAGTGCGGCAGACGGCGCACGCCCACCCAGCCACCCTGCGGGAGGTACCGGGCTTCCTGCTGAGCACCGAGTACAGCTGGCCTTCCAGCTCTTTGTTGTACGGGCGCAGTGAGGCGGTGGGGCCCTCGGGGCTCGTCGTCTGCCGACCGTCGGCGTCTCGGGCCTGGCGGGGGTGGGAGGGTGGCTCGGTGGCGGCTGCGCTTGCCTGGCGGGTCCGCGCGGCTTGCACCCACTGCGTTTCGGTGTGCTCGGCCGCATCGAGCAGCCTGACCACAGCGCGCGGCAGCCACCACGTGCGCTGCGTCCCGTCGCGGGTCTGCTCCACGAGTATCTGTCGCCAGTCGATCCCCGCCAGATGGTACGGCCGGGCGTCTTCACGTCGTGCTGCCCGCTCGGGGCCGCCCAACTCCTGCAGTTCCCCCGTGATGCGCCGGCGCCAGCGCAGCGGCGTTTCCTCGTTGCACTCCTGCCTCGGCGCCCCACGAAACGGACCGATGCGGACGAGGTCTTGCCGATCCATCCCAACCGCGTTCAGTTCCGCGGCCGCCCGGCGCACCTCAGCCTCCGGAACACTCAACTGACCGCCGCTCGCCCTCACTGTCGTCACCGCATGGCCGCCGAGCAGGACGTACCCCACCCGGGCACGGGCAGGAGAGCAGGTGAATGCCCCAGGAGCCGTCGGCACAGCACTGCCGGCCGTCAAATCGACCCACAGACCGTCCGCGGCGCCCAGGGTGATCAGGCCGTCCGTGCGGCCGGGCATGACACGCTCTGACATACCGACAGGCTAACGGCCTGCAACGCGGCAACGGGTCCCAAGCGCCTCGGTCAGCCGGGCCGCCGCCTGCAACTCCATATTCCTGAGCATCTGGTTCGTCAGCACCTCCCGTGCCCGTAGCCTCACCACCAGAACGTCAAGAACCGGGCAAGTCGCCCTCGTACATCAGCGGTCCCCGAGCCCAGACGAATTGAGCAACAGAGTCCCGCGGCGAGCCAAAGTGGCAGGACAGCGTCACTGGCAGATCCTCGAAGGACACTGCAGGAGACCTGCAGGACCACCACCAACACCGAGACCGCGTCAACGAGTTACAGCAATTCCCGCAACTCGCGAGGTCCTGGTCGAATCCGACGAGGACGGTGAGTTCGGCGGTGATCTCGTCGGTCAGTTCCAGGGAGCGCAGGGTGTGCGGCATGGTGCGGGCGGCCTCGGTCGTCAAGCCCGGGTATTCACGGAAACGCTGTTCCAGGGCGAAGAGCGGGCTCAGCGCCTCTGCGGCGGCGGCCCCGTCCCCGGCGGCCTCGAGCCCCGCAGCAACGCGGTCGAAGTCTTCGCGGATCGACTCGAAGAGCCGCGCCCAGCGAAAGACCGCGATGTCGCTCATCAGGAACTTCGCCGCCTCGTCGAGTCTCCCCTCGGCCGCGAGCAGCTTGCCGAGCTCGATCTTGCAGTCGAGGTTGCGCTCTCCCTCCCAGCCACGGCGGAACCAATCGGCCGCCTCCGGATCACCATCCTCTTGGAGCAGTACGCCGAGTCCGTAGGCACACCCGGCATGCCGTTCGGCGACGGCACGGCAGAGCGCGTCCGCGGCCTGCCGATCACCCCGGATCTTGCGGTACCGGGCAGGGTGTAGTGCGAGAAGGCATCGCCGGCCGCCACGGCCTGCTCCCAGTACGGGATGCCTGCGTCCACGTGCTTGCGCAGCACGAAGAAGTCGGTGTGCCTGCGGGCGGTATTGGTGTCGCCCGCGCGGGCGGCGGCGACGAGCGCCTCGCCGTGGGCCTGTATGCCCTGTGTCGTGATCGCATCGTGCCAGGGGGCGCCAAGGACCAGCCAGTTGGCGGCTGTTGTCCTCCGGCAAGGCCGGTGCGCCGGAGACCGCCTCGGCACGAAGGGCTACCGGCCCCGCAGTCGGTCGGCCCACTCCTGCAGAGGCTGGACCAGGTCGAGGTGCCGCCGGTGGTTCCGGCGACCGGCAACTGCACGCATGGATGACAGCCCGCAAGGCGATACTGGGGGCTGAGCTTCGGCTCCCCCAACGCTGCGGCGGGCCTGGCCGAACAGGCCCGCCGCGTCGCCGGAACCTCGCCGACCGCCGCCGCAACCCTGGCCGCCTCCGTCCCCGCCCGCGCCCACACCCTTGCCTGCTGGCCGTCGACGGCGCAGCCTGTGCCCACCACGACGGCGACATCGAGCAGGCGTGCCGCCTCGCCGCCGCCTCTCTGGCCGTCCTCCCGGCCGGCTTCACCCCCGTCACCGCCGCGCTCGCGCGCGTCCTCGCCTGCCCGCGTCTCGGCCGTGCCGCCAGAACGGCGGTCACGCCCGTTCTCGCAGGTTCCTACGTACACACCGGTCATGTCCGAGGCGCCCATGCGCTGCGCAATCTCGACAGCAGGCGTGCGAGCACCCGTTTCCGGTGGGGTGCTCTTCCTCATTTCCCGGCGATGGCCCCGTCAGGGGCTTGGCGTCGCGGGCTCATATCCCTAAGTTATGAGCAGAACATGAGTCCCGCTCACATTTAAGGATCTTCGCGATGACCATGGTTCAACCTCCACGCCGCAGACTCAGATCCCTCACGGTGGTGTCACTGCTCCTCGCCGTGATGACCCTGGCACTCGGTCCGGTGCCCAGCTCCGCGGCGGAGCCCAACTGGTGGGATCCGACCGCCCGGCCCACACCCGACTCGCAGATCAACGTCACGGGCGAGCCTTTCAAGGGCACCGACGCCCAAGGGCGCGTAAGGGGCTTCGTCGACGCCCACGACCACATCATGTCCAACGAGGGCTTCGGCGGCCGGCTGATCTGCGGCAAGCCGTTCTCGGAACAGGGCGTCGCCGACGCGCTCAAGGACTGCCCCGAGCACTACCCCGACGGCACGGGCGCCGTCTTCGACTTCATCACCAAGGGGGACGGGAAGCACGACCCCAACGGGTGGCCCACGTTCAAGGACTGGCCCGCCCACGACTCGCTGACCCACCAGCAGAACTACTACGCCTGGATCGAGCGGGCATGGCGCGGCGGCCAGCGGGTGCTGGTCAACGACCTGGTCACCAACGGCGTGATCTGCTCGGTCTACTTCTTCAAGGACCGCAGCTGCGACGAGATGACCGCCATCCGTCTCGAGGCGCAGAAGTCGTACGACATGCAGGCCTTCATCGACAAGATGTACGGCGGCCCGGGCAAGGGCTGGTTCCGTATCGTCACCGACAGTGCGCAGGCTCGCGAGGTCATCAAGCAGGGCAAGCTGGCCGTCGTCCTGGGGGTCGAGACCTCCGAGCCGTTCGGCTGCAAGCAGATCCTGGACATCGCGCAGTGCAGCAAGGAGGACATCGACCGCGGCCTCGACGAGCTGTACAAGCTGGGTGTGCGCAGCATGTTCCTGTGCCACAAGTTCGACAACGCCCTGTGCGGGGTGCGCTACGACTCCGGCGCCCTCGGTACGGCCATCAACGTGGGCCAGTTCCTGTCGACCGGCACCTTCTGGAAGACGGAGACCTGCCGCGGCCCGCAGCACGACAACCCCATCGGCAACGCGAAGGCACCCGAGGCGGAGAAGCAGCTGCCGGAGGGGGTGGCCGTCCCCTCGTACGCCTCGGACGCGCAGTGCAACACCCGCGGGCTGACCGACCTCGGCGCGTACGCGGTGCGCGGCATGATGCAACGTCACATGATGCTGGAACTCGACCACATGAGCGTCAAGGCCGCGGGTCAGGCCTTCGACATCATGGAGTCGGAGTCGTACCCGGGCGCCATCTCCTCGCACAGCTGGATGGACCTGGGCTGGACCGAGCGGCTCTACAAGCTCGGCGGGTTCGCCGCCCAGTACATGAGCGGCTCCGAGGCGTTCAGCGCCGAGGCCAAGCGCACGGACGCGCTGCGTGAGAAGTACAAGGTCGGCTACGGATACGGCACCGACATGAACGGTGTCGGCGGCTGGCCGGCCCCGCGGGGCGGGGACACCCCGAACCCGGTCAAGTACCCCTTCCGCAGCACGGACGGCGGCTCGGTGATCGACAAGCAGACCGCCGGCGAGCGCACATGGGACTTCAACACCGATGGCGCCTCGCACTACGGCATGGTCCCGGACTGGATCGAGGACATCCGGATCGTCGGCGGCCAGGGGGTCGTGGACGACCTCTTCTCGGGCGCCGAGTCCTACCTCCGCACCTGGGGCAACACCGAGAAGCACGAGTCCGGGGCGAACCTGGCCTCGGGTGCCACCGCCTCGGCGTCCTCGTCGGAATGGTGGAACCCGTTCGTCAGCTTCGCGCCCGGCAAGGCCGTGGACGGCGACACCGGCACCCGCTGGGCCAGCGAGTGGAACAACGACCAGTGGCTGCGGATCGACCTCGGATCCTCGAAGCCGGTCGACCGCGTCACCCTCGACTGGGAGGAGGCGTACGGGAAGTCGTACCGCGTCGAGCTGTCGGAGGACGGCGCGACCTGGAAGGCGGTCTGGTCCACGGCCGCCGGTGACGGCGGCCTGGACACGGCACGTTTCGCCGGAAATCGGGCGCGTTACGTACGAATCAAGGGGCTGGAACGCGGCACCCAGTGGGGCTACTCGCTTCGCGAGGTCGGCGTCTACGCCGACTGACGCACCCTTGAGGCGGTGTCCAGGGCCGGGGCCGGCCGAATCAGCTCTCCTCATCCGGCCGGCCCCGGCTGACTTTCCCGCGCGTTCGCCGACCGATCCGCGCAGGGAGCGGGAAACCACATGCCGCGAATTTCGATAGCCACCGTCAGGGGGCTTGGCGTCGCGGGGTCGCGTGCCTAACGTTGACCAAACATGAGCCCTACTCAAGTTTGAGGATTTGCGTGATCACTCACCACTCCGAAGCCCGCCTCTGGCTTCTGAGCACCCCTGGCACCTCTTACGCATTCCAGCTGGACGCCGACGACGCCCCCCGGCACGTGCACTGGGGCCGGCCGCTGACCCTGGAGCAGGCCGTCGTGATCGCGGCCGACCTGCCCGACGAGGACCCCGGCAGCGACGACCCCGGGGGTGAGGAGTACGTGGTCGAGGGCGGCCTGCGGTTCGGGGCGCAGTCCCTGACCGTCCGGTTCGACGACGGTGTCCGCGGCTTCGAGTGGCGGTTCCTCTCGCACACGGTCGAGGACGACCTGCTCACGCTCTCCTTCACCGACCGTGTCCGCTCCCTCGGTCTCGACCTGCACTACCGGCTCCGGGACGGCCATGACCAGATCGAGCGCTGGGCCGTCCTCACCGCGGACGAGCCGGTGGACGTCCTGCGGTTCGACTCCGCCGCCTGGACGCTGCCCGCCCGCGACGACTACCGCGTCAGCCATGTGGTGGGGGAATGGGGCCGGGAGTTCCAACTCCAGCGCGACCGGGTGCCCGTCGGGGAGACCGTGTTCACCAGCCGACTCGGCATCACGGGACAGCACGCCGGGCCGTGGCTGATGCTCGACGCGCAGAACGCCGCCGAGGAGCACGGCGAGGTCTGGAGCGCGGCCCTGGCCTGGAGCGGCAGCCGCCGGATCACCCTGCGCCGCGACGCCTACGGCCGCGCCTCCTGGACGGGCGGGTTCGGCCACGAGGGCCTGGTCTGGAAGCTGGCCGCCGGCGAGCGTCTGGAGACCCCCGTCTTCACCGGGCTGTATGCCCCCGACGGCTTCGGCGGCACCAGCCGCCGCTGGCACGCCTACATCGAACGTGAGGTGCTGCCCGCCCGTCCTGCCGAACGCCCGTTGATCTTCAACTCGTGGGAGGCGACCGAGTTCGACATCAGCGAGAAACAGCAGACCGAGTTGGCCGACCTGGCCGCGGGTCTCGGCGTCGAAGTCTTCGTCGTGGACGACGCCTGGTTCGGCGCCCGCACCAGCGACATGGCCGGGCTCGGCGACTGGTGGCCCAACCCCGACCGCTTCCCGAACGGCCTGGGCCCGCTCGCCGACCACGTCCGCGCACTGGGCATGGGCTTCGGCCTGTGGGTCGAGCCCGAGGCGGTCAACCCCGACAGCGACCTCTTCCGTGCGCACCCCGACTGGATCCTCTGCCAGGACGGCCGTACCCGCACCCAGCGCCGCCACCAGCACGTGCTGAACTTCGCCCGCCGCGACGTCCGGGAATGGGCGGTCGACTGGCTGGTCAGGACCGTCACCGAGCTGGACGTGGTCTTCCTCAAATGGGACATGAACCGGCCCTTCAGCGAGGCGGGCCAGCCCGGGGCCGCCGACCCCGACCGGGTCTGGATCGAGCACACGCGCGGGGTCTACGAGGTGATGGACCGGCTGCGCGCCGCCCGTCCCGGCCTGTACCTGGAATCGTGCGCGGGCGGCGGCGGCCGGGCCGACCTGGGCGTGCTGGCCCGCGCCGACCAGGTCTGGACGTCGGACAACACCGACGCCGCCGACCGGGTCGCGATCCAGCACGGCCACGGCCAGCTGCTGCCCGCCCGGACCATGGGCGCCTGGGTCACCGACAGCCCGCACAGCTTCACCGCCCGCCCGACCTCGATCCGGTACCGCTTCCATGTCTCGATGGCCGGCGCGATGGGCATCGGCGGCAACCTGCGGAACTGGAGCGAGGAGGATCTGGCCTGGGCCCGGATGCTGGTCGAGCAGTACAAGCGGATCCGGCCCGTGGTACACGGCGGCGTCCAGTACCGCCTGGGGCACGACGCCGTGCAGTATCTCACCGAGGACGAGGTAGTCGTCTTCCAGTTCCAGCCGTCCGCGCTGACCCGCTCGGTCGCCCGCACCCGGCTGAAGGACCTCGACCCCGACGCCCGCTACCGGGATGAGACCACCGGCGCCGTCCACGAGGGCGCCGTCCTGCTCAGCCACGGCCTCCCGCTACTGCTGTCCTTCGACTGGACGAGCGAGCTCGTCCACCTCAAGAGAGTGCCCCGATGAGCCTCGCCCCCGAGCGGCCCGAGGCCCTCGCCGAGCCGGCCCGTAAAGTCGGCCCCGGCTGGGTCGCGCTGTACGTCCTGGCCAACGTCGGAATGTTCATTCCGATGCAGGCGCCGACCACGTTCCTGATGCCCGAACAAATCGCCCAGATCGACCCGGCGGGGAAGGTCGGCAGCTACGCCTGGGTCAGCATGATGGGCGCGATCTCGGGAATCGTCCTCGCGCCGCTGGCCGGCGCGCTCAGCGACCGCACCACCAGCCGGTTCGGCCGCCGCCGACCGTGGATCATCGCAGGCTCGCTGGCCTGCATGGCGGCACTGGCCTGCATCGGTATCCAGACAACCGTCGCCGGGGTCGCGCTCGGCTCCCTCGTACTGTCCGCCAGCTTCATGATCATCGGTGCCGGACTCTCCCCAGTGGTGCCCGACCAGGTCCCGGTCGCCCAGCGCGGTGTGGTGCTGGGCTGGGCCATGGCCCCGCAGGCCGGCAGCATGATCGCGGGCGGGCTGCTGCTCGGGCTGGTCACGGGCTTCTCGGCGCAGTACATGCTGATGGCCGCTCTGCCGCTGCTGATACTGCTGTTCGCGACCACCATGAAGGATCCGCCGCTTCCCCGCCGGCGCCGCGAGCCGTTCTCGCTGCGCACCTTCCTGGACGGCTACCGGATCAACCCGCGCGAGCACCCCGACTTCGCCTGGGCGATGAGCTCCCGGTTCACCATGGGGCTGGGCTACGGGATGGGCACGCTCTACCTGCCGTACTTCCTGGACGACGTACTGCACTACGAGCAGTTGTTCCCCGGCCGGTCGACCGAGGACGGCCTGCTCATCGTGATCGGCGTCAACTGCCTGGCCACGATTTCGACGGTCGTCCTCAGCGGTTGGCTCTCCGACAAGCTGGGCAAGCGGCGCATGCTGGTCTTCCTCGGCGGCGTCACGATGGCCGTCGCCGCGGTCCCGCTCGCGCTGTCGCCCACGTGGACCATGACGCTGGTCGCAGCCGTCATCCTGGGCCTGGGCTACGGCGTGTACCTGGCCGTCGACACCGCCCTGGTCACCGAGGTGCTCCCCGCCTCGGCGGACCGCGGCAAGGACATGGCCCTGGCCAACCTGATGACCTCCTTGCCCTACGTTCTCGTTCCCCCGATCGCCTCGGTCGTGCTCGGCGGTCCGGGGAGCTACAGCTCGCTGTTCCTCTGCTCGGCGGCCATGTCCGCGCTGGGCGCGGTATTGGTCTGGAAGGTCAAAGCCGTCCGTTAGCACTCGGGAGGACGGCGGCGGCGTCCTCCGGCAGATCCAGGGCATCACCCGACGTTGCTTGCAACAGCGCCCGGGTGGCTCCAGCCATTCGCGCCTCCGGCCGCGAAGCACGCCTTGACCACTGCTGGTTGCCAGTCACCGGCGTCGATCGTTCAGATAGCTGTTGAGGACTCGTTTGCACTCAGCGATCAGCTGGGCGTCGCCCTGCGGATCGATACGGAAGGCGAGTTGCAGCACGCTGTCCGCGCACTCCAGGGCCACCCGCACCGCGATCTCGAATTCGGCGTTGTCCTGGGCCCCGATCAGGGAGGCGGTCAGTGAGCGCAGTCTTCCGGCGACCGCGGTGTTGTTGTCCAGGGTCGGCTCCAGGATGTGGTCCTGTCCCACCGCGCCGAAGTCGACCACGCCGAAACCGGTGACCGTCCGGCGCATGGTGACGAACTCATCGACTGTCACATCCACGATGCCCGAGATGCCTTCGGGCTCCTCTTGCTCCAGCCGGTCCGCGACCCGCCCCAGGAAGGACTCCAGATTGCGGGCGGCGAGCGCACCGATCAGCCCCTCCCTGTCGGAGAAGAACTGGTAAAGGGTGCCGATGGGCACCTCGGCCCTGCGGGCCACCTCCTTGGTGGTCAGCCCTGCATAGCCGACCTCGTCCAGGAGTTCGGCGCAGGCGTCCAGCAGCCGTTCGAAGCGTTCGGCGCTGCGCTTCTGGACCGGCAGTCGGCGCAGCGTCCCTGCGGTGCGATCTTGATTCACGCTTCCATCATCCCATCAAGCAGGTTAACGTGAGCCTTGCTCATGTTATAGGAGGTTAGGTGTGACACTGGACCATCTCCCTGCGGACTTCATCTGGGGCGCCTCGACGGCGTCGTATCAGATCGAGGGCGCCACCAAGGAGGACGGCCGCGGACCCTCGGTATGGGACACCTTCACCGCGCGGCCAGGCACAATCCGCGACGGGCACACGGGTGACGTGGCCTGCGACCACTACCACCGGTACGAGGAGGACATCGCGCTGATGGCCGAGGCGGGCCTCACCGGCTACCGCTTCTCCATCGCCTGGCCCCGGATCCAGCCGACCGGCACAGGTGAGGTCAATCCTCGGGGTCTTGACTTCTATGACCGGCTGGTCGACGGCCTGCTCGCACACAACATCGAACCTGTCCCGACCCTGTTCCACTGGGACCTCCCGCAGGGCCTCGAGGACAGCGGCGGCTGGCTGAACCGCGACACCGCGTACCGCTTCGCCGAGTACGCCGCCATCATGGCCGACAGGCTGGGCGACCGCGTCCAGAAGTGGATCACACTCAACGAGCCGTTCATCCACATGGTCTGGGGCTACGGTCTCGGCACTCACGCACCGGGCCGCACCCTGTTCCTGGACTGCCTGCCGGTCGCCCACCATCAACTGCTCGGCCACGGCCTGGCGCTGGGGGAACTGCGGGGGCGCGGCCTCCAGGTGATGATCGCCAACAACTGCACCCCGGTCTGGCCCGCCTCGGACTCCCCCGCCGACCGCGCCGCCGCGCGAGCCTATGACAACCTGCACAACCGTCTGTTCAACGACCCGATCCTCGCGGGCACCTACCCAGACCTGTCGGACTTCGGCGCGGATGCGACCCTCGGCGGCTCCGTCCGGGACGGCGATCTCGAACTGATCTCGGCCCCCTTGAGCGCGCTCGGCATCAACTACTACAACCCGACCCGGATCCAGGCGCCGGCGTCCGAGGGGCTGCCGTTCGAAGAGGCCCCCATCGAGGGCTACCGCCGCACCGCCTTCGACTGGCCCGTCGTCCCCGACGGCCTACGGGAACTGCTCGTCGGCCTCAAGGAGCGTTACCCGGCACTACCGCCAGTTCACATCACGGAGAACGGCTGCTCGGCCGAGGACGTCGTCAACGCGGACGGCACCGTCCTCGACCTCGACCGCATCGAGTACTTGGACACCCACCTCCAGGCCGTCGACGCCTCCGTGGCCCAGGGCGTGGACGTGCGCGGCTACTTCACCTGGACCCTGATGGACAACTTCGAATGGGCCGAGGGCTTCCACCAGCGCTTCGGTCTCGTCCACGTCGACCACGACACCCAGGTCCGCACCCCGAAGGCGTCCTTCGCGTGGTACCGCGACCTCATCCGCGCTCACCGCGGTTGAGCCGCCCGCCGAGCTCGCGCGGATTCCGTACGCGCTCCGGCGGACCCCGGGTGCATCGATCAGGTCTCGGCCTGACGGGCCAGGCTCGCGGGGTTCGTCCTCGTTCGGAGGGCGGGTGAGCCGACGGACCGATCAGCCGTCACGCCCGGGCCCGTCGATGACGTCGCGCCGGGGGTGACCGCACCGACGACGTCGACATGATCGACCCGTACGACGCGGCGGCCGTCGGCTGTCTCCGGCGCGCCTATGGAGAGAAGGAGAACCGTATGAGCGGGTTCACCAAGACCATGACCGTCCGGTACGCGGCCCGCCCGACCGGCAGAGTTGCCCTGCCGGTGTGCTTGCTCGTGCGTGTGTCCAAGGTCTTGGTGAGCTCCGGCACGTCGCGCTGATGCCTCGTCATCCTCCGGGTGTGTGCCCCTCCGTCCGCCGGGCGGTGGGGTGCGGGTCTCACACGGTTGCGATGCCCGGGTCACTCACGCCGGCTCGACCGTTCTCGACGTGCCCGGCGAGGCGCCGCAGGTATCCGGCGTTGCCCTCGACGACGACCGTCAGGTCGTACCAGCGTTTGGTGGCGCGCAGGTCGATGCCCTGCACGACGGTGGCGCCGGCGCGGACCGTGTAGGTTTGTCGGCCGCCGCCGTACGCGTTGGTCACGATGAAGTGCGCGTCGGCGGTCGACGGGTTGGTCAGGGTGAGCTTCAGGTTGCCGGCGTCGTGGCGTGCCGTCACCTCCGGCTCGGCGGCTTTGTTGTTGCCCTTGAAGGTGCGCAGGAAGCCGTTCGGCCCGTGGGCCGTGGGGTCGTAACTGCCGCCGGAGTACGCCGAGTTCCAGCTGTCGGAAACAGGCTTTCCGGCTGCCGCCGTGTACGTCCACGGGCCGCCGGTGCGCTGCTGCGAGCGGCACCTGGAAGGCGGCACCCGCCTGGTCCCCTGCGCTGAACGTCAGCTTGTACTTGCCGGTCGTGAGGTCTGCGGCCCCGTCGACGCAGGGAGCGTAGGAGAGCGGGCGGCTCGGCCGCGCCCCGGCCTCCTGCCGGGGCGCGGCGCCCTGGGCGGGTGGCCTCGGTACGTAGCTGTTGTGGCGGTCGCGGTCCGGCGGGGCGTAGCCCGCGGTGTCCGGCAGGTCGGCCGGGTCTGTGATCTCGAGGGAGAAGTCGAAGGCGGATGTGAGGTCACCGCAGATGGCGCGCCGCCATGGTGAGATGTTGGTCTCCTTCACTCCGAACCTGTTCTCCATAAGGACGTCGCCACCCGGCTCGGGCAGACCAGCCGCGTGCCCAATCTGCTGCGCACCCGGCCGTGACCCGTCCCCGGCGCGGCAACCTGATGCAGAACGTCGGCCGTTTCCGGTGACCAGCGCGCCAAGCGCGTCCAGCGGTTCACACCCGTCCCGTCGGGCCAGGTCGACGCCGTGGGCTGGTGAACCGGGCGAGTTCACCGGACATCGGGCCGCCCGCCCGCGTACGGTGGGCCCGCCCCCGCGCCCCGTCCGTCGCGGTGAGGACGGGTACAGGCCATGGGGACGGACACGGAACGGGAGGAAGAACGGGATGACGGAGGCCACTGCGAGCGAGCCGAACGAGCGAGTGCTGGGGCGCAGATGGACGGTGCGTCTGGACGCTGCCGGTCGTGGCAGTGCGGCGGTGCGCATCTCGTGCAGCCGTCCCTCCTGCGCCGAGCAGCGTCTGCCGTCCGCGGCCGCCGGCCGTGCGGCCGCGGTCGCCCACCTCAAGGCCCACCTCCGGGCCGCCCCCGGGCCCCGGGCCGAGGTGTACTGCGCGTGCCGGGCCGAGAGCTGCCACACGCACCTTCGTCCCGACGACCGGCAGGTACGTGCCCAGCCCTGGCGCTGCGGCGGGGCAGTCGTGCTGGCCGTGGTCACCGACCGGGAAGGCCGCTGGTGGCAGGCCATGGAATGCTGTTCACGCTGCGCGGCCGCCGCGCCCGGTGCGAAGGTCGTCATCACCGCTCAGACCGCCTCCGTCCCGGCGACCGACACCCCGGATACTGCCGACCGCCCGTCGAACGCTCCTGCCGGCGCGCCGCAGTTCTCCGACCGCCCCCCGCCCACGGCCGGCCCGCGGAACGTACCGGCTCCCCGCTCCGCCCCGGTCCGGCGCCACTATCCGTACGGGAAGATCGCGCAGCGGGCCATCCCCCACGATCTGCGGCCCGTCGTCCTGCGGGACGAACTCGTCGAACTCGGTGAACTCTTCCGCACCTACCAGCAGCGCACCGAACCCGACCTGGCGCTCCTCGCCGACCTGCAGGAACGCAAGGCACGCGCCTTCACCACCTGGGCCGATGTCACCGGCGACGTCAATCTGCGGCTTGAGGCCCGGCGCGCCGAGCAGGCCGCCACCACCGCCCGCCTCCAGCACCAGCAGCGCACCGGCCGCGGTACGGACAGCGATGGGCCGGCGGTGACCCGGCTGCTGACCACGGCGACGCAATGGGAACACGCACGCTCCGTCCTCGCGTACGCGGCCGACCACAGCCCGCTGCCCGACCCGGAAGCACGGTTGCTGGTGGTGATGCTGACCCTGCGCACCGCGCACACCGGCACCGGCAACCTCGTCAAGCAGGACCTCACCGCGCTGGGCCTGACCGATCCGGAAGACCTGGTCGGGAAGATGACCAACTGCGGCTGGCTGAGCGTCCCCGGCACCGTCGGCGACCTGCTCGCCTCCCGCCCCGAGAACCCCACCCCGGTCACCGTCCCGTCCCTCGTGGCCCGCGGGGACGGGACGGCCCCGTTCACGTTCGGCAAGAAGTTGCGGCCCAAACTCAGCGGATGGGCCCAGAAGGTCGTCTCGGACAAGAAGCTCCGCAAGGCCAAGGCCACCGCAGGTACCAGGCTGCTCGCCCTGACCTTGGCCACCCAGACCAACGCATCGGGACGGCTCGGCCCCGGCGGAACGGGCGTCGCCCTGGATTCCCTCGCCACCTTGTGCCCGGTGGGTCCCGGCGAACTGCAGCACCTGGTCGACCAGCTGACCGCAGCGGACTGGCTCACCGAAGCCGCCGTCACCGACACCCACCTCACCGGGCGGCTGCCCGAACGCGTCCTGCCGCTCACCTGCCCCCTTCCCTAGCCAAACCAGGCCTGTCAGGCCCACCGGCCGGCGGGGCTCGATCGTGATGAACCGCAGCCCGTGGATGTAGGCGAGGGCTACCGACGGCGGGCACCGCTCCTGAGCCGGCGGAAGAAGACTACGAGCTGTCCGGGCGATCGTGCCATCGCTGTCCCAGCGGATCCGCGCCGTGAAATCGGGGGCGATATGGCCGAGTTATAGGGTTCGACCGGGGGTGACCATGACCGATCGCGGCTGGTACGACAACGAGTACCACGACGCAGCCCAACGGGCCGAACGAGCGACGCGGTTCGGCTGGGCAGCGATCGCTGGGACGGCAGGAGCACTGGCCTGCACACTGATCGTCTTGGTCGCGCTCGTCGTCGTCGCAGCCGTGGCGTGTCTATACGTCGTGGTGGCTATGGACTATTAGAACCTCACTTGCGGATCATGTGACTGCTCCGTGTCCGGGTCGTTGATGTGGGCATGAGACGGGGCGATCCGAGTGATGCCGAGGCGTGTGAGGACACGGGGAGTCTTTTCACACGGGCTGGTCGTTACCGACCTGGGATGACCTGCTCCTGCCTGACCGGTTTGCCCTTCCAGGACACCACCGCTTGGCAGACCGGCAGCTCAGTCGACACCTCCGCTCTGCATACTGCTCTCGATGCCCAGAGCTTGGCGCATCCGTTTCTGCATCAGGGCCAGTTGGCCCCACGACTCATCGACCCCGGCTGCGAAAGCATTCAATTCCTCCTGATCGCACGGGGATGTCGCGGACATACGCTTGAGCAGTCCATAGCCCGCGTTCAGCCGGTGCCCGGCGGCCGTGGCAGCCATAAGCACCTCATCAGGTACCACCATCTCAGCCTCAGCAAAGCTGTCCCGCTGAGCGATGCGGCAGGTTTCGAGCTGCTCCAGGCAAAGGCCGACCCCAGTGCCCTCCCGCACCGCGTGCAGGAGGTTGACCTGAGCGGTCATGTACTGCCGTGTGGCTGTGTTCAGCGATATGCAGCAGGAACGGTGCAGGTCGACCAGCGCCTGCGCCTTCTGTTCAGCGCGCTCGGCTTGGAGGAGCTCCTCCGCATGCTGGCGCTCCTCGCGCCTCTGCGCATGGGCTGCCTCCAGCTCCATCCGCCTCGTTCGGTCGGCTCGACTTTGCGTCAGAAGTGCTGCGCCGAGTGTGCCCACAACGGCCGCCACCACCGCAGACCATTCTCCACTCACGCGCTCACTCTCCTCGTGTCTTGACAGCCCTGTCTGCCCGGTCGCGCCGGATCGTGACCTGGGATCCGACATTTCGGTTGAGGTACCGACTACAACACTTGATGGGAAGCACCATCGATTCGGACTCCACAACCGGCGCCATCCCGCAGTTGGTCATCGACGCCGGTCTGGACGACGAAGGCCATTCGAGAGCAAAGAGTGCTCCCAGCGGCCCCAATCGCTTCCAGCTTTTGGCCCAGCTCGGTACCTCAGCTGTCGATTCGGCCCAAGCCAGGGGTGCCCGATGACCACATCGACTTCGCCCTGTGACTCTGGGTGAATGTCTGCCTGCCAAACTGCCTCGGTCAAGTCATCAATCCCCATGAGACGGCCCCAGCCCTCGGCATACACGGCGGCGTTGCCCCACCGGCTGCCCGTTTCGGCGGTCACCCTCACGTCGGCAGTCGGCTTTCGGCCCGGACGGTCAGGGGACCATTGGCAGGCCTGAGCCACAGCACCACCTTGGTTCCACGCGCTCGGCACCCGGCCTCGTTCTCTGCGAACCACAGCTCAAGCCACCGTGGCAGCCCGCCCATGTCGCCCCCTCACTACGGCGTCCGGCACAAGCCCATCCTGGCACCAGTTCGGACTTGAGCATCCATCGGCATCACAAGATCAGCGCCAGAGCCTGTTCGCGTGCACCCGGCTGGGCGGACGAGTACTCCGACAGCAGGCCCATGCAGGCCAAATTCCCAAGGCCATCCGTGGGTTCGTCCGGAGCACCCTTCAGAATCCGTGAGCTCACGGGGGATCAACATCGAGAGCTTCTACTGCCGTCCATCGTCCGGTGACAGCGTGGACTGGGGGCCGCCCGTCGTCGGTGTACTGGGGTCAGACGCCGATGAAGTGCTCGGCCTGGTCACGGCTGGTGTGGAGGGCCCAGTAGTCGAGGGCGATCTCGTCGGGCGAGCGGTAGGGGACGCCTTCTGGGGCTTCGGTGCCGATCATGAGGTTGATGGCCACGTTGGCCGCGTAGATGCCCTCGCCGGCGAGGGTGTTGTGAAGGTTGATCGCCCAGTTCCGCTGGCCTGCCTGGGCGATGTTGGCGTCGGCGAGCATCGGGTACGGGCTGACCGCGCCGCCGCCGGTGGTGAACAGCAGGGTGCCGGATCCGGCCTCGAGCATCCCGGGCAGCACCACCTGGACGGCGGCGACCGCACCGTAGAGCAGGCTGTCGATCTGCGGGCGCAGGGTGTCGATGGTCACCTCCTTGGGTGCGGTCATGGACAGGCCCGCGTGCGGGGAGAACTCCAGGACGTCGATCCGCCCGAACCGCGCGATCGCCGCCCCCAGCGCATCGGTGAGCTGGGCCGAGTCTCCGGCGTCGGCGGGAAAGGCTTCCGCGGTGATCCCGGCCTCGGCGAGTTCGGCGACCAGGACGTCGAGCTTGTCCTCGGTGCGGGAGATCAGAGCGACGTCGAAGCCGTGACCGCCGAAGACCTTGGCGATGGACAGGCCCAGGCCCGGTCCGGCTCCGACGATGGCGATAGTGGGCATACGTACTCCTTGGCGAGGGGGTGGCGCGGTCCCGGCCGGTCGGCCGGGCGAAGACGAAGGGGCGTACGCGGGGTTTAGTCCCAATACCGGTGACTTTGCAGGTGCTGGCTCGTTGAGTTGGTGTGCCAAGACCAGGACAGTTGAAGGCAGTTGAGGGTGATCGATTTTCGGATC